>DATLAV010000263.1:0-17585 GCA_035527235.1 Patescibacteria group bacterium | reverse complement strand
GGGGGCGAAGTATAGGAACTCCGCCTTCTCCCTCCCTGTGATGTTGGGGGACCTGATGATGTCCCAGAAGTATTTCTTCACGGCGTAGGTGTGGCCTTCCGCCCATCTCATCCTCTGCCTC
Organism: Patescibacteria group bacterium; assembly: GCA_035527235.1. Classification (GTDB taxonomy): domain Archaea; phylum Thermoproteota; class Bathyarchaeia; order TCS64; family TCS64; genus BS750m-G28. The sequence goes on along the minus strand of DATLAV010000263.1, from coordinate 17,464 downwards.
GCGAGGGCTCTGATGGTCGTGGGGATCTCGGCTTGGGCCTGTATCAGCGGCGTGTAGAGGACCTTGTACCCCTCCATGTACATCCTCAGGGTGAGGTCCCAGTCCTCGGTGATGCTCGTAGTCCAGCCTAGCTTCTGAAGTATCTCTGCCCGGATCATGAAGACGCTCCCGGTGATCATCTTCATGGAGCCGAAGAACTCCTCAGCTACCCTCTCGATCATGTACCCGCCGCTGAACTCCGCGCGGACGCCCTTGGTGATCCAGTTCTCGTTCTTGTTGAGGTGGTGGAGCTGGTACCCCTGTACGACCCCGATTCTCCGCCTCTCGTACCAGTCGTCGACCTTGCCGAATATGTCCTTTCTCTCTTCGTTGATGCCGTTCTCGTAGTAGTTGAGCACCTGATCGCTGAACCTGTGGCCGTTCCCGTTATTACCGTTGTCACCGTTGCCGTTGGGGCCCTCGAAGTACCAGAGGAACTTGCGGAGTATGTCCGGTGGGGGTATGAAGTCCGCGTCTAGAACGACGACATACTTGGTCCTAGGGTCCATGAAGTTCACCGCCTTCTGAAGGGCACCGCCTTTGAAGCCCACCCTATCCTTTCTATGGACGAACTTGACGGTCGGGCCCCCCCTCCTCTTGTTCAGATCCTTCAAGATCTCGATCGTCTCATCCCTGGAGTCATCGGCCACAATGATCTCGTAGTTCGTGTATTCGATGTCGACGCATGCCTGAATGATCCGCTTGGCGACGTTCTTTTCGTTGTAGAAGGGGAGCTGAATCGATACGAAGGGGTCGTTCTCGGGGTCCTTACTTATGCCGGTGAAGAAGAATGAGTCGAAATCATCTTCGAGAGGTCGTTTTAAGAAGCTGAATATGCCGTTCCTAAAGCTCCCCGTCTTATCATTTTCATTGCCATTCTTTTCGTTGCTGCCATTCTTGTCGTTTGTCTTGCCGCTGAAAAGCGCTATGAGTATGGCGAAATAGTACTTGCACGCGAAGATGAAGAAGAAGATGCCGAACGTCAGCGCCACGTAGGAGCTGATCTGCCCCACTAGGGCTATCGTCGACATCTTTTCACACCTAGGCCTATTGTGTAGTGGTGTTGTACACATCTACTTTATATCGGTTTCCCGATATATTCGGTCATTACCCCCAAAACTAGTTTATAAATCTTTATGTGGGAAACGGATCATTCATACATCTGTTTCTAAAACCGATTAAGGAACCATGTTTAGCTAAAAAGGGTCGGGAACGGTATATATCCAAGACTCAACATATATTATGTGATGTCAGACGAAGATGGATGCAAGGAGATGAGGACTAGGTTCGTCCGGAGCTTCTTGGATATCACGATACTCCACATATTATCCGATGAGCCTTCATGGGGTTACAGGATAATGACGGACCTTAAGGAACGATTCGACGTGAAGGTTGGACCTTCGGTTATCTATCCACTGCTAGACTCCATGACCAAAAAAGGGCTCGTTGAGGTCAACGACGCCTACTCCGGTAAACGCAAACGTCGGACGTACAGCATAACCCCGAAGGGACTAGAGTCGATCAAATGCATGAGGTCCGTTATCGCAGGCCTCTTTGAGGTCGATGGCTAGTCCGCGAGCGTTATCAGTCGCTTAGCGACTTCCCTGAGGGCCCAGGTGAATGGGTGATCAGGCTTGTCGAGGGCGAAGAGTGAGACCCTCTGAGCCAGTAGGATGTCACAGTAGCACGGGATGATGGCTATGAGGGGCTGAGAGAACTGGCTCTCGACCTCGTCGAGGAGGCTCTTCTTGCTGCTCTCGGAGACGAACATGTGGGGGCGTGCCTTGTTCACCAGGATGTACGTCTTCTTCTCGAAGGGCTCGTAGAGATCCTTGGCCATCCTCTGGACCCCCTCGATGTCAAGGAGGTCGAGGCTAGAGACGATGATGGCGACGTCAGCGCTCACCACGGCGTTGACTGACGAGTACTGCACCCCCGGACTCGTGTCGATCACTATTATCTCGACGCCTAGCTTGTCAGCCAACTCTTGTTTCAGCGACATCACCCTTCGCAGTGCCTTCATCTGCCACTTCCTGTCCTTCCTGGTGATGTCCCGCATTGCGTCCATGTCGGGGTTCGCGAGGCCGAGGTAGAATTTTCCCTTCATCTTGTATTTCGATGTCATGTCCACCATGACGTCCTCAATTCTCGCCTTACCGTCGAGGTAGTTGTTGTTCCATGTCTTCACAGATCTCTGGGCCTGGAAGATAGTCTGTAGGCTCGGCGCCCTGAAGTCGAAGTCAAGGAGGGCAACGTTTTTCCCCTCCAAGGCAAGGATGGCGCTGATGTTGCTTGAGATCAGGCTCTTTCCGGTTCCACCACGGCTCGAGTGAATAGAGAATACTTTCACCATCTTCATCACCTACGCTACAACCGAGAAGAAGACCTTCCTTCCCTCCCTCTCCTTCTTCAAGTACCCCATCCTCACCAGCTGGTTGAGGTACCCGCTCTCGACAGCCCTCGCACGGGTCGTGGCCTCGGCTATCTCGTCTGCCATCGCCCTCCCGAGGTTATTGGTCACGGTCGCCGTCTTCCTGAGGTGGTCCGGCAGCGAGAGGAGAGTCATGACATCGAGCGCCTCAAACTTGAAATCGTCGACCGGCGGGACGACCTCACGCATTTTCTTCCAGATGTCCTTGACATCATTTGTCTCCACGACGCCCAGCTTGTACCGTTCAGCGAGTTTCCGGGCATCCGCCGTCAACTTGGGGAAGGCTACGAGGACCGACTTGAAGGGGTTAGCGTCGTAGACCTTGGCGAACATGGAGATCACCTTCACCTCGTCGATGGGCTCCTCCGACAGCGCGAAGTCGACAGCCAGGACCTCCTCGTCTGAGCCTCCTCCGAACGCAAGTATGTCGAAGGCGTGCTCGACGTTCGAGACACCTATAAGGGTCCCCGGACTCTCCGTCCTGTATCCCCGCTCATGCAGGAAGTCCCTTAGGGGCTTGATCACGAGCCTGCTGGAGATCTCCTCGATCCCCTTCTCGCTGAAGTGGTAGCAGAAGATAGGCTTCACGGCGATCTCGCCCTCGTCGATGAGAGTGTCACAGTCCTCACAGCGCCAGATGGTCTCCTTAACGGGAATTTTACCGCGTATCTGGGCGGGCTTTACGTCTCCTTCATTGACTCCTCTGGCTAGATTTGATAGGACTCTGTCAACGTTGTATGAACCGCATTTTGAGCAGCAGACGATTGCCCCGCAGATCTCCGATGTGAGGACCCCCCTCTCCTCTAGCTTAATCAGGAAGGGCTCAGATTCGTCAGGCGCCTCCACGAACTGCTCTACAGCTGGATAACGATACCCGTTCCTCCTCTCTAGGATGGGCGAGAGCGTGTCGAACTCACCGTTAAGGAACTTGCCGAGGAACAACTGCACACGCCGGTCTAGAAGCAGATCCTTCATGTCGTCCTCTCTATTTGCAGTCACGGGGGCTTGCCTCGATACCTGGGATAATGATCATCTCTTCTTTTTCCCTATTTCTTATATCTATCCCTCCATGAAGGATGAACAGCAAAGACCGAAGGGTGTCGAGGACGGAAAAGCTGGAGTTTCCAACGGTCAAGATACAGGAGGGCTCAACAACGGTAGTCATTCCTCTGCTCCATCACTCGGAGGGCAGCGACATCCAGAGATTGAGATCGCAGGCGCCAGTATTCTACAATCCCCAGATGAGCCTGAACAGGGACACCGCCGTCCTCGCACTCTCCGCGCACCAGAGAAGGCTCTCAAGGCCGGTGTCCGCATGCGAGCCCATGTGCGGAAGTGGCGTGAGGGGGGTCCGGTTGGCGCTTGAGGTGGAGGGGTTAGAGCACGTTACCATGGGCGACCTCAGCCCAAGCGCAACGAGGCTGGCATCCATCAACGCAGCCGCCAATGGCGTATCCGACAGAGTGACGGTCAGGACAATGGGGGCTCACCAGCTACTGTCGCTCCACGCACGCCCCCTCCAGAGATTCGACTACGTGGATGTTGATCCCTACGGGTCGCCATCACCCTTCCTCGACACGGCCATGAGGTCGTGCAAGAAGGGGGGGCTCCTCGCGCTGACGGCGACAGACATGGCGCCCCTCTGCGGCGTTTACAGGAGGGCATGCCTCCGTAAGTACGGCGGTGTCCCTCTCAGGACTGAGTACTGCCACGGGCTGGCTCTCAGGCTCCTCGTGGGTTCTCTCGTCACAACTGCGGCGAGGCATGAGGTGGCGGTGAAGCCCGTATTCAGCTACGCCGCTGACCACTACGTGAGGGTCTACGTCACCCTTGACCGGGGTTCAAGGAAGGCCGATGCCTGTCTGGGCGAGATGGGTTACATGCGCCACTGCTTTACATGTCTTCACCGGGAGGCTGTGAAGCGAGAGAGCATTCTAGACTCTCGTGATTGCAATCATTGTGGTTCCAGAATGGAGATGGCGGGCCCCCTCTGGCTCGGTGAACTGGCCGAAACATCCTTTTGCGACGATATGCTGGAGTGTTCTGAGCGGTCGATACTGAGCAGCAACGTCAGACTTGTGGAGATGATCCGGCTCGTGAGGGGGGAGGTAGGCCTACCACCGGGATACTATAACATCGACCTGGTCTGCTCAAAGCTCCGCGTCGCCTCGACCCCTGTAAACGGCGTACTCGATGCCCTCAGGAGAGAAGGATACGTGGCCACAATGTCCCATATAGATAACAGGGGGATAAAGACGGACGCCGATGCCTCAACTCTACTTAAGATAGTCTCAGATCACGTTAAGGGGGGCACGGGCTGATGTCGAGGAGGTGGCTCACCGAGAAGGGGGGGGACGTCTACCACAGGATGGCGAAGGAGCAGGGCTACCGCTCAAGGGCAACTTACAAGTTGAAGCAGCTGGACGACAGGTTCCAGATATTCAGGGGCGCCCTCTTCGTCCTGGACGTCGGTGCAGCCCCGGGCGGATGGCTCCAGCTTGCGAGCGAATCTATCCAGAACGGGGGCCTGATCCTGGGGGTCGACCTCGAGGAGATCGAGGACCTCGGCCTCGAGAACGTGAAGACCATCGTTGGCGATATCCTCGATGAGAACACCTTCGAGAGGATAAAGAGGTTCTTCCCCGGGAAGATCGACCTCATCCTCTCCGACCTCGCACCGAACGTCTCCGGCGTCTGGGATATGGACCACTACCGCCAGATCGACCTCGCCAAGATGGCCCTCGACATCGCGAAGAGGATCCTTCGGAGGAAGGGGTGGTTCGTCTCCAAGGTCTTCCAAGGCTCGGAGTACGAAGCCTACCTCAGTGAGGTCAAGGAGGCCTTCTCCTTAGTCAGGATCGTAAAGCCCAAGGCCTCCCGGAAAGGAAGCGCCGAGATCTACGTCGTCGCCAAGTACATGAAATAGCCTCCCCGTCAGGAGGAGAGCTCCCTGAGCACCCGGGCGATCAGGGTATTCGACTGTATCACCGGTTTTCCCATCTGCTCCTCCAGGAACCTCTTCAACTCCACGCCGAAGCCGAAGCAGTTGAGGACGATGAGGTCTAGGTTCTGCTCCTTGAGCCTGGACGCCAGACCCTGGAGCTCCGCATCGGAGTCGTAAGGAGATTTGGAGTCCGCGTACACAGCGACATCTTCCGAGCCGAACTCCTGCTGGGCATGGGGCATCTGCTCCTCCGTGGGGTAGATGACCCCGAGCCGGCCCTTCTTTAGGGCGCTCTTGACCACGCCCTTCAGGGTCTCCTGGGGGGTGAAGACGATCCCCCGCGTCTCGAACTGGAGGAACTTGCCTGTGCACATGACGACGGTTAGCCTGACCCCCTGATCCTCCAGCTCTGCCAGCTTCTCCTGCAGGAGGGGGAGGACGAACCTCTTCGTTATCTTGATCTCCGTCCCGTCCCTCATCCTTGAGACGAGGACGTAGTCGTCGGGTGTAACATCTATCCTGTTGATGTCCTCCAGGGTCAGGTCGTCCAGGGCACCGATCTCCACGATCTCGAAGCCGTCCCCGAGGATCTCCTTCAGACTCGGCAGGATGTCGTTTCGGGGCGACTGCCCGATGGTGAGCATGCCGATCTTCTTCATGGCTGGAGGATCATTGGCCCACGGTGCTAAAACAGTTGCCCCGGTCACATGAAGCGCTTCTTCAGGGCGTTCCTCTCGGCCTCGACGATCCTGCTGAAGAACTCATCGGACTCGCCGTTGGTCTCGGCGAGGAGGTCCCACGCCTCGGTGAAGTCGACCCTCTTGGCCGCGGCGACGATTGCGCCCCTCTTTCCATACATGGAGACGAGCTTGGAGGCGTCCTTGCCCCGCTCGTACCAGCGCTCGCCCTTCGTCTTGACGCCGGGTCTCTCCCTCGCCAGCTCCTTGGAGACGTCCTCGATGCTCTGCTCGAAGATCCCCAGCTCGGTGGAGCCGCACCTTGGACAGACGACGACGTCTGGCAGCTCCTTGATCCTCACGGTGTCGACGTGGTCCCTCCTGCCGTGGCAGGCGATGGTCCTCACCTCGTTGAGGAGGCGTGCCTTCGCGGACTCGAGGATGATCCGGGTCATCTTCTCGGCGGGGACGATGTCCGTCTTCATGCTGATGCCTTCGACGGCCACCTTCGCTAGCGGGCTCATCTCGCCCCCCGTGACGAGCCGTACGACCTCGATCTCGCCGTCGGCGATCCGCTTCAGTATCTCCTTCGTCGCCTCGACGTCTAGGTCCTTTCGGAGGGTGTCCTTCATCGCCTCGTCGAAGATGCAGGTGCCTTCGAAGCTCTTCATCAGCCTGCCGAGGGTGATGTTGCTGAAGTTGGCGTACTTGCTGAGGGCGCCGGACTTGCGGGCGACGTTGATGAGGCGCCTCTTGAAGAGCCCCGTCTTGGTGACCGCCTCATTCATCAGGCCCTCCAGGTCCGACTCGGTGAGCTTCTTCAGCAGCGTCGCAACGTAGAGGGAGTCGACCTCCCCAACGGTCTGGGTCACCACGTTGTAGGTGTCCTGCTGAACGCCTACAGGGTAGCCGGTCTCCTCCGAGACGACGTGCCCTATCAGGCGGGCGAGGGTCCTGTTCACCAGGGTCCCCATGTTTGAGTGGATGATGACGTTCTCGTCCCAGTCCTCGACGACGATCCTACTGTCGGTGGGGACGGGGTAGCCCAACTCGGCGTGCTCTACGACCTCGGAGATTGCACGTTTGACTGTCTCCTCCTTGGCTGGGTACATCTCAGCGAGCTGGGAGATCACCTCGTCCTGGGGGCGACCTCCCTTAACGTTTTCCTCGACCATCCCCTTGATCCTGCCTACCTCGAGGGCGATTTCGAGGGGGACGGGTATCTCCTCGCCCACCCAGCTGGGGATGGCGCCGGCGGGGTCGTCCTCGGCCTTCACGTAGATCTTGTCGTTGTGGATGTTAAGTATCTTCCAGGGGCTCCCCCTGATGACGAACTTGACCCCGGGCTTGGCGTACTCGGCGACGAAGGCCTCCTGGAGGATGCCGATGGGGGCCTCGTCGGTGACGTCGATGACCAGGTAGGTCTTCTCGTCGGGGATCATGGAGAGGTTGTCGAAGAAGTACTTGTAGATGGTCTTCCTGTTGCCCCTGGGCCTCATGATGACCTCGTCCTCCTCTGAGACCCAGGCGAGGCGGGGGAACCTGTTGTGCATGTAGCGGGCCACGTACTTGACGTCGTCCTCAGTGATCTCCTGGAACGGGTACGCCCTGCTGAAAAGGTTCTTGGCCTGTAAGAAGTAGATACGGCTCCTCGACATGAAGTCGCCGACTATCTGGTTCACCATGACGTCGTAGGAGTTCTCCGGGATGATGAGGGGCTCCATGATCTCCCCTAGCGCCCTGCGGCAGATCACCATCGACTCCAGAGCGTCGTCGCTATTGAGGGCAATGATGACCCCCTCTGCCTTATCGCCGACGTTGTGGCCACTCCTGCCTACCCGCTGGAGGAGCCGCGTGACCTGGCGGGGGGAGTTGTACTGGATGACGAGGTCGATGTGTCCGATGTCTATCCCCAGCTCCAGAGATGAGGTACAGACGATTCCCCTCAGATCCCCCGACTTAAGGCCCTTCTCTGCGGCGATCCTGCTGGTCTTGGCCAGGGAGCCGTGGTGGATGCTGAGGGGGAAGTCGATGTCCCAGACCTTGAAACGGCTGGCGAGCATCTCCGACGTCGAGCGGGTGTTGGTGAAGATTAGGGTGGTCTCGTGGCCCTCGATGAGCTGGCGCATCACGTCGAGGCGGGAGGCGACCTCCGGGTGGGTGAACAGCTTGGTTGCGAGGTCGTAGTCGTCGGGTTCAGGCTCGGGGTAGACGATGTCGAATGTGATATCCCTCGTCGTCGAGACCTGGACGATGTCCACCTCCCTGTCGCTGCCGGCGAGGAACTGCGCCACCTTCTCTGGGCTCCCTATCGTGGCGCTCAGGCCGATCCTCTGGAACTCTTGGTCGGTGAGCTCCCGCACCCTCTCGAGGGCGATACTCAGCTGGCTGCCACGCTTGTTGTCCGCGAGCTCGTGGATCTCGTCGATGATGAGCCACCTGAGGGGCTTGAGGAACCTCCTGAGGACTCGGCCGGAGAGGATCGCCTGCAGCGTCTCGGGGGTCGTGATGAGCATGTCCGGTGGGCTCTGCCTCTGCCTGTTCCTCTCCCGGGTCGAGGTGTCACCGTGCCTGACGGCCAGCTTGATGTCGAGGCTCGAGCACCAGTAGGTCATCCTGTCCAGGATGTCTCTGTTGAGCGCCCTCAGTGGGGTGATGTAGATGATGCTGACCCCGGGCTTCCTCTCGCTCATGAGGAACTGGTGGAAGACCGGGAGCATAGCCGCCTCCGTCTTGCCCGTCGCCGTCGGCGAGATGAGGAGGACGTTCTTCCCCTCCAGGATGTGGGGCATCAGCCTCCTCTGGGGCTCCGTCGGCTTGAGGAACCCTCTCTCCTCTAGGAGCCTGCGTACGGGACGGCAGAGGTTGGAGAAGGCGTTATCCGCGGTCAAGCTGACACAGCTTGAGATATCGGTGTCTCGCTCAATAAAAACGATATCCACCTGATAAATGTTGGAGGGGGGACTAGGACGTCCTCTTGTAGTACCCCGGCCTCGGCGAGTAGATCGTGCCGTCCCTCATCAGGACGCCGATGAGGCGCGCCGCCTCGGACCTGCTTATGCTATGGTCCTCCAGCAGGGCGGTGAACACGTCCTCGTCCTGCACGGTGCCCGTCACTCTCTCCATCTCCGAGATGACTCCCAGCACCTTCTGGAGCTGCATCTGTAGGCTCCTCGGCTTGCCGGTGTAGAGGATGTCAATGTCGATCTCCCCCGTGGTAACGTCGATTCCCACCTGCTCCAGGCTCCTCTGGGTGAGGGCGATGACCGCCGCGGCGTCCTCCACTGTGACCTCTTCCCTCAGGTGGGCTCGCGCCCGGGCCTCCGCCAGCCTCACGAGTGACTCGAGCTGCCTCGCGGTGATGCTGATAGCTGAAGCCTCACCCCCCTCGACGGAGGCCGTCCTCATCTTCACGTAAAAGTCCTTGAAGCTGAGTATCACCTCATCCGTCATGACCGGGTTGATCTGCTTCGCGTAGCTGACGTACTTCCTGAAGATATCTACCTCGATAGGAGCCTGTATAGCCGTACCGGCGCCCCTGTGGAGGCCGAGGATGTGCTCCGCCATCCGCGCGTCCTTCTCGGCCTCGGGGAGGTCCCTGAGGACGAAGATAAGGTCGAAGCGGCTCAGTATGGTCACGGGGAGGTTCATGTTCTGGGCGATGGTCTGGTATGGGTTGTATCTCCCCAGTGTGGGGTTCGCAGCGGCCAGTATGCTCGTCCTGGCGTTGAGCGTTGCGACGATGCCCCCCTTGGCGATGGAGACCAACTGCTGCTCCATGGCGGGGTGTATGGCACCCCTGTCCTCGTCCCGCATCTTGTCCATCTCGTCGATGCAGCAGATGCCCTTGTCGCCTAAGACGAGGGCCCCTGCCTCAAGGATAAAGTTGCCCGTGCCGCCCTCCTTCACGACTGCCGCCGTCAGGCCCGCCGCCGTCGAACCCCGACCCGTGGTATATAGTCCCCTAGGTGCCGTCCTCGCTGCGTACTGGAGGAGCTGGCTCTTCCCGGTGCCCGGGTCCCCGACGAGGAGGACGTTGATGTCGCCCCTAATGCGGACGTCGGGTAACTCCTTGGTGACGCCGCTGAAGAGAAGGTATAGGATCGACTCCTTTATAGCCTCCAGCCCGTAGAGGGATGGCGCGATGGACTGAAGGAGCCGCCTGAAGACCCAGGGGTCAGAGGCTAGCTCCCTTATCGCCTCCTCATCCTCTTCCGTTATCTCGAGGAGCTCGGACTCGCGCCCACTCACGTCGATGCTGTTTGTTTCAAGGACGAAGTCGAAGACCCTGAGGATACCCCCCCTCCCCTGCTTCCGTAGGAGGCCGAGGGTACCCGTCAGGTTTATGCGGTCCCCGGGGCGGGCGATGTCGATAATGTCGTCCCTCAGCTCGATGTTGACCGAACGGGGTAGGTGCCCCGGCGGGAGTTCCTCGGGCCTCTCCTGGATCGTGATCCTCTGGGTGTCGATGAAGACCGAGTCCTTGGGGACGAGTTCGAAACCTCGCCTATTGTTGCAGGAGGGGCACTCGCCGGGCGTTTTCAGGAACTGGTCGTTCTGCTCGAGCAGGATTATCTCACCGCATGATGGGCAGCGGAAAGCTGCCTTCATGATATAGGGCTGGACCGCCGACGCCCTGACAATGATGCCGCTCACCATCACGAGCTTACCTATGTGCTCAGCCCCAATCCTCCTGAGGGGCGTCTCCGCCGGCAGGCTCCTGATGCGGACGTGCACACGCTGCATGAGCTCGGCGTACTCGGGGTCCCTCATGCGGAGCTTGAAGAACGCCGCTATGTCGAAGTGGGGGAGGTGGTCCTCGGGGTTGTTGAGCACTAGGCGGGCGAGTTCGGGGTCGAAGGAGTAGAGGTCATTGAAGTTAACTACTATGGACTTTAGGCCCTTTACCGCCATCTCTGAGAGGGCCTGCTCATATTTGACCTCGTCGTTCTCGTCCCTGAACCCCTCGATGAATCGGGTGAACGCCTCCTCGGACTGTATCAGACTGGACATCTACTACTCCCCCAGCTCCCGGATCTCCTTTCTCCACGACGCGATCAAGGAGTTCAGCTCCCTGTAGAGAGCCTCCTCCTCGGGCTGAAGCCCCTTGGTCTGGGCGGAGGCCTCAGCAGACGCCAGCCTCATGATCTTCCCTATCCTGCTCTCCAGGATGTCCCTGAACCTCCCCCCGAGCCTCTCGACGTCAGTGGATCTATCGCTCGACGACCTCTTCAGGGCCTGCTTGAACGTGAGATACGCCTTCCTGTAGAAGTCTTCGGGGAGCGGTGTCGGCTGCCCGAGGGGCTGGAACCTCTCCCTGTAATGGATCTGGGTCCACTCCTCGTCTGTGATGCCCTCCTCATAGAGGCGCGCGACGCCGGCCTCGATCAGCTCCCAGGCCAGCCAGAGGTTGACCATCAGCTCTCGACCGGCCTCTGTCTCCTTCACCGTGATACCCGCCGTCTCGATCTCCGGGATCTTCCTCGTCGCGACTATCCTGACGGGGGCGTTCTCGAACTCGAAGTACAGAGCCTCCATTAACGAAGACATCAAGCGAGGTCACACAGTATACCTACCTACGAGATATTTGAGTGATATTGATCTTTACGATGTAATTCACCGTTCTCCAGATGATGAGGATAGTGCATTAACTACAAATAACTTATACGAGTTGAGGGTAACCTAGCCACAGCTTATAAAGAATTGATATAAAAGCGAAGAACCTGTTTAAGACTCCCTTTCAAGACATGTTTTAAATCCCCCCGTTCTGCTCAAGAATTGACAAGCGATGCTGAACCCGATCCAGAGCCTCGAATCCCTAGCCCAGGAGGTCCTCAGGCTCAGGGATGACCTCCAGGTGAGAGATCTCGTCGATACCAGGGTCTCCGAGTTCCTCGAGGTTCACGGGAAGGACACCTACGCCTGGTTCGAGGAGCTCACCTATTGCCTCCTCACGGCATACTCCAGCGCCAGGCTAGGGCAGCTCTGCGTCGACGCCCTCTGCGACTGCGACGCCCTCCTGGGTGGCACCGTAGAGAAGATAGAGGCGACCCTGAGAGGCCAGGGGCACAGGTTCGCAGCGAGGAGGGCCGAGTACATCCACATGGCACTGAGGCTCGCACCCGACCTGAAGGGGATCATAGCGGGATTCGAGGACTCCTCGGAGGCCCGGAGATGGCTGGTCATCAACGTGAAGGGGCTAGGGTGGAAGGAGTCGAGCCACTTTCTCAGGAACGTGGGCTACATGGACCTAGCCATCCTCGACCGCCACATCCTCGCCAACATGAGGGAGTACGGCATCATAGCAGACGACGGGAAGAAAGGGCTCACCAGAAAGAGGTACCTCGAATACGAGCGAATATTGATGAAGCTCGCGGAGCGCGTCGAGATGAGCCTCGGGGAGCTCGACCTCTACATGTGGTACATGAAGACCGGCAAGGTCCTGAAGTAGCCCCATGAAAAGGGTTAGATTCTAGGTTGACCAAGTTTTCCTTGGCGTCCGGAGATGAAGGTCATGGTAGACGGCGAGGTGATGGAAGTGAGGACCCTCTGGAGGGAGGGGTCGACGATCCGGCTCATCGATCAGAGGGAGCTTCCCCACGAGTTCATCATCACGGGCCTGGAGACTCACAGGGAGACCGCCGACGCCATCAAGGACATGGTGATGAGGGGGGCTGGGGCGATAGGCGTCGCCGGGGGATACGGCATGGCCCAGGCGGCCCTCGAAGCGAAGAACCTGAGCCTGAATGACTTCGATGAGTACCTCCGGGAGGCCGCTGAGAGGCTGAAGGACACGCGGCCTACTGCTGCGAACCTGTTCAAGGCCGTGGACAGGTGCCTTGAGGCCTCAGTGGGGCTCACTATGCCGGACCGGGTGAAATCCATCCTCGGGGAGGCTGATAGGATAGCCGAGGACGACCTCAACGCATCTCGTTTGATTGGGGAATACGGCTCACAGATCATAGGTAACGGCTTCACGGTCTTGACCCACTGTAACGCCGGGGCCCTCGCCTTCATCGACCACGGGACCGCCCTGAGCCCGATACGTTTCGCCCACAGGCAAGGGAAGAAGGTCTATGTGCTGGTGGACGAGACGAGGCCGAGGTGCCAAGGCGCGAGGCTCACCGCGTGGGAGATGGAGCAGGAGGGGATACCCTACAGCATCATCGTTGACAACGCCGCCGGGTACTTCATGAGGCGGGGAGAGGTGGACCTCGTGATCGTGGGGGCGGACAGGATCACCGCCAACGGGGACACCGCCAACAAGATAGGAACCTACGAGAAGGCCGTGTTAGCGAAGGAGAACGGCATACCCTTCTACGTGGCGGCGCCCGAGATGACATTCGACCTCAGCCTAGGGGATGGGGACGAGATAGAGATCGAGGAGCGGAGCGCCGAAGAGGTGCGGGGAATGTGGGGGAAGGGCGAGGATGGCAAAAAAACACGGATCCTGATCACTGAGGCTCACGCCCACGTCCGCAACCCAGCGTTCGACGTCACACCCACTAGGTACATCACGGGTTTCATCACGGAGAAGGGGATACTGAAGCCCCCCTTCACGAAGAGCATCGCGGAGGCCTTCAGGGACTAACCCAGTAAAATCCTTTTTTAATTATTCAGACGCTGAGAGGTATGAGCCACCGTGACCGTGAAGGTCCTGTTCAACCCCATCAACAGGGAGGTCGAGACCGAGACTGGAGAGGTCCTCCTGGACGTGATGCGGAACGCAGGCATCAGGATCGAGAGCCTCTGCGGCGGTCAAGGGATCTGCGGCAAGTGCAAGGTCATCCTCGAGAGGGGGGATGTCGATAAGTTCTCCAACTTCCACGAGAATATGCTCTCACAGAGGGAGCTCGACGGCGGATACCTCCTCGCCTGTAAGGTCAGGCTGCTGGGAGACAGCGTGTTCACCATCCCGGTCGAGAGCAGGATAGACCAGCCCAGCATACTCATCAGCGCCGAGCTGACCATAGACAACCCCGATCCAGCGGTAGGAAAATACCTCGTAGAGCTTGAATCACCCGGAAAAACGTCGTCCCTCTTCCCTCGGAGACGGATCAATCTCAAGGGTTATACGGGACTGCAGCCGCGCGTGGGTGATGACCGCCTCGATGAGCTTGATGAGATCAGCGACGGCACAGTGATGGCGACGGTTTCCCGCAGCAACAACCTGCCCGAGATAATCAAGCTGGAGCAGGGGGACACAAGGGATTCCAACTATGGGCTGGCTTTGGACATAGGGACGACCACCATAGCCGGCGTGCTCGTCGACCTAAACACAGGGGAGGTCGTGAGCAGGGCCTCAGGCATGAACCGTCAGATTACCTTTGGAGAGGAACTCGTCACGAGGATCAGCTTCGCGAGGGACCCGGAGGGCCTTAAGAAGCTCCAGGGGATCGTCGTTGAGAGCATCAACGGAGTCATCTCGGAGGTGACGGAGGAGGCTGTGGTATCCCCTGACGATGTCACCGATGTCTGCGTCGGGGGCAATACCGTGATGAACCACCTCTTCGCCGGCCTCGATCCCTCATACCTGGAGATCGCGGACGTCGAGGTCTCCAGGGAGCCCATCGTGAGGAGGGCTGGGGAGCTCGGGGTCAAGGTCTACCCAGGGGCGTACGTCTATAACGTCCCTAACGTGAGTCGGTTCCTCGGCGGGGACGCGGTTGGGGACGTCCTTGCATCTGGGATGCACAAGTCTCAGGAGGTGAGCCTCATGGTCGACCTGGGGACCAACGGGGAGGTCGTCTTCGGGAACAGCGAGTGGCTCTTCTCCAGCTCATGCGCCTCGGGCCCCGCCTTCGAGGGCGAGGGGGTGAGGCACGGCATGAGGGGCGCGCGGGGCGGCATAGACCACGTCAAGATCGACCCCGTGACCTTCAGGGTGGAGGTCTCCGTCATCGGGGGCGTCAAGCCGAAGGGGATCTGCGGCTCTGGGCTCATTGATCTGGTGGCGGAGATGTTCAGGGTCGGGGTCCTCGACTTCACCGGGAAGCTGGTGCCGGGCAGGACGCCCTTGGTCAGGGATGGGAAGTGGGGCCTCGAGTACGTCGTCGTCCCTGTCGCCGAGACGAGTACGGGCCACGATATCGTCTTCACCCAGGCGGACCTCGACTACGTGATCGACTCGAAGGCCGCCGCATGCGGGGCGATCACCGTCCTCATGAAGAAGTTGAAGATAGGGATAGATGACGTGAGGAAGCTATACCTCGCCGGCGCGTTCGGCAACTACTCCGACGTCGGGAACTCCACGCGGCTTGGGATCTTTCCCGAGTTCCCCAACGCCGAAGTCCACCCCATCGGCAACGGCTCCCTCTCGGGTGCATACGCCGCTCTGATGTCAATGGACGCACGCAGGGAGGCGAAGGAGATCGCCAAGAAGATGGTCTACGTTGACCTCCTCGTAGACGTGGACTTCACGGAGGAGTACTCGAAGGCCCTTTACCTCCCCGGGGCGAAGGAGTACTTCCCGAACCTAGGCTGAACGTCAGCGAACGAAGAACTCGTTCTCTATCTCAGGGGCCGTCGCCCCGAGTTGGGTAAGCTCCCTGATGGACTCTAGGAGCATCGGCTGAATCCTGGCTATGTCGTTCAGCGACAGGACGCCAATAAGCTCCGCGTCCTTGCTCTCCTCGTTCATCACGGGCAGCTTCTTGATCTGCTTCTCTACCATCAGCTTGACGGCCTCCACTAGGGGGGTCGTGGGTCCAACGACCATCACCGGATGGGACATGATCTCGTTGACCAGGGTCTTATCGGGATCCATCCCCTTGACGATGACCCTCTTCATGACGTCCCTCTCTGTCAGAATTCCGGCTACCTTACCCTTTGAGAGCACTATCACGCTGCTGATGCCGTAATTAATCATCATCCTAGCTGCGTATTTAGCCGTGAAGTCCGAGTTTATCGTCACCACGTCACGAGCCATGACGTCCTCTACGACAAGCGACACGAGGTCTCACCGATCGGGAGAAAAGAGAACTGTATTTATGATATCGCTTATGGATGCCGAAACCATATGATGGAGAAGTGACTAGTATCCATGACCAGTTACTGAGTCATCAACCGGTGGGCGGATCTACCTGACCACATAGCTTAAATCTCAGCTTGGCTAAAATTCCGTGGACCCACCCGCCCTAGCTCAATGGTAGAGCGTCCGGCTGTAGTCTTCGCCCCGCGGGGCGATGGCATTCAGCCATTGAGCAGACACCGGATGGTTCCCGGTTCAATTCCGGGGGGCGGGACCATTTTCATATGTTTAAAACGTTTTTTAGCCTCGATCTCAATCACTATTAGGAGGAGTCCCCCATGAAGGTCTACATGGAGCATGGGGCCGCACGCCCCGTCGATCCGAGGGTAATGGATGCGATGTTACCCTTTTTCAGCGAGGCATACGGCAACCCTGCTTCGTTCCACTCGAATGGCTTCGAGGCCTTGAGGGCGGTCAACACGGCCAGGGCGCAAGTCGCCTCGATGATCGGGGCCGAGGCTGCCGACATAGTCTTCACATCATCGGCGACGGAGTCAAATAACCTAGGCATTCTAGGCTCGGTACAACGGTACAGGAAGAAGGGAAACCGCGTGGTGATCTCGGAGATCGAGCACATCTCGGTGATCAACATTTGCAAGGAGTTGACCCGGATGGGCCTCGACGTTGTGTACGCCCCCGTTGACGCCGATGGCATCCTTAAAATCGATGAGCTCAGAGAACTCGTCGACGACGAGACGATACTGGTCTCCATCATGGCCGCGAACGGTGAGATAGGGACCATTCAGCCCCTGAAGGAGACCGTTGAGATCGCCCACGAGCATGAAACTTTACTGCACACGGACGCGACTGCCGCCTTAGGGCAGATCCCCCTTGACATCTCCATGGGTTTCGACCTGATAACGCTATCATCCAACGACCTCTATGGCCCCAAGGGCGTGGGAGCACTGTACATTAGAAATGGGCTCAGGCTCAAGCCCCACATGATCGGGGGAGGTCAGGAGGGAGGCCTCAGATCCGGGTCTGAGAATGTCCCCGGCATCGTCGGCATGGGCAAGGCCTCCAAGATAGCAATGGCGGAGATGCCGGAGGAGTCAGAGCGCCTCATCGGGCTCAGGGACAAGCTGATCAAAGGAATCCTGGAGACCAATCCTGAGTCCTACCTGAACGGCCACCCGACGAAGAGGCTTCCAAACAACGCGAACATCAGGTTCAGCTACATCGAGGGGGAGGCGCTCATCCTGAGCCTTGACCAGCTGGGGATAGAGCTCTCATCGGGATCCGCCTGCATGGCCAAGACCTTGGAGCCGTCGCACGTGTTGAGGGCTCTGGGTCTGAAGCACGAGGAGGCCCATGGCTCGCTGGTCTTCACATTAGGAAAGTGT
>DATLAV010000262.1:0-6282 GCA_035527235.1 Patescibacteria group bacterium | reverse complement strand
TTGAGGAGGAGGCCCTCGCCATGGAGTTCGGTGAGCAGTGGGATGAGTACATCAAACGCGTCCCTGCATTGATTCCCAGTCTACGTAGATTTCAAGAAGATGAGATAGCTAAAGGTGCCTAACCATGCCCCGAGGGACATGTATGCGAAGGAGAAACCGTAGAACTCGGCGTTCTACAAATCTATACAAGTGTTCTAAAATGTAGTATGATATACTTGTTTTACCTTTAGTTATTATAAAGGGGAAAATCTATGTTTATAGCGGGGAAGATTAAGAGGCCTTCGAATAGGGCTTCTCTCATTATCGTGTTCCTGTTAGTGGCGACGATCTCATCCTACGCCATAGGATCAAAGTTTAGCTTGAACAGGGCATCCGAGTCTGGGGAAAGTGTGAGTATTTTCATACCCAGCGGTGAAGCGATGCGCGTGGAGGTTGCATCAGAAGAAGCCGCTTTAGCCGCGAGTGACTCCGCCAAGGCAGCCTCGGCGGGTTTGAGCCCAGTGGGCTGGATCTTCAGCGCCGCGACGAGTGGGAGTAGCCTCGAGAACGTGGCGGAGTCTGCCGAGATCTACGCGGAGAGGATGGTCGTCTTCACGGCCAGAATAGATCTGGAGGTCGACGACATCGACTCAACGGTTGAGTACGTACGCCTGCTGACCGAGACCTACGGCGGATTCGTAGCATCTGTATCCACGAGGAGCGAGGGCGGGGCGGTGACCATTCGGGTCCCCCAGGCCCATTTCTACGACGTTGTCCTCGATGTAGAGGTGCTCGGCGATGTCGTGAACCGGGACCTTAAGGGGGAGGACGTCACCGAGGACTTCGTGGACCTCGAGGCCCGACTTAGCAACCTTCAGGCGCAGGAGGTCAGGCTCCTGGAGATACTTGAGATGGGCACCACCGTCGAGGACGTCCTCAAGGTCGAGAAGGAGCTAGAGAGGGTCCGGGGCGAGATAGAGGGCATCACAGGGGAGTTGCAGTACCTTGAGAGCAGAGTCGAACTCGCCACGGTGACGGTCCTCCTGAACGAGGCGATAGAGAAGCAGAGAGCGTGGCTGCCCCAGGTCGACTGGGGAGCTCCCGTCATCACGGGGCTGGCGATACTGTCCACGATAATACAGGGACTGCTGACGCTGACCATCGTGGCGGGTCCCTTCATCGTCGTCGGCCTCTCAAGCAACTACCTGTACAAACGCTACAAACTGAGCAGGGGCACGTCGGTAGAGAGCGCGTCCAAGGAAAGGGCGCCCGACTCCGAATAGGGCCTCACTCAGCGGGCCTGAAGGTTCCCCAGTACTCGCTGGGGTCCCTCATCTTCCCGTAGCCGAACAGGTCGTCGGTCCACGCCCAGAGCCGGTTCAGCTGGGGGACGTTCCTGATGAACCACTTGATCACGTCGTGGATGAGTCCCTTCTCCTTCGTGAAGCTGCAGACCCTGAAGCAGATGCTGCACCCGGTCCCGATCTGCCGCCAGTACTCGTAGCAGGTGTCCGCGTTACAGTACCACTTGAGGACCCCGGGATTGTTCGCCTCCGAGAAGCCCTCGTAGGTCCGGGGCCCCGAGGGGATGGACTGGCTCGGGCAGTGCTTGGCGCACTTCTTGCAGACTTCACAGTACTCGATGATGCCCTCGGGGGCCATAGAGCTCGGGGCCAGGGGAAGATCGGTGAATATCTTGGCGATCCTCACCATGGGGCCGTCCTTCCAGGTGATGAGTCTGCCGTGGCGTCCCACGTGGCCAAGCCCCGCCTGGACGGCTATGGGGACGCTTAGGGCGGTGTCGTTGCCGCAGGGGATGGCGTGGTAGCCGAGGCCCCTGATGAACTCGGCGATGCTCCCGGCGACAGCGGGCATCCTGCTATACCCCATGCTGCTCACAGGGTTGAGGGCCGTCGGCGAGTACATGATCTCCTCCACCTCCATAGGGACGGTGACCGCGATCACCCACCTGTGGCTCTCGGGGATGACTGCCCTCTCCTCGTCGATGTAGCCCTCCTCCACGTCCTCGAAGACGATGGACCTCCCGTCGGAAGTGTGGCTGTATACCCACCGCCGGTCAAGCTCGCAGAAGCCGACATCGCAGGCCCCGTAGTACCTCCCCGCCTTCCGGACTATTATCGCCGCCTCCTTGGGGCTCCCCTTCCAAGGGGATACGCCCTCGGGCAGCCTCGCGACCCCCAGGGGTGCCCAGGAGTAGAAACCGGAGTCCATGTTTCCCCTGCCCGAGCCGGACGCCTGGGCGACGGTGAGGGCGGCGCCGCTGAACGCGTAGTCCACGACGGTGAACCCTGGGATCCCCAGCCTGATCTTAGCCAACCTCTTCGCGGGGTCACCGTAGCCAGTCAGGCCAGCTCGACCTGCTCTACCGAAGGCCGTGTCCCTCTGATGGAACCTCTTGTAGTCCTCCCTGACCGGGTAGATCTCCTCAAAGCTGCGCGACAATGCTGACCACAAAGGCTTCCTCGGGATCAGAGTATAAAAAGGGCATTTCCCACTGACGTCTCGAAATCTTGAAAATAATGAAAAAAGGAGAAAAGAAAGGGGAATTCGTTCGGACCTACGAGGGGCTGAATGAGTCCTCTGTGACAGTGCCCTCGTTGTCGACGGTGCCCTCCCAGGTGAAGCCGCCCTCGCCGGAGAGGGTGATCTCAATGGTGTAGACGGGGAACCTGACGACGGCCCAACTCGCCTCTACCGTCCAGTCGCCCGAGGTCAGTCGGATCTTGGAGGCGCCCAATAGACCCTCGGGGGTGAGATCCGTGATCTCCCAGCCGGTGGGGGCCTCGAGCCCTTCGAGCTCATCGTGGCTCTCGATCGCGAACGCGACAGCGGAGTCCACCGCGAACTCGGGGGAGATCACGGTTGTGTTGGGCTCGTTGTCGTCGACTGAGCCGATCCCCTGCTGACCCATCTCGTCCCAGACATCATCGATAACCGCCGAGACGACCTCGCCGCTGACGACCTTCACGCGGGCCGTGTGGCCGGTGATGACCTGCGCCAGCACCTGGTCGGTCCTGTCGCCGTAGCCGGCGTGACTTGAGTCGAAGGTGATGATGACATCGTATTGTACCGGGTAGCTCTCAAGTATGAGGGTGTCCTGAACGACCAGGCTCCCGTCGACGCCGTCGAAGGCGTACGTGGGCGCCCGCTTGAGAAAGTCCGTCGCGATGTTCACCGCCGCCACGTCCTCGGGCACTGTGGCCGGGGCGTTCTGAAGCGCGTAGAGGGAGACAGCCGGGAAGCCCAGGGCTATCACCAGGGCTAGCACCAGTTTCATCTTCATGTTCATCTCTTTGAACCTCGCTATGTACAGACGCGTGGGTTGACTATAATACCATCATTTAGAACAGCCCTCTCAGCACGTTCTACTCCTGAGAACAGCCTGTCCAACGCGAAGACGGTGAGAGCCATATTTGCGCGGTCTCTATCATCCATGTCTTTACTTTCAAGCTTCTTTCCATGTAATAAGGGCCTGATTTCATGGGGGATATTGAGGAGGGCACATGTGAAAGGAGACGATCCAGTCTCAACTGGGTCGAGAATAAACTATGAATATATTAAATTGATTAAACTTCGTCGGTAAAATAAAAAGAGGAATTCTTAAAAAAGGGAAACTAATCCACGCAGGTTTTGGTAGCTCACTATACGACGGTGACCTTGACGGCCCTCGGTCCCCTGTCCGAGGCCTGAACCTCGAACTCGACCGCCTGCCCTTCCTCAAGCTCGCGCGCGTTGGTGAGATCTGAATAGTGAACGAAGACCTCGTCCTCGCTCTCATCAGGCTTTATGAAACCATAGCCCCTTCCGAGGAGCCATCTCTTGACTGTACCTTTCAAACTGGTTGTCCACCTATATACGAGTCACGCAATAATGCATGAACTCGAATATATATCTTTTAAAAATAACAGGGCTCTCAGCCTAAAAATGCCCCTAAAATGGCTTGCGCAGGTCGTCTAAGGCTCTGCTTTTTCCAAGGTCGTTATCCGCTCCAATCAGTTAAGAGTAGGAAACACTAAATTGTATTGGAGATCGTTTCATGAAGATCACCAAGATTGAGATCATCCCCGTCGATGTTCCACGGAAGAAGGTTCTGACGATCGCAAGATACGGGAACCTCGGTGGGGGCGGGGTCTTCGAGTTCGTGCTGACGAGGGTACACACGGATGAAGGGGTGACCGGCGTCGGGGAGGCGCCTCCCCTTCCGCCCCTCTCCCCTGAGTCGCAGCCTGTGGTCACTGACGTGATCAGGAGGTGGGTCGCGCCCAATGTCATGGGGATGGATCCCTTCGAGATCGAGGCCATCTGGGATAAGATGGACTTCTACGCGCCCACCTACCCCATGGCGAAGGCCGCCATAGACATGGCCCTCTGGGACATCATGGGGAAGGCCCTCGACATGCCCGTCCACAGGCTCCTTGGGGGCTCCCCGCCGGTGAAGATTCCCAACGTGGGGCTCATCGGGATCGACGAGCCCGAGGCGGTGGCTGACACCGCCGAGAATCTTGTATCGATGGGGTACAGAGGGATAAGGCTCAAGATCGCTCCTGGCCGCGACGTCGGATGCGTGGAGGCGGTGCGGGAGACCATCGGTGACGATGTGAGCCTTAGGGTGGACTGCAACCAGGGTTACAGGGTGGCCGAGGCCGTCAAGATGATCAGGGCGATAGAGGCTTTCGACGTGGAGCTCGTGGAGCAGCCAACAGTCTGGTGGGACTTCAGCTCCCTAGCGGAGGTGGCCATGGCGGTGGACACACCTATCATGCCTCACGAGTCCCTCTACCTCCAGTCGGACGTGAAGAACCTGATCGACGCTGGCGCGGTCGGGGTCCTAGGGCTGAAGACTTATAGGCCTTGGGGCGGGATAACGGGCGCGCGCAGGATCCTTGAGATGGCCCGTGTCATGAACATCCCCTGCCTCTTCCACGACGACCTTGAGCTGAGCGTGAGCCTCGCCGCCGCGACGCAGATCATCACAGCCTACAGGGGTGTCATCACCCACAAGAGTGAGCTGTCGGGCTACCCGGAGTGGATGACCGACGACGTGACTACAGAGCCGGTGAAGTTCGAAGGTGGGTATGTTCACGTGCCCGACGGCCTCGGTCTCGGTGTGGAGCTGGACGAGTCGAAGGTGGAGGAGTACACTAGGGGGATCATCACGCTGCAATGACATGAGCAGGGCGAGGAAAGGGACAGGGAAGAGCGTCCTGTCACAATCTCTCCCATCTCAAGGCTTTGGGAGATTCCATCATCCCAGAACCTGGTTATGGTCTCAGCAGAGCCGAAAAAATTACGGTAGCCAGTGGATGACTCAGACCAACATACCTGGGGGGGGCGTGGACCCGCAGGCGGTCTGGGGGATTTGTGCAGAGGCTTCAGGGAATGGATCATGCAGTGAGGTTTTATAGCCACCTTTTTCTACGGAAGAACATCATCATCACCAGCATTATCACGAGCATCACCAGCAACACCACGGGGTACCCCCAAGCCCACTCCAGCTCGGGCATGTTCCTGAAGTTCATCCCGTATATCCCGGCGATGAAGGTAAGGGGGATGAAGATGGTGCCGATGATGGTGAGCACCTTCATGATCTCGTTCATCTTGTTGCTGATGCTGGAGAGGTAGATGTCGAGCATCCCTGAGAGGAGGTCCCGGTAGGTCTCGATGGCGTCGATGACCTGGATGGTGTGATCGTAGACGTCCCTCAGGTAGAGGTTGGTCGCCTCCTTTATGAGGCTGAAGCCCCCCCTCTCCATACTGCTTACCACCTCCCTGAGGGGCCATACCGACTTGCGTAGGAAGATGAGCTCTCTCTTGAGAGAGTGGATGGTCTGCAAGGTCTCGGTGCTGGGATTTACCACCAGCTCCTCCTCCATGAACTCGATCCTGTCCCCAAGCTTCTCCAGGATCGTGAAGTAGTTGTCCACCACTGTGTCGATGAGGGAGTAGGCCAAGTAGTCTGGACCCATCTTCCGTATGATTCCCTTCGCGTTCCTGATCCTCGCCCTTACGGGATCGAAGAGGTCCCCCTCGTCCTCCTGGAAGGAGATGACATAGTTACTCCCCAGAATGATGCTGATCTGCTCTGACTTGATGGACGACGCGTTCTCGTCGTAGTGGAGCATCTTTATCACGAAGAAGAGGTAGCTCCCATAGTCGTCCACTTTGGGGCGCTGGCCGGTGTTCACTATGTCCTCCAGCAGGAGGGGGTGGAGGTTGAAGTACTGCCCCATCCTCTCGACGGTCTCCGTATGGTGGAGGCCGTTCACGTTGAACCAGGTGACT
>DATLAV010000261.1:0-13997 GCA_035527235.1 Patescibacteria group bacterium | reverse complement strand
CGATATCATCGAATCTCTGGAGATGTTCCACAAGTTGATCAAGAAGATTTAGTTTCACCACTCCGACTGCTAAACATCTCCGGAGTTCATCGGGTTCAAGGGCCCTTACGCTTTCTAGCCGGAGCCTCGCCTCCAGGAGCTTCTTCTCGTTGTCCTCCTTCATCAGGTCCTGCTCGGTCTTGGCTTCCGCAAGCTTTTCCTTGAACTCTTCCAATGTTGTGAGGAAATTCTCCACTGTCCCCTTAGGATCGTCAAACAGCTGATCTAATTCGACCGTTGATAGATCTGTTGTCCCACGAACGGGGAGACCCATCTCAAGGACGCTCTGGTAAACTGCGTGGTACTTCTCATAGAGGGCCTCGTAATCTGCGGTTCTCTCCCCCGCCTTCAGCCTCTCGAACTCAATCCCTGTCACGTCTTTGAGTTGGACTGCCCGTGCTTTGCTCAACTCCTCAAGAAATAGGTGTTCGTACTTCGGTGAAGCGATGATCGTGAACTTCTTCATCAACATGACTCAATTACAGATACGGTTTTCTATTAAATGTTTTGCGGAAAAAAATTATCGTGCGAATTTTCCTGAGAACTAAAATCTAGGGCAACATTCAGAAAAATATGCTATTATATGGATTTCTTGAATTGAAACCTTACACATCTATTAATAATGTGTTAAATTACTTTGGATCTAGGCTTGGACCTGGTCAACGACTCTCCCAGGTGGTGGGTTCGTGACGGCTTTCACCCTATCTAGACTTCCTCTGCCATCCTGTGTCATCATAAGAGTTTTCACATGCGTGTGCGTGGTAGGATGTGGGAATGTCCGAGATAACCTGTAAAGTCTGCGGTAAGGTTCTAACGCCTGAAGAGATCAGGCTGAACGAACGCGGGATCAAAGGCCTCAGGAAGAATAGCTACCTCTGTAGAGGCTGCCGCAAGAAGGAGTACAACTCCTACACGAACTCGGTCAAGAAGTTGATCGAGAAAAGGGAGCTGGATTAAACTACCCTAAGGAAACCAGAAATCAGTGAGGTATACTCACGACGTCTCGCCGAGTTGATGGCTCGTGAAAAACTGACCAGTTTTCCGTCCTGATTAATTCTGGTGAAGCATTGGCTATCTAAGTATCGTGCTGAACGATGATATCGACGCCAGGGAGAACGCCTTCACCATGTCCCTCTCTGAGACGACTCCCACCAGCTTGTCTCCATCCATGACTACGAGCTGTGTGATCACGTTCTCCTTCATCTTCCTCATAGCCGCGAGGATGCCCATGTCCTTGGACACCATGATGAGGGGGGCTGACATGATCGAGTTGACTTCAGTGGCGCATGGGTCTCTGCAGAGGGCGACCACCTTCATGATTATGTCCCTCTTTGTCACTATGCCCACGGGCTTCCCCATCGCCGTCACCACCACGCTTCCGATCCTCTTGTCGGTCATCAACAAGGCGGTGTCCCTGATGTTAGTACCTACGTCCACCTGGATGGCCGGGGTGCTCATGATGTCGGCGACGAGCGAGGGGAACTTCTCCATGCTTCCTCCCTCACGTTTCCTTTCCCAGCTTCTGAGGCTTGGCCTCCAGCAGGGTCGTCGTGGCTGCAACGCCCGTGATGGCCCTCAACTTGTTGAACACGAAGTGGTCGAGATCCTCAAGGGCGTTGGACTCCACCTTTATGATGAGATCGTACTCGCCATACGTCAGTATGACCTCCTTCACCTCCTCGAACTCCTTCACGGCCTCGTAGACCTCCCTATCCTGCGCGGGGTGCACACGCGCCAGCGTGTATGACGTGATCATCTTGATATCTTCATCTCTCACATTGTTTTAATGATTGTCGATCGAAATAAGTGAAAAAGGGGTAGATTTCCTCCAGTCGACGACCAGTCTAGAAGACACTCTTTAGAGAGGCGCTGACCTTCTGTAGCCCCAGCTCATCGAGGATCCAGTAAGTCTTGTCAGCGTCAACCTTTATGGCTGCGTCGATGAGCGTGGAGACGCCAGTCTTCGTAGCGAGTTGATCCTGACGCCAGAGGTAGATCACCCTCTTGGCCAGCTGTGTTGGAACCGCGTTCCTGTCCTGCGATGTGAGGACGACGTCGATCAACTTAGTGGAGATGTCTCCGAGAAGGGACTCGGGTATCGTCTCAATAGCTTTCTCCAAAGTATTCCCCGATCTCTACCATACCCTAAAGATATTTATGATTCTTCATAATGAAACTATAAAAAAACACAATATAAATGTCAGAAAACCCAACATATTCTCACTATATCCAAAGAAAATATAATCAAATATTTAGCATGTATAATAAATAATTAAATTATGGCTTCATTAGAAACGAATTATTAACAATTTCATGTTAACTAGTGATGGCTCAGAAAAAGTCTTCACTTCTTCTGTATAAAATGATGGTTGAATTATAGTTTTCTTTAACGAGATTAAAGATAATGTAAATTCTTTTAAATGGATTGAGAAGATATGAATATGATTCAATATGTCTCTGGACGTTCTAGACATGAACATCATCAAGTGTCTGACGGAGGATGGCAGGAGCACGTACAAGAAGATCGCGGACGAGACGGGGGTCAGCGAGGCCACGGTCAAGAACCGGATCGACAAGCTCATCGAGACGGGGGTCATCAAAAAGTTTACCGTCATGCTTGACTATCACATGCTGGGGCGGGCCATCAAGTCCTTCATAGGCCTTAAGGTGCAGCCGACGAAGCTTCAGGACATCGTGGAGCACATGAAGGCCCACCCTGATGTCTTCGTCCTCTACAGGACGAGTGGCGACGTGGACCTGCTCTTCGAGGTGATCTTCGAGAAGATGGAGGACCTCAACGAGTTCCTCGAGACGGAGCTCGCCCTCGACGGCATCCTAGGCACCGTCGTCACAATCGTAATCGGCCCCTACAAGAGGTGCCCCTGGACTGGCCTCTAACGCCAGGCGTCCTCCTTTCTTTTTCCCGCAATGAAGACGATGAGCCCCTCGACGCTGGTGTGGTGCTCCTCGAGCTCGACCTTGAACATCGACTCCAGGTAGCCCCTGAGGTACCCGGTGGGGACGGCGCAGTGCTGCACCTTGATCTCCTTCTCTACCTTCGAGAAGACCCCCCATCCGAGGTTCTCCAGCTCCTTCAGCACGATGGGCCAGTTCCTCTGCTTGGTGAGGTCAATATCTCTGTACTCGGGCTTCATCACCTTCCTCTTGAGGGCCGTCACCTGACCCGCCCTGAAGGTCTCGAACTCGGTGAGGAGCTCGAAGATGTCCAGGAGCATGCCCCTGTCCATGAGCACTATCCGGCTGTCGCCTATGCGGTAGATGTCCGGGAGCCAGTCGTGCATGGAGAGTCTCTTGAAGAGTATGAGGGCCTTCCGTATGGCCGCGTCCTTACTCTTGATGAACCTCGTCCTCTCTAGGAACTCGAGGTAGTTGTATGTGTCGTCATCCAGCTCAAGAGTTAGACGCTTCATGACAGTCTGCCAATTAAAGTGTGCGTTCTAAATAAAATATCTCGTTCTATGATTCTGGACTTGACCCTAAATCCTCTTCCTTGGGGTTCAGCGTCTCCTTCATTTTTTTGTCTATCCACCTAACGAGGAGCATGTACTGGACAATTAGCGCGAAGATGATCGGTATGGCGGGCATGATCGACTCAGGCCGCCTCCAGATGATCAGCGGTATTGACGCGATCATACCGCCGACTGGGAGCATGAGAACAACTAGGATGATTAAATGGTTCTGCCTGAGGCTCTCTCTGAACCGGTTCTCCTCGTTCATCGTCATCGAAGCTTCCACACCCCTAGATAAATGATATGTGTTAAGAAATGAGGGCCTATCCTTCCTTCACGGTCCTGACGGAGAGCGGGTGCACGTTTATTATCACCCTGTTGGGATCGCTGACCCCCGCTGGGAACCAGAAACGTCTCCTCTGGTCGGGCCTCCAGTAGAGGTACCACCACCTCCACTTGCTCGCGGTGGTCGTCTCGTCCTCGAACTCCGCCCTGCCCTCTATCTCGTAGTAGACGCCCTTCTTGGAGCTGGGGAAGGTGATGAGGGCCTTGGGGTCACTCTTGATGTCATCGACCTTCTTGGTGTTCCTATAGGTGGGGAACCACATCACTTTGTAAGGGTCCTCATTGAAGTTGGTCATCTGACGGCTCTCCTCCTTCCCATCCCTGAAGGTGGTCATGTAGACGACCCTCGCCTCCTTGAAGTCCTCAATCATGCCATCTATCCGATTCATGACTCTCAACACTCCTCTACCGTCGATGAATTATAATATTACGTCGATCCGGAGCCAGTTTTCACACGGGTCAACGGGATGGGATCAGTGAAATCTGAGAAAAATGCAGGATCTGTAGAAAGATCCTGACGCCCCAGGAGATCAGGGTCACCGAATGCTCCATCCGGGGACTCAGAAGATCCGCTACATGTGAAGTGGCTGCCGCAAGAAGGAGTTCGACTCCTACACTAGATAAAAAGGTTGATTGAGAAAAAGGGGCTGGACTGAACCCAGCTAGGACTGCTGAGGTGCCACTATCTCGCTGTCTATTGACGGGGGGTCGCTCAGTACTTCCTCCAGTCCTCTGAGTCTGTTCCTGAGGGTCACCTCGGTCGTCCCTGCGGCGGCCGCTACGTCCTTCTGTATCCTCTTGTCGTCCAACTCCATGCACGCCATGTAGAGTGCCGCTGCGGCTATTCCCCGGGGGTCCTTGCCTGAGAGTCCCTGCCTCTCCTTCGCCTTCCTGAGGATGCTGACGGCCTGCCTCTCCGTCTGCTGCCGTATCTTAAGCTTGGAGGCAATGCCCGGGACGAACTTCATGGGATCGTCGATGGGCATCTTGAGATTCAGTTCCTTGAGGAGGAGCCTGTAGGATCGGGAGACCTCGGGGTGCTCTCTGGTGCTCGCCTTGGAGATGTTCTTCAGGGGCCTCGGCACCCTGTTCATCCTGCAGGCAGCGTAGAGGCTGGCTGCGACGAAGGCGTCTATCGACCTCCCCCTGATGAGGTCCTTCTTGAGCGCCTTCCTGTAGATAAGCGCGGCGCCCTCCTTTACCTGCTTGGGGATGTGGAGTATCGTCGACATCCTGTCCAGCTCCGCCATGGCGATGCTCAGGTTCCTGCCCCAGGTGTCGTCCAGCTTCGTCCTGGTGTCGTACCTCTTGAGCTTGTTCATCCTGCTCCTGGTGTCGGGGTCAAGGCGGTTGCCCTTGCCGTCCATGTTGCCGCTGAAGCTGGTGGATAGTCCCATGTCGTAGAGGGTAAACGATCTGGCCATGCCCGTCCTGGGCCTGTTCTCCTTCTCGGAGGTGGTGAAAGCCCTCCACTCGGGGCCCAGGTCCATGAGCTCATCGGAGACGACCAGTCCGCACTCGCTGCAGACCTCCTCCCCTGCCTCAAGGTCCCTTATCAGTTTCTCGCTTCCACATCTGGAGCAAGCTATGCCTGTTTCGTTTTTCATCTTCTTTCTATCATCTCCCCAGCCTCGTGGCCGAGATGTCCTTTATAAAAAGCGGTACTATGGATATTATACCTATTCGTAAATTATATATATGGGTCTGACTTATAAGGGTTTCGAGGTTCATGGTCAAGCCAAAGGGATCCACCGGAGCCACCAAGATGAAGATAATGGCAATCA
Source organism: Patescibacteria group bacterium (assembly GCA_035527235.1). Taxonomy (GTDB): domain Archaea; phylum Thermoproteota; class Bathyarchaeia; order TCS64; family TCS64; genus BS750m-G28. The sequence continues at coordinate 8,359 of DATLAV010000261.1, read as the reverse complement.
TCTGCTACAACCAGGACTGCAAAGTTGACTCCTACGGGTACAACATCTGGCAGACCCTGAAGGACCCCTTCATAACCTACCTCAACGACTGCGACGTCAGGAACGTTTACAAGCATCTCAAGGAGCTCCAGGAGATGGGTTTCCTCGACCGGATGGAGAAGGAGGAGGTCGAGGAGGGCAACAGGTGCCTCTACTCCCTCACCGAGAAGGGGCATGACCTCAGCAACAAGTTTGAGCCCTACCTCAAGTTCCTGCAGAGGATCACCGTCTCCTAGACCTCTCACAGCTTCTCGATTCTGCTCAGTATCGATGTGAGTTCTATCCTCACCCTGTCCCCCACACCTAGGTCCAGGGAGTCGACATCCTCATTCTTCAAGCTCAACTTCATCGTACCGGATCCGGGTGCCTTTATTATGACCTGTGACGAGCCCTCCGTCTCCTCGATCTCAAGGATGATGGCCTCAAATCTCTGCTCGATACTCTCTGATCCGATGAGGGGGGGATCCCTTGAGAGCCTGTTCATGAGCGCCTCCACCCTCGAGAAGTCTTCGAAGAACTGCCTGCCCATCCGTGTGAGCTCGGTGCCCCCTCCCCCGGCCCTGCCGCCCTTGTGGGTGACCAGCAGGGGCTCACCGATCTTACGCTCGGCCTTCTTCACCAGGCCCCAGGCGAACCTGTATGACATGTCGAGGGCCTTGGCCGCATCCTTGAGCGTCCCAGTCTCCTCTACCTTCCTCAGTATGCTGTAGACTCCTGGGCCGAAGACGAATCCCTCGTCGGTCTCAAGCCAGACTTTGAATATGGGCTTGGGCTTGTGAAAACCAGACATTGAGAGGCCTCGACCTATTATCTTCTTAAGGGCTCATAGCGTTTGCCCCGGACTCGGTTAAGAAAGTGAGGGGTTTGCGTCCTCTATTCTTCCGAGGAGTTGTCCTGTTTGTCCCCGTCGCCCCTTTGATGGCCGCCCCGGCCTTGGGGTGCCCCGCCCCTACCACCCATTCCGCTCCCTCCCTCCCTCATCCTGAGAGGAGGCCCCATGAGTGGGGTCGTGGGTTGCTCTGGCTCCTCTTCTTTCTCGGGCTCGTATTTGAACTGCATGTCGTAGAGATTCTTGTAGAGTCCATCGTGGGTGAGGAGTTCAGCGTGGGTGCCCTTCTCAACTATCCTGCCGTCCTGGAGGGCCACGATCATGTCCGCGTTGCGAACCGTCGAGAGCCTGTGGGCGATGACTATGGACGTCCTGTCATGGAGCACCTTCTCCATGGCCTCCTTGATGATCAGCTCCGTGTAGGCGTCGATGCTGGACGTCGCCTCGTCCATTATCAGTATCCTGGGATCTGCGATGAGGGCCCGTGCGAGGGAGATGAGCTGCCTCTGGCCCATGCTGAGCCTGCTGCCCCTCTCCCTGACCTCTGTGTCGTAACCGTCGCTGAGCTTCATTATGAAGTCGTGGGCCCCGACGGCCTTCGACACCTCGATGACCCTCTCGTCGGAGGCGTCCATGTTACCGTACTTTATGTTCTCATTGACGGTGCCGGCGAAGAGGAACGGGTCCTGGAGGACTATGGCCATCTGCTTCCTGTACTTTTCGATTTTTACATCCCTGAGATCGTAACCGTCCACCGTGACCCTGCCATCCTGGGGGTCGTAGAACCTGTACAGGAGGTTGATCATCGTCGTCTTCCCCGCCCCCGTTGGGCCGACCAGGGCGACTGTTGTGTTGGGTTCTATCACGAGGTCGATGTCCTGGAGAACCGGGACCTCGTCTTCGTAGCTGAAGCTCACGTCCTCGTAGACTATCCTCCCCTCTATGGGGGGTATCACCACCGCATCTGGCTTCTCCGAGATCTCGATCTCCGTATCCATTATTTCGAATACCCTCTCCGCTGCTGCAAAGGCCGACTGGACCTCGTTCCAGAAGTTGCTGAGGGACTGGATGGGCCAGAAGAACCTGCCTATATATGACATGAAGGCGAAGAGGACTCCTACCGTCATGGTCCCGTTCATGACGGCGTTTCCGCCAAACCAGAGAACGAGGAAGTTGCCTATGGCGCTGAACGCCGTGACCAGGGGCATGAAGGCCGACATGGTTCTGCTGGCTGTCACGTTGGCCTGCATGTTGGAGACGTTCACCTCTTGGAACTCCTGGCGGCTCTCCCGCTCTCGGGAGTAGGCATGGATCTCCTTCATCCCGCTGACGCTCTCCTCGATCTTCGCGGAGACGCTCGCGATGGTCTTCCTGGTCTCCCTGTAGACCTTCCTAACCCTTTTCCCCCAGACGTAGGCGAAGATAGCTATCAAGGGAACGACGCTGAAGGCGATGGCCGACATCCAAGGGCTCATCCAGAACATTATCCAGATGATCCCCACAAGGGTGATGACGTCTGATATGGCTGAAAGTACTCCCGACGATACTAGGGAGATTATCGTGTCGATGTCGTTCGTCGCCCTTGAGACGACGCTCCCAACCTCCTTCTTGGCGTAATATCCTAGAGAGAGCCTTTGTAGGTGTCTGAACAGTTCCATTCTGAGGTCGTACTCGAGACGCCCTCCGAGCCATGTGAGGAGGTACGTGTGAGCGTAGCTGATGACATAGGTGACCGCGGTGATGGCAGCGAATGCGAAAGCGAGCGTCGTCAGTCCTGGCACGTCCATATCCACGATGTACCTGTCGATAGCCAGGCTGAACAGATACGGCGGAATCAGTCCGACTACGGTACTCGCGAGCATTACGAGCCCTAGCATGAAGGCCTTCACCCTCAGCCTCCAGGTGAACTGGAGGAGCCGCTTTGCCAGTTCAGCGTCGGATTGCTGCCTCTCGTAGTCCTCTTGCGGGGCTCCTCTGCGGTGCCATCCGCCGCCTCCTCCGCCTCCATGGAATCCCATTATTGTTCCACCTCCTCGCCCCGGGCCTCAGCGATCTGCGTCTGGTATAGCTTGTAGTAGATTCCATCCTTGGCCATGAGGTCGTCGTGGCTGCCCTCCTCGACTATCTCGCCGTCCTCCAGGACGATGATATAGTCGGCATCCTTGACCGAGGACAGCCTTTGGGTGATGATGAATGTGGTTCGGTCCTCGAAGAGTTCCTTGAGGGTCCTCTGGATCTCGAACTCTGTGCTGGTGTCTACGCTGGAGGTCGAGTCGTCGAGGATGAGGATCTTGGGGTTCTTCAGCAGGGCCCGCGCGATGGCCAGCCTCTGCTTCTGACCTCCCGAGACTGTGACGCCCCTCTCACCTACGGACGTGTCGTAACCTTCAGGCAGTGACTCTATGAATTCGGCTATGTTGGCCCTCTCAGCAGCCGCCTTGATGTTCTCGAGCTTGGCGTCCTCCATGCCGAAGGCGATGTTCTCCCGCAGCGTCGTCGAGAAGATGAAGGGGTCTTGGCGCACTATGCCTATGTGGCCCCTGAGGGACTTTATCGCTACGTCCCTGAGATCCATGCCGTCGATGGTGATCCTCCCCTTGGTGACGTCGTAGAACCGGGGGATGAGGTTGATGATGGTGCTCTTCCCTGATCCCGTCGCCCCGAGGATAGCGATGGTCTTCCCCGGCTCCGCGACGAGGTTGATGTCCTTGAGCACCATGTGCTCCCCGTCGTAGCTGAAACTAACGTCCTCGAACGCCAGCCTTCCCTCAATCTCCTTGAGCTCTATGGCGTCCTCCTTGTCGGAGACATCTACCTCGGCGTCGATAATCTCGAAGATACGGTCCGCCGCCGTGGCTGCCTGCTGGATATTGGAGGTCATCATGCCTATCATCCTGATAGGCCTCCCCAGCCGCTGGGCGTAGAAGTAAAACGCCACGAGGCTGCCGACGGTCATAACATTATTTATGATCTGTATCCCGCCATACCAGACAATGAGGACGGTCCCGATGGAAGTTAGGAATGTGCCCATGGGGCCGTAGAGGCCCCTGATCTTTGCCGTCGTGACCCTCGTGTTGAAGTATGTCTCGCAGACTTCGGAGAGCTTTTTCTCCTCGTAGGACTCCATGGCGAACCCCCTGACGACCCTCAGCCCCATCAGGTTCTCTTGGAGTACCGACGTGATGTCCCCGAACTGCTGCCTTGTCAAAGCCCAGAGGGGCCTGATCTTCTTGGAGTACACGAAGGCCGAGACCATGGTGAGGGGTACGAGGACCAGGTACAGGGCTGTCAGAGGTGTGCTTATCGAGAAGACGTTGTAGAGGACCAGGATCGCCGTGAGAAGTGTAGAGATGATCATGCTGAAGCTCATCCTGTAGAACCTGCTGAGCTGCCCGATGTCCGTCGTCGCCCTGGACATGAGCTGTCCCGTCCTCTGCTGGTCGTAGAAGCTGAAGGACTGCTCGAGGAGGGAGTTGTACAGATCGTTACGTATACTGAACTCGGCTCCTTGGTAAACGAACGCTGCGAGATACCTCTCTATGTACGAGAGGAGGCTCGTAACCGCGGCAACGAAGATGAGGGAGACGGCGAAGACGCCGAGGGTTGCAGTATCGATATGCCAGCCGAATGCCTGTGTTATCCAGTTGGCTATCGGTGCCAATATCCCATACAGGATCACTCCCATACCTTTGGTGGGTACGAACTCGGTCTCCGCGGCGACGGATCTCACCACGTCTATGATGCTGCCTATGATGGATGGTGAGAACATGGTGAGTATCGTGTTGACGACGACGAGGGACACCACTACCTTGAGCTGCCAGTACTGGGTCACGTACCTTAGGGATCTCCAGAAATTCTTTGAGCTAGTCTTGCGCCCCTTGGTTTCCTGTTTATTCATCAATTATCTTTTTCTCTCCTCGCCCATGAAGTAGGCGTCAGTATTCCCTTAAGTTCGCCGATGACTTTGTTAAATTCTTTGTCCTCAGATAGCCTGAGCTGCTTCAGGAAGCGTATGGTCTCCCACATCCTCGACTTCCTCGGGCTCTCCTCGATGAGCTGCTGCTCCAATGTCTCCTCGAAGGCTTTCTGATCCCTAAGAAAGAAAATGGTGAGGAGTTTCCGGACATGTTCCTGCTCCTCGGCTGACAGCTCGATGTTGAACGCGTTCAGCCCCTCCAGCGTCGACTCGACCATTCCCTCCTGCCAGGGGATCGTCTCGCCCTCCTCGTTGAGGGTCTCGCCGAGGGTGTAGGAGATCATGAACCTCCCCGCCGTGCTCCTGTAGAAAGTCTGGACCAGGTTCCTCACCTGCTCGGTGCGTGTATCCTCCACGAGCCCCGCCTCCTTGAGGAGGCTGAGGTGGTGGATGATGCTGGAGTGGCTCTTCTTCAGGGCCTTGGCGAGGTCCGTCGTCGAGCGCTCATGGCGGCGCAGCATGTGGAGAATGTGGCGCCTGGTCTCGTCAGCGAAGAGCTTGGCGACCTCCGGGTCCTTGATGATCATGAGCTGCCTTACCAATTATATCGTCACACAACTCTGTAGCGCTATATATAAATTCATAGGATGATGAGTGAAAAGTGTTGTATAAAACTATCATGCGATATACTTAAATTACGCTACAAGGAAGTGTAGCGTCATGAAATACTTAAAATATCCTGGGAGGTCGTATGCCGATCCGGTCCACGCTCCCAGCACGTTCACTTTCCTGACGACGAGGTGCCATTGATGTCCCGCTCATACATCGGGACGATAAGGGAGGTCTTCTCCAACAAGAACATCGTCGCCATCGCCATCACGACCTCGATGATCACTCTCTCCGACATGGGGTGGCGCCCCTTCTGGGGCCTCTACCTGAAGAACGAACTCGGGGCCTCGATGGCCGCCGTGGGACTCCTGTCCATGATCCAGTCCTCTGAGAGGCTCGTGTTTCAGTTGCCGGGGGGCATCCTCGCAGACAGGTGGGGTAGAAGGAAGATAATCCTCGTAGGCACCGCTCTCAGGATCTTGACCCCGATCCTCTACCTATTCGCCACCCACTGGACCCATGTCTTCTGGGCGCTCCTGATAAACGGAGCGACGAGCGTTTACATGCCTGCCTTCAACGCCATCATCGCGGACAGCCTCCCCGAGACTGAGAGAGGCGCCGGGTACGGGGCGTACCGAATGATCACGTCGCTCCCCCAAGTATTCTCACCCGTCATCGGTGGGATCATCATGGACTCCTTCGGCTATATGGAGGGAGTGAGAATCTTCCTCTTCGTCTCCCTCGGTGTGAACCTGATCGTCACCTTCGTAAGGTGGAAGGTGATAACCGAGACCCTTGTCATAACAAGCGACGAGAAGAAGAGGCGGTCGAGGGCCCAGGAGAAGAAGAGCCTACAGCAGAAAGTTGGCGAGACCTTCGACTTGCCCCGGACGATTTGGGTCATGGTCGTGGTGGCCGTGCTTGGAAGCTTCGGGACCCGCATGGTCCAAGATTTCCTGTCTATCTACGCTGTGGAGATCGTCGGCCTGTCCAACACCCAGATCGGGCTGATAAGCACGGTCGGCGGGCTGATGATGACCGCCCTGGCCCTGCCCGGTGGGATGCTCTCAGACCGCTTCGGGAGGAAGCCCCTGATCATGCTTTCGAGGGCTGCGACGCCCATCTCCTATTTCTTTGTGACCCTGTCCGCCAACTTCCAGCAGTACTTCACAGTTCAGAGCGTAAACGCTTTGGCCAGTGCCTTCGGTGGTGGTGGAGTCGGGGGGCGGGCAGGGGGGCCGGCTTGGAACGCGATGATCGCTGACATAGTGCCTATGGAGAAACGGGGGACCGTCCAGGGGGCAATTGGTACGGTCACGGGAATCGTCTCGGCCCCTGCCTCGATCCTTGGGAGCTACCTCTGGACGAACCTGGGGCCCCAGTTCCCGTTCTATGTCGCGTCGATCAGCGGGATAGTTGGTGTGATCGTCTTCATTCTCTGGGTGAAGGAGCCTAAGTTGGAGAAGAGCGTCGAACTCACTGTGGGAGGCGGCTCGAAGCCCCCATAGTCCCTTCTCTCTTTTTCTCTTCATTATCTGATCTATAATGTTTTTTAGGGGTTGAGGGGCGATAATGTCTCCATGGAGTTCAGATCTGATGCGCTTCTCGACGTCAAGGTCCTCGACCTGAGCCGTGTCCTGGCGGGCCCCTTCTGCACGATGCTGCTCGCCGACATGGGTGCCGAGGTGATCAAACTCGAGATCCCGGGGAGGGGGGACGACTCCCGGGAGTTCCCGCCCTTCATGGAGGGAGAGAGCCTCTACTATGTCAACCTCAACAGGGGGAAGAGGAGTATCACCCTCAACCTGAAGCATCCGGAGGGAAAGAGGCTCTTCATGAATCTCGTCAGGAGGTCTGACGTCCTACTCGAAAACTTTCGGCCGGGCACCATGCAGCGCCTAGGCTTCGGCTACGAGACGTTGAAGGAGGTGAACCCCCGCCTCGTCTACGCCTCCATCTCCGGCTTCGGTCAGTACGGCCCGTACAAGAGCCGCCCCGGCTACGACATCATAGGTCAGGCCATGGGCGGCCTCATGAGCATCACGGGGTGGCCCGACTCGCCGCCGACGAGGGCGGGCACCGCGATCGGCGACGTGCTGAGCGCTCTCTTCTGCTGCGTGGGGATTTTGGCGGCGCTCAAGGTGCGGGAGCAGACCGGGAGGGGGCAGTCGGTAGACGTCTCCCTCGTGGACTCCGTCTTCGCATCTTTGGAGAACATTCCCCAGAAGTACTTCGTTGAGGGGCACATCCCGACGAGGATTGGAAACCGCTACGAGTTCATCTACCCCTACGACTCCTTTAAGGCCGAGGATGGCTGGGTGATCATCGGCATCGCCAACGACGCCATCTGGGGTAGGTTTCTCGAGGCCTCGGGGCTGTCATATCTGGGGGAGGACGAGAGGTTCAATACCAATCCAAAGAGGGTGGAGAATCACAAGGCTCTCAATGCCTACATCAACGTCTGGGCCTCGAGTAGGAAGGTCTCCGAGATCGTCGACCTGCTGACGGAGCACAGGGTCCCGTCGTGCCCCATCTACGACGTTGCACAGGCCGCGTCCGACCCCCACATCGGGGAGGCGAGGGGGATGTCCGTCAAGGTTGATCAGCCCGGCCTAGGGCCGGTGAAGCTGCAGGGGAACCCGGTGAAGATGTCGGAGACCAGGCCGAGGCCACGGGGTCCTGCGCCCTCCCTCGGCGGAGATAACGCTGAGGTACTAATGAAGCTGCTGGACCTTACAGTTGAAAAGATCGAGAGGCTGAAGGGTGAGGGCGTCCTCTAGTTCCTCGTTCCTTTAAAGGCCGTGATCTTGGAGTACATCCCGTACCCATGCTTCTCGATGAGGGAGCCGTACATTTCCCAGACCTCGTCGAAGCCGGGGACGCTGATGCCGTACAAGTCGCTCGCGATCTTCAGCCCGTCCCTGAGCTCTGTCTTCGCCTGATCGGATGTCAGTTTGTGCCCTGTG
>DATLAV010000260.1:0-6502 GCA_035527235.1 Patescibacteria group bacterium | reverse complement strand
AAGCCCGATGATATCAGGTTGATGGCCGACGACCCTATTCTATTCGCCTGCGCTAACCCGGTCCCCGAGATATGGCCCTGGGAGGCGAAGGAGGCTGGTGTGAAGGTCATGGCCACGGGCAGGAGCGACTTCCCCAATCAGGTGAACAATAGCTTGGTGTTCCCCGCTATCTTCAGGGGGGCCCTGGATGTGAGGGCGAAGACCATCACGGACGAGATGTGTATCGCGTCAGCCACGGAGCTGGCGAGATACGCCGAGGACAAGGGGCTTAGCGAGGACTACATCATCCCATCCATGAGCGAGTGGGAGATCTATCCGAGGCAGGCCGTGGAGACGGGGATGAAGGCGATGGAGCAGGGTATAGCCCGCAAGAAGCGTAGCAGGCAGGAGCTCTACGAGCACGCGGAGTCCATCATAAAGAGAAGCCAGAACATCGTCACTCTACTCATGAGGGAGGGCCTAATCGAGGCCCCACCCCCTGAGCCCGAGTAAACCTTTTCCCCAAATATCTTTTTATTGTGCCCTCTTCATCAGAGGTGTGATAGAGATGCCCTACTGTACAGAATGCGGGGGCGAACTCATCTGGGACAGGAAGCTGAGGCAGTACAGCTGCTCCAGCTGCGGCATAACGTTCAACGAAGCCCAGTTATCCGACGCCAGGGATAAGCTGAGGAACCGGTCCGACGACGACGAGGAGGTCCGCAGACGCCGCCACAGCGAGTACCTCGACTGGTGGACGAGCAGCAAGAAGAAACGAGATTAAGGGAGTCAGGAAAAGTCTCAGATGGATGAACCGCCTGAAAATGGGGACCTTCTATACTGACGATCATAAATTTTCAATTTGAGATATCTCGTTCAGAAAGTTTAACGCTTAATAAGCCTTGAGATCAATATATCAACAAATCAGAGATTATAGGTGCCAAGATGGTTTTTCCAGTAGAGAGCGAGGACCGGACACTCCGTAACTTGCTGATGATGATACAGGACCACACGCGTCTGGTTGTCGAGATCTACCGCAAGATTCTCCTTATGATCGATAGGCTCGTCAAGGCGGAGTTCGACGGTATGCGGGGCCTTCTAGATGAGGTGGAGAAGATACAGCTTGATTCCATCGAGATCAAGAGGAACATAATGAAGGAGCTCCACGAGTCTGGGAGCGTCCTGTTCAACAGGGAGGACCTCTACCGCCTTATATTAAAGGACGCCGAGGTCATCGACCACATCGAATCCGCCGGAGTTCGCCTCTGCGCGATAGGGGAGAGGAAGTGGAAGATACCCTCCAACCTTGGCGCTAGCCTCCTCGAGATGGCGGACGCCGCCTTCGACACCCTCATCAAGCTCAGGGAGAGCATGATTAGCCTGGGGTTCAACGCCAGCAGATCCCTTGAGCTTTCAAGCGAGCTGGAGGTAGCTGAGAGGAGGGTCGATCAGCTCCACAGGGACCTCGACGTGAACATCATCACATGTGGGGAGCCCCTTCCCCTGATACTTACCCTGAGGGACATCTCCACGAAGATCGAGGAGATGGTTGACACGGCCTCGGACGAGGCGGACCTCATAAGGATGCTAGCCCTCTAGGGAACACGGACATGTCGGGAAAGATAGCCGACGTTGAGCTCCTCGCGGATAGTAGGCTCATCGTCTGGAACCCCGCGGAGGCCCAGACCCTCTACAGCTCCAGATATTATGGAAAGCCCCTGGGGGTGGCCAAGCCTAAGGAAGGATTCGATACGCCCCTCGTCCTCGACCCCATTGAGGGTGTCTACCTCCTTGAGAGGGGCGTCATAGACGTGGTTCAGGGCGAGGATGCCGCCAAGGTGACCCCGGAACGGCTGAAGGCCCTGGCAAGGGGGATACTCGAGGGCTTTGACGATCATTATACAGTCTACAGCAGCCTGAGGGACAAGGGCTTCGTAGTCACCCCCGGCATCAAATATGGGTGCGACTTCGCCGTATATGAGCATGGACCGGGGATAGATCACGCCCCCTACATCGTTCAGGTGAAGGGAAAAGGAGATGGTCTATCGGCGACGGAGATAGTGAAAGCCGGTAGGCTAGCGACAACGGTGAGGAAGACCTTCATGATCGCTCTCGTCGACGGGGAAGAGATCAGCTTCCTCAGCTTCAAGTGGTGGCGCCCCTAGAAGGATCTGAAAATATCTCGAAGCCCGTTCTTGCGTCGGTTTTGAATTGGCTCAATACTCTGATTCATATAACTGATGAGCCAACTAAGCACGCATATCCTTTCATCGAAGAATGATGAAAAAAAGAAGGTGTTAATGACCCACGGCGTCCGGACTCCACTCGGGGATCTTCCAGGGCATTTCCTTGCCAAGACCGTATGCCTTGAGGGGGTCCTTGTAGGCGAAGAGGGCGGCCGTCCCACCCGTATGGAGGAACACGACGTTGTCGTCCTCCTTGAAGTAGCCGTCCCTGCATAGGTCAATGAGCCCCGCCATCGCCGACGCCGTGTAGACGGGGTCGATGAAGAGCCCCTCGGTCTCTGCCAGCATCTTGATGGCCTCGGCCTTGGCGTCGACCATGTATCCGTAGCCCTCCGCGTACTTATCGAAGATGTTGACGTCGTCGTCCGCGATTTTGATGTCCAGCTCCAGGAACTCGGCGGTCTTGGCCGTCAGCTCCTTGATCCTCTCCTTCTGTCTCCCACCTGTCCTGCTTCCCGTCGTGACGCCCAGTACTTTGATCCCCGAGTTTAGTGCCTTTGCGCCTGCTACGAGGCCCGCTTGCGTGCCGCCGGACCCGGTGGCGTGGACGAGATAGTCAATCTTCACTCCCTTGTCCACTGACTGGCCCACGAGCTCGAGCATGGCGTTCATGTAGCCCGCAGCGCCGAGGGGCGTCGATCCCCCGACGGGCATCGAGTAGGGCCTCCTGCCCTTCGCCCTGAGATCCTCTACGATCTTGGCCCTGGCCTCGGTAGCCCCCTCCTTGAGCACCTTGATCTCGGCGCCCATCAGGAAGTGGAGAAGGTGGTTGCCGTCATATTCATCGGGGTCGTAGCCGTCCCTCGGGCCGCTCTTGACCAGGATCGTCTTGAGCCCCAGCCGCCTGCCTGCGGCGACGGTCTGGGTGCACCAGTTCGAGTGGAATCCGGCGCCTGTGACCAGTATGTCCGCCCTGTTCTTGAGGGCGTCTCCCATCAGGTACTCCAGCTTCCTGGCCTTATTCCCTCCGAAGGCGAGACCCGTCAGGTCATCCCTCTTCACGTATATCCTCGGCCCACCGAGCTCCTTGGTGAGGTTCGGCAGTTCCTGCAACGGCGTTGGAAGGTTTGACAGTCTCACCCTTGGAAGAGCGCTTAGTCTCATTACTATCAGTGAACGGTGGGAACGACGCTCTATATGTCTGTATCGCGGAGTTGATTGTCCCATGATGAGAGCCGAGTGTCATCCCGGAAAGGTCTTTAAACGTGAATGACATTCTGGTTGAATGTGAGTTCTTAGATGTCAATGCTGGATCGCTTCGGTAACAGGATCGATGAGTTGGAGACCATCGTACGGGAGATCGCTATAGAGATCACGACGAGTACATTCGTCGAGCGGCTCTCCCCCGAGGAGGTCTGGGCGAAGACGGGGGACCGAGTCAGGCTCGTGGGCGAGCTCGTTAAGGAGCTCAAGGAGTACCTCTTCATCATGAGGCCGGAGAACGTCCCGACCTTCCAGAGGCTCTCGTTGGACATAAGGGAGCGGCTGGAGGTCTTCGAGGAGACTCTCACCGAGGGCGAGGAGGGCGCGGCCATCGACTCGAGGGCTTCCGTCGAGGAGCTGAGGCAGGCCCTCGTCAAGATCACCGATTTCATAGCCCTTTGCAGGGACGTGCAGTTGAGTCCCTCCGAGGTAATCAAGTCGATCCTGATGTTGAGGGAGACTCAGGACGAGGGGACACCCCTGATGACTCAGGGTAAGATGCAGTACCTCGGCGAACTCGTGAAAGGCGTCCAGGGATCCCAGAGGGAGCTCTTGGAGACGACCACGAAGATCGAGAAACAGCTTGAGGACATACGGTCCGAGTACGATCGCCTCCTCTTTAACCTCAGGAAGAAGGATGATTAGGATAGACATTTCAGCCTAGTATCCATCGGTACTATCTCGGATGGCATACACTACACCTCAAGACCACTCTTGGGGGGTTCTGGGCATACTCAAAACGTGTAAAATGGTCGATCTGATTTTCAGATAACCATTAATTCATGATTTCAGCCACTCGGACTCCTTCTCGTCTAGCCCCAGCCATTTTGATATGCCCTGGGCCATGGCAGCATCGTTCTTGTAGATGATCTTGAGGAGGGGTATCACATCGGCGATGGCCTCCTTGGATCCTATGTAGCACTTTTCTGCCAACCTTGCAGCGACGCTCTTGAGCCTCCGCCGGCTATGGTAGGTTCTTCGATACCTCCAAACGAGCTGGGGGGACCTGAAGTACGGGAGGCCCCAGCAGCTGCTTCCGCGTACCCACTGGGCTCCGATGCCCCTCAGGGCCGTGTCCACCCTCCTCCAGTCGTCCTTGAGGTACCTGATGGGCTTGATCGTGATTCCTTCGGGGGACTCCATGACGCTGAACGCGTTGGGCGGGAAACCGAGCTCCGCGATCTTCGTCCTCACCAACTTGAGGAGACCCGCTCCCTTTGACCGCCTCCGGGCAAGCGCGACGCCCCCGGTCATCGCGTTGAACATGTATTTGAGGAGTCTATAGTCTTGGGAACGACTGCCCCTGGTCTGATGAATATCTGCCCTAGAAAGGGCTTCCATCCCCTCGGCGAGGTCTTCGGGATCGTCGAGGACGACGGGGAGGTTCTCGTAGATCCAGTCGAAGAGAGTGTCGTAATCGATGTGGGCGGATGAGATGACCCTCCTCGCCTCCCAGAGGGTCTTGGCTGAGAACATCTTCATCAGGGCGTCGGGCGTGTAGTCCTTCCTGTCCCTGTATCCGATGTTCTCGGCATCCGCCATCGTGATCTTCTTCCGACCCCTCGCTATGGCCTCAAGGTCGTTGATGCAGGACCTCAGGTCTCCCCTGCAGCGGTCCGCCATGAGGTCCATCACTTCGCCGTCCACCTCCAGGTCCAGTTTGTCAGCGATCGTCTCCAACCTCTTGTAGACCTCGCCGAAAGGTATGGGATCGAACTCGATGGGCGATGAGATGTCGACGAGGGGCTTGAATTTCTCCTCCCAGCTCTCTCCGATGCTCGTGGCCACGAGGACTATGGGGACCCTGGTCTCCTTGATGATGGAGGCGATGGCCGATATCCCTCCTCTGTCTTGGACGCCGCTGATTCCCTCCATCTCGTCGAACATGATGATGCGTCGTTTCCCGGTGATGGTGATCCTCTGCTGGGCAGACCTTCCGATGAAGGACTCAAGCCTCTTCTTCGTGCGATAATCGCTGGCGTTCACCTCGAGGAGGTCGAGATCCAGGTCCTTGGAGAGCACGACGACGCTGATTGTCTTACCGACGCCGGGCGGTCCAAATAGGAAGACCGCTCGCTGCTTGGGGATCACCTTGTCCCATGACTTGATCCAGCTCTTGAGCTGCCTGATCGCCCTGTCGTTCCCCACAAGCTCCTCCTGGGTGCAGGGACTGAACCTGCTGGCCCAGGGCTGGCTCTCTTCAGTCATGATTTCATCTCTTCCCCGGCTAGAGCCAGCTTGGCGACCAGGGCGCTCAACTGGATCTCTGGCCTGGCTCCCTGGGTCAGTCGGTAGTCTATCTCTCCGATCGCGTCCGAGAGGGCTACCTTCTGGCGTTCAGGGATGGCCAGCTTCAGGAGCTCCGAGTACATTATGCGTATGATGTCCTCTGCTGCCAGCCCCTCATCAATGAGGAGAGTTCTTAACATCTCCCTGGCGTCAAGGAAGTTACCCTTGAGGCCCAAATTGATCAGATCCCTGATCTTTCCCGGGCTCACACGGCCGAGGACGCCGTAGATGGCGATGTCGTCGACCAAGCTGCCTTGGGTGGCGGCTGCCGCCTGGAGGAGGTTTGTTGCCTTCCTGAGGTCACCCTCGCAGGCCTCGAATATTGCGTCTAGCCCTTCTGGGATCAGTTTCACGTTCTCTCTCTCGGCTATCATCCTGACCCAGCCCCGCAGGTCCTCTTCGCTGAGTGGGCTAAACCTGAAGATGCTGCAGCGGCTCTGGATGGGCTCTATGATGTTCTCGGAGTAGTTACCTATCAGGCAGAAGCGGCAGGTCCGTGTGTAGATCTCCATTGTTCTGCGAAGGGCGTGCTGTGCGGCGGTCGTGAGGCTGTCGGCCTCGTCCATGATGAGTATCTTGAATGGGACCTCGCTGGTGATCGCAGCGGTCCTGGCGAAGTTCTTTACCTTGTCTCTGATGACGTTGATGCCCCTCTCGTCGCTAGCGTTGAGCTCGAGGATGAAGCTCTGGTACGCCGGACCGTACATGTCCCGAGCGAGGGCTAGGATGCTCGTCGTCTTGCCCACCCCTGCCGGCCCAACGAACAGGAGATGGGGAAGGTTCCG
>DATLAV010000259.1:0-8476 GCA_035527235.1 Patescibacteria group bacterium | reverse complement strand
CGGCATGATGCTCTCCGAATGCCACGGTGGCAGCCAGGCGTCGACCGACTCCTGCGAGGGGATCTCAACGGGCTCAGCCGTGTAGCTGAGTACGTAGCCGTCGTAGCCCATTGCGATGGGCAGACGGACGCGATCGTCCTCCGCTACCTTGTAGGCCATAAGGATTGTGTCTAGACATTCCTGGTTGTTCTCGACATACCATTGGATCCAGCCGGTCCACATCTGGGACATGAGGTCTGTGTGGTCTGGCTGCATGCCCTTGTTTCCTCTGTGCACTGTTGCCATGACGACGGGTAGCCTTCCGGAGGATGTTGAGTGCATCGGGTGGTGCATGTACAGCTGACCTGGGCCTGAGGTACAGACGAAGGTCCTCACGCCGACCCTTGCTGCAGCCTGCACGATTACCTGAGTCGATAGTTCACCTTCTGCGTTGACGAACTCCGCGTCCAGCTCTCCGTTGGCCACCATCTCCGAGAGGTACTCGGTGATCGTGGTCTGGGGAGTGACCGGGAAGGCGGAGGCGACCTGTACACGTGCCAGCTTTACAGCTGTTGCGGTGGCCATGTTTCCTACCATTACTTCAAATGACATTTTTCATCACTCCTTGATCTCTACTCTCTGGAACTCGATGGCCTGTACCGGGCACTCGTTGACGCATATGCCACAGCCCTTGCACTTACGCCAATCGATCTCCGGCTGGTTCTCATCGGTCCACTTTATTGCCGTCTCCGGACAGTATAGCCAGCAGTTCTTACATCCAAGGCACTTCTCCATGTCGATGACGGGCTGGAAGACCCTCCAAGAGGAGACGTCCTTTAGGACTCCATATCCTCCAACCGCGATGTCCTCGACCTCTTTGGCTTCCTTGATCGTTGCTGGGATTGCGTCGCTGACCTCTTCGTATGACCTCTTGATAGCGGCGACGTTCATCTCGCCAACCCTTCCAGGGAACTGCTTCATGATGGCTTTCTCGAGGGCCTCCATCGAAGGCCATCCGATCAGCTTGCTGAAGGCGCCGAGAATGGCCGTGTTGGTGATGGGCCTTCTCAAAGTCTCAAGCGCGATGGATGTCGCGTCGACGGTGGCAATCTTGATGTTTCCGCCGATCTTGATATTCTCGGGCTTCGAAGCAGAATTCAGGATGAGTAGCCCACCCTCCTTCAAGCCCTCAGCCATGCCCTGCTGCGTGCTGAGCAGCGGGTCAAGGACGATGACGATATCGGGCTCATGGACGAGCTCCCTCTCCCGGACGCGAACGTCGTCGATTCGTACGAAGCAGGTCAGTGGTGCACCTCGTCTCTCAGTACCATACATCGGTATAGCCTGTGAGTACTTGCCGTCGTAGTACGCAGCGGTTGCTAGCAACCTAGATGCAGTGACGCCCCCTTGGCCGCCCCTGCCATGTATTCTTATTCCTACTACCATTATCTAGCCTCTCGTGAATCGATAAGGGATATAGCTCTAATTATAAAAAGCATACGATCGGAATCCGTTCCAGGCTTTTTCATTTAAATATCCGCTCTCGTGATGTCGGGATCGCCCTTCTTCATGTTGAAACTTTAAAAGGAAGTAGGTAGGTCTAAGGATGAACTTAAGATGTCAGGGAACAGCGAACTAGGCTTCCGTGAACTGCTACAGAGGAGCATCGTCGACAGCATAAAAATAGAGAACACGGTGATACTCAAGGGGCAGTACAGAACTGCCTACGACCTGCTTAAGGATAGTATCGAGTCGAATGTCACCCCCTGCCTCGTGGGACCACCTGGCGTGGGAAAGTCGCTGCTCGCTAGGAAGATCTCCGAGGACACCGCCAGGGGCTTCCACGAGGTCTTCTTCGATGAGAACATGACGCCTTCCCGGCTCATCGGGGCCTTCGACCCGGCCCTCGTCGTAAGGCAAGGGAGGACCGTCGATAGCTTCGAGCCCGGGCCCCTGATGAGGTCGATGATCGAGGGCGGCATCTTCGTCGCCCACGAGCTGAACAGAGCAACCGAGTTCTGCCAGAACAGCCTCATAGCCCCCCTGGAGGAGAGGCACTACCACCTCTACCCCTTCGGAATGGTGAAGGCCAACGACAACTTCGCGTTCATCGCAACCCAGAATCCCATCGAGACATCAGGGACCTACAGACTCTCCAGGGTCCTCGTAGACAGGATCGGTTGCTGGATCAGGTTAACCTACCCGGACAAGGAGACAGAGATCGAGATCCTGAAGGTGAACGCCCCCGCCATGGACATGCCTGACAGTGTCCTGAGCAAGATCTACGAGATCGTCAACGACACCAGGTTCAACCAGGACCTAGAGATACCCGCCTCACCACGGGCCGGCATCTTCCTGACACGTCTTGTGAACCGCTACGGTGAGAGGTTCGACAACGTGAACGACGCCATCAGGTTCTTCGCGCCCTCCGTCCTCTCCAAGGAGATGAGAGTGAGGGATCCGTCGAAGACGGTGAAAAGTATAATAGAAGAGATCCTCGACAAGAGGTTGGGGTAGAAAGGAGTGACGGAGCTCCTCCACTATAATTATTCGATTGTACGCTATTTCGTCCCTGAGTTCATAACACGGATGAGGCGGCACAGGGACGTCATAGAGAAGCCGAGTCCCAGACAGGGCATAGCCATGTGCAGGCTTCTACTCATTAAGTACTTGCGAAAGGGGCAGCTTACTATCCAGGATCTCGTCGACGTGGCCGCATACACGTCAAAGGTAGACGACCAGGACCTGGCCCATAGGATCGCCTTGGACATACTATTGAATGTCGAGGAGTCGGACGAGGAGCACCCCTCGCTTGACGAGGACGCGCTCCTCGGCCTCCTCAATCAGAGGAGCGACGACATGATAAACTACGACGGGTCGAGGGAGGACCTCCTCGGTCAGGGTGAGGTGCTGCCCATCCACGACTCCGACGTCGACATCTTCAAGAAGTACTCCAGCAGGCCAGACATTGGCGTGGGCCCTGGGGAGGACGAGATAATCAAGGTCGCCATCAGGGAGAACAAGAATCAGAAGGACCGGGAGACGAGGCGGCGCCTTGCTGAGTTCCTCAAGGCGAAGCTCCTCAAGCTGGGTAAGGACTTCGAGAGGAGCAACGAGACTCTCAGGAGGCCCATCGTAAGGCCCTACGAGTACGGCGACGACCCAGACGACATCGACGAGGAGCGCTCCCTGGAGAACATCTTCGATCAGGGCAAGAGCATCGAAGAGGTACGTTACAACGACTTCCTCATTCGTAAGAAGAACAAGAAGAAGAGGGCCATCATCTTCATCCTCGATATAAGCAACACGATGTTTTACCAGATGGAGGGGCTCACATCGATCCACTACTCGGTTATGTCCCTCATCCCTCTCCTCTGGAGCATAAGGATGGAGAGGTACGGCTTGATACTCTACGAGAGCAACAGCCACGTGCAGAAGAACCTCGACGACGACGATGACATCGAAGAAGTGATCGACAACCTACTAATCCTCGTGACCGCCTCTACGGTCGACGTCGAGCGATTCTTCAAGGGCACGTCGGGCTCCCAGACCTGGGGGGGCACGGTTCCCACCAGGAGCCTCCAGTGGGCCATGGAGCAGCTTCAGGACGCCGGCGAGCGCACCGAGAAGATCTGCTTCTACTTCAGCGACTTCGTCCTCGACGACCCCGGCGGCAACTCACCTGACAGGATCGAGAACTACAGGATCATCGAAAGGATGAAGGATAGGGGTATCAACGTGGTTGCCTGCGTCTCACCGCTCGCCAAGGGGGACATCTTCTCACCCTACTCCGAGGAGGTGCTGAAGATGATCGAGGACGCCGGATGCGAGATCATCGAGACTAACCGCCCCAGCGACTTCCTCGACGACGTGCAGTCCTTCCTGGAGTCTCTGTAGCCTCCATCTCACAGGGATACCGAGGATATCCATTGAGGCTTCATGATGCTGGCTTGAGTATGATTATGGATGCCCGGGATAGCCATATCAACTGAAACAGGCCATTTTGTAAGAAAACGATCTCGCATTTTTTTGACGCCTTTATAATATATAGTTTCAAGAGTTGGGACTCAAAGTATGTCCAGAGTCATACTATTTATCAATAGAATCGGCATCGAGCCCATTGAAGCTCGATTATTGATAATCACGCCTTAGAACCAGGTTTTTGTCCTATCATTCTGTGACAAAAAAGGGTCTTTAGACCCATTTAGACATTACTCCGGGCACTTCAGCCCCTGAAATAAATTGCAGAGTAGCAATACGCAATTAGCCGTATCTTTTTTCGAGATAAGCGCTGAGCTCCTCGACAGCTTTTATTCCTGGTGAGCTGGGGTCGTTGTCTATCGGGGCTTTCCCCATCATATCGGCCTTCGCTATCGCCTCGTCATAAGGCACCAACGCTGCGACAGGGACGTTGAGCTCCCGCATCTTCTCCTCGATAAACTTCTGCTCCTGGAGGCTGCCGATCTTGTTCCCCACCGCAATCACCTCCTTGACCTCGATATCGGCCGCAAGCTTCATAATCCTGCGCATCGTGTCGACGGACTTCATCCTGGGCTCTACGACGACGAGCATGGCGTCCATACGCCTCGCCGTCCCCCGCCCCAGGTGCTCGAGGCCAGCCACCATATCCATGATCAGTACCTCATCCCTCTGGATCAGCAGGTGCTGAATGAGGATCCTCAGCAGCGCGTTGGCGGGGCACATGCATCCAGTATTCCCACCCTTTACGGTTCCCATGACGAGAAGCCTCACACCGTCGGGCCCCATAACCCCGAATTCATCGATGACGTCGTTCACTGATGGGGTGAGCCTGAAGAGCTGACCGTAGGACTGGCCAGGCGCTACTCCGGTCTTCTCCTTGATCAGCTCCTCGTTGTCGGAGAGTGGGACGATCGAGTCAGAGACCTCAGCGGAGATCCCCAGCGATGAAGCCGTGTTAATGTTCGGGTCGGCGTCGACAACGATCACCTTTCGACCTGCCCTCGCGAACAGCCTCGCCAGGGTCCCAGCGATGAAGGTCTTACCGACTCCACCCTTACCAGCTATAGCGATCTTCAAGTTCGACTCCTCATGACGTCAAGGCCGATCTTTTCAACAATATCCTCGATAGCCCTGTATGCCGCCGAGTCTTCCGGCAGTTCAAGCAGGGGCTTTCCGGCTACGTTGTAGACCATTATCTGGTCGTCGTTTGGTAGATATCCAGCAAGCTCGAGGCCTATCTCATCAGCCGCTCTCTGCAGAAGGTCGTGGGTTGCTTCCGTGAACCGGTTTCCGACGAGGTAGGTTCTCTTCACGCCTACGTGGACCTCGCTGATGAGCTCCTTCACCCTCTTCGCGGTCTCGAACCCCATTTTCGAGGGGTCGGTCACCGCGAGCATCACGTCGACGTCCCTGTCGGTCCTCCTACTCAGGTGCTCTATCCCCGCCTCCATGTCCAGGAGGGTCACCGAGTAGTTGCTGGTGAGGGTGTCCAGTATCTGCGTGAGCACGCTGTTGACGTAGCAGTAGCAGCCCTCCCCCTCAGAGCGTCCCATCGCTAGGAGGTCGAACCGATCCCCCTCGACGAGGGTCTGGAAGATCCAGGCCTCCAGGACGTCCCGTTTCGGCACAGTGGGCGAGAGTTCGCCACTCGCTATGCGTTTCTTCATCTCCCCGGATGCCTGACCCACTGTCCTCCCAAGGCTCACGCCCAATACGCTGTGGAGGTTCGTTGCAGGATCGGCGTCCACAACGAGGGGCACCTCCTCAGTATTCTCAATGAGCCACTTTAAGAGAAGTGAGGTGAGAGTTGTCTTCCCCGTCCCGCCCTTACCTGAAATGGAGACCACGATCTTCCTTGACATCTGAAAGCAGAAGTGGGCGACAGTGTAAAAATGTTGGGGGTACTACTCGGGGAATGGCTTCCAGTTCTCCATGTATCCCGCGAGATTCGATGAGTCGAGGGGACCAACAGAGACCGTCCAACCCGAGACCTCCCGTATCTCGCCGCTGATCCGGGCCGCCCTCCCGGGTATCACCAGGTGTCTGTGCTTCACGCGGTCGCCAACCTCGAATGATTCGAGGGCCTCGGCCACGGTCTCAGCCGTAAGCTTCCTCCCGGCAACCGCGCTCTCCACGGAGATTCCTTCGGAGTCGACGACGAGAATGTAGCAGTCTATCTTCGCGGCCTCGATGTCAGCCTCCACCGTGTAGTAGGTGAGCGCGAAGTTGGTCGTCATGAAGACTGGGGACATCTCATCAGGCTCGCCAAGGGGAATAACCCCCGGCTCGACGGAGACCGGCTTCCTCGGGTCGGTGTACAGGTTCTGCCTCTGGATCACTAGTGGTAGCAGGCTCCAGCCGCTTATCCCATGTAATATGAGCATGTCTGCGTAGCGTGTGATGAGGGCTGACGCCGCCACGGCCTCGTTCCACTCGCTTATTACTGGGTCCTGGCCTTCGTCGGCCCATGCGACGATGGGCGCCCCCATCAGGGGGAGACCGATGGCATCGTCCTCAGAGTTGATTGCGTCCCACCTGAGCACTGTGAAGTCGTCCAAGGTCCTCGAGATCCCTTCCCTGATCCTCGTCCCTGGATCGAGGACTATGTCCTCAATACCATACTCATGGAGGGCAACTGCGATAGATTTCAGCGCGTTGAGGTTATTGGGCGAGGACGCGACCAGCGGGCAGCTATATCTCACGGCGAGTTCAGCCATGGAAGCCCAGTTCTCCGCGGTTGCCGCGAAGATCAGGGGCCTCCTCTCAGCTATGATCGATAGCCCCCTCTCCATCACCTCGGGGTCCGTGGAGCAGAGGACGAGAGGCATCTCGGCGGAGTCCGCCACCTTTCTCACGGTCGCCTCAAATTTCTCGGGGTCCCCCGAGGATGATCTGACCGCTATAAGATCCAAGGTCAGCTTCATGCCTATATAGTCGTACTCGAAGCTGCTGGCGGCCTTGACGCGGGCCTCCAGCTCTTCGTTGGGCATCTCGTCGCTCACATCTATGGCGATGGCCGTCTGGTTGAAGTAGGTGAACTCGTGGCGGTAGACGACGTACTGCCCTCCAAGGGTCACGATGTGCTCGCCGACGCCCACCTCCACCGCCCTCACTGGGGGCTTCAGGAGGGCCCACAGCTTATCGTATGTCCCCTTGTACTTGGGCTCAAACAGGGGTTTACAGTCCTGAAGTGTCTTCTCCCTATTGACAAGCTTCGCCGCGAACGCCATACAGTTTGCCTCGCCGCACTCCTTGCAGTTTGTCCCTGGCAGGAGCTTGTAGACCTCGATGGGGCTTAGTTCCTTTGCCGGCGTCCCCTTCACCCCCCTATCCTGAGGGTGGCCCAGTCCACGGCCTCGCCCACGTCTCTCGCCCTCATCATGTTGTCGATGGTCTCCCCTAGCTCCTTCGCCGCCGCCGGGTGCATCATCATGAAGTAGTCGACGCCTGCAAGCAGCAACATCTGGCCCGTCACCATCTCCCAGATGGGGCCCCTCAGCTCCCGGGGCGCCCACTCGGGACCCATCTTCTTCCAGGCCTCTCTTGCGGCCCAGGCGTTGGTTGTGCCGGAGCTTATGGGGTGATTGAGCTCGGGGTCCCCCTTCAGCGCCGCCAGCCTGCACCTCTCCATGACCGTGAATGCGTACTCGATGCCGTAGCCCAGGGCAGCGGTGGTTGTGTCCATGATGATCCTCTCCTTGGGGAGGAAGTCGTAGAGCTTCCGGTTGAGCTCCCTCGCCTTGTTGACGTCCATGGGGGTGAAGGCGATGACAGTGTGATCGAGCTCGTCGATGATCTTTGCGGTCGCCTCGATGTCCATGTCGAGGGTGACCGAGTTGAAGAGTATACGCTCCCCCTCAGTGGCCTCCGCCACCGCCTTGAAGACCGCCAGGTCCTTCTTGGGGTCACCGCAGCCCCCGACGCATAGGGGGACATCCACGGCCTCAAGGACCTCGGACACGGTCTTGACGGCCTCCTTGGGCGACGTGTCCTCGTTGAGGGGATCGATGCTGATGAGGTGGAGGTTGATGATCTCGGCGCCGAACCGGTCGACGCAGAGCCTCGCCCACTCCCCAGGGTCGTCGAGAACCTCCCTATAGTGCATCTTCACTGCCTTGGCGAGACGCACCTTCGGCCAGTCGAAGACGTCGAGGGCGATCACTGGTTTATGGGGCGGCCTGCTCTGGAAGTTGTAGAAGGCCGGGGCAGTCTCCCCTCCGATCGTTACCGAGTATCCCCTTGAACCTCCCTCCGCCTTCGTCGCCCCCAGCTTAACCTCGACCACGCTCCCCGGATAATTCCCACTCGGGATCTCCACCTCCGCATCTGTGAGTACCAAAGGTTTGTTCCTCACGGTATGAGGTATGCCGCCTCCTGTTGCGGAGCTGACGATGGCGCTGGGTGTGAGCCTGATCTCAAGCTCATCCATTGTAAACTCGACATCCTCGAGCTCGATCTCCTGAAGCTTCGCCAGGGACTCCAGGAGGGACTCGCTGATCGGCATGTGCTTCTCCTT
>DATLAV010000258.1:0-3428 GCA_035527235.1 Patescibacteria group bacterium | reverse complement strand
ATCACTGCGAGAACGCGGGTTTGGACTACTGATTCGAGTTCGTCTACAGCTGCGCAGATTCCCATGCGACAGAGGCCATTCGACTGACCGAGTGGTACAATGAGAATGGCATCGATCTGGTCATAGGTTACTCGTGGGGCTCCCAGATTCACGGCTCCATGAGAAACATCCTCAAGTACAACATGACCTTGATCACACCCACCGTGGACGTCTACTTCTGGGCGGGGATCTGGCCCAACGTGATCAGGCTCAGCCCTCACTCCTTCAGGCAGGTGGAGCCCCTCATCCGGATGATGATGGACCTGGGAAAGACTCACACCATCATTGTACACAGGAACGACAATGTAGAGAAAGACTTCGTGCACGGATTCCCCTTCGGGAATTTGACAGGCTTCATCGAGGAATACGAGGCTCTGGGAGGAAAGTAACATAGGTCGTCCCGTACCCGTCCGAGTTCTGGCAACCTGGACCCGACGGGTACATGAAGGAAAATGAGAGATACCTCGGGGAGGCGGAGGCCGCGGTCCAGGATACAAAGGGGCTAGGGGAGACAGCCGTCCTTCTGGTGGATTATTCTGGCATAGCGGAGTATCTGCTCCCCAAGGTGAGCGAGTACCCCGCACTCATGAACGTGACCTGGTTCACCCCGGAGTTCACCGCACCTTTTTACGATACGATGGCTTTCGAGGAGGAAGCGGCTCAACTGATCTTCCTCCATCCGAGCCTCACCTTCAAGGAGACAACGGTATACGAACGGGTTAACGCGGCTCATTTGGAGGAATTCAATTTGGACATGGGCTATCATAGTTCCAACCTCTACGACGCCTGCTGGCTCATGGCGCTCTCCGTGATCGAAGCGGGGGCGTCGAACGCCACGGTCGTCAGGAAGGCCATCATGATGGTTGCGTCGAACTACACTGGCGCCAGCGGTTCATGCGCTATCGACGACACCTACTTCAGAGCCGTGGCTGACTACCAGATCTGGGGATACTTCGCCACGGAGGAAGGGTTAAAGCGGCTTCCCTGCGGTCTCTACAACTCCACGTCCAAGGAGATTACCTGGGACCCGTTCTTCACCTCATCCGAAGGTTGAATGATAGGAAACGTTAAAATCGTCGCTGCTGAAGGTTTCACTGGTACCCGAGTTGATTCTATGAGCGGAATAATTCTCGTGAGGGACATTATGGTGAGGAACGTCAAGACGGTGAGGACCGACGACACGGTGCTCAACGCCGTCCAGAAGATGAACAAGTTCCGCATCGGCTCCGTCATCGTCACCAACAACGGCCGACCCGTGGGAATCATCACCGAGAGGAACATCCTTGAGAGGATCGTCGAGCCCCGCCTCGACCCCGGCACGGTGAACGTCAAGGACATAATGTCCAGCCCACTGAAAACCATAGACATCCATGCCTCAGTCGAGGAGGCGGCCCAGGTCATGGCGAGGGAGCACATTAAGAAACTCCCAGTCATAGACGGTGACAAGCTCATCGGCATCATCTCCACGAGCGACATCGTACGGAGCAACCCGACGCAGCTAGGAATCCTCGAGGAGCTCCTCAAGTTCAAGTAGCCGGCGAACCCTATCAAACCTTTTAATCAACGCTACACATTAACACATAGTTTTCATGGAGAAAGTTGACGTCGTCATCGTGGGGGCTGGTGCTGTCGGCCTCGCCATTGCATCCGAGATAGCACGTGCGGACCGGGAGATCTACGTCCTGGAGAAGGAGACCAACTACGGTCAGGCCACCAGCAGCCGGAATAGTGAGGTCATCCACGCCGGCATCTACTACCCGAAGGGCTCACAGAAGGCGGAGCTCTGCGTCAAGGCTAATCCCATGATCTACGAGATCTGCGAGAAGCACAGGGTCCCCTGCAGCAGGGTCGGGAAGGTCATCGTCGCCAACGGCGAGGACGAGGTGAGGCAGCTGGAGGAGATCATCGTCAAGGCCAGGGAGAACGGAGCCCGGGGCTTAGAGATACTCGACGAGGACGGCGTGCACGAGCTTGAGCCCAACGTCAAGGCTGACGCCGCCATATTGAGCCCCTCCACCGGCATCATGGACGCCCACGGCCTCATGGACCACTTCTACAGGGAAGCCCGCAGGAAGTGTGGCGTCGACCCTCTCGTCTTGGACACCGAGGTCATCGGGATCGAGCAGAGGGGGGATGGCTACGTCGTCGAGATGAGTACGGGGGGAGAGACCTTCTCCGTGGAGTCGAGGATGGTTGTCAACTCCGCTGGCCTCCACGCGGATAGGGTCGCCGAGATGACGGGCTTCGACATCGACAAGGAGGGCTACAGGATCCACTGGTGTAAGGGTGACTACTTCAGCCTCACCGGGAAGCCCCCCGCCGGGATGCTGGTCTACCCTCCGCCACCCAAGGATGAGGCGAGTCTGGGGATCCATTCAGTCCCTGACCTCACGGGCCGCCTCAAGTTCGGGCCAAACGCCTACTACGTTGACGAGATAAACTACAGGGTTGAGTCTGAGAAGGAGCCCTTCTGGAGGGACATCGTCAAGTACCTGCCCATGGTGAAGCTCGAGGACATCCACCCGGACATGTCAGGGATCCGCGCCAAGCTCCAGGCCCCAGGGGACCCGGTGAAGGACTTCGTGATCCGACACGAGGAGGACAAGGGCTACCCAGGCTTCATCAACCTCATAGGAATCGAGAGCCCCGGCCTCACCAGCAGCCCTGCCATCGCCGAGATGGTGGGGAAGATGGTGGACGGGTACCTGTAGTACTCATTCTCTCCCTTTGAGGCTCGCGAGCTCTTCGACGTCCTCAGGCTTAACCAGCGGGAACATCTTGCCCAGGTGCCAGGGGAACGTGAGGAAGAACCACCTGTTCAGGCAGTTGACATAGTTGAACCAGCTCCAGAGCAGGTCCTCCAGCTCCTCCTTTGATGTCAGCGTCGGGAAGCATTCCTCGGTCTCCACGGAGAACCTGTAGAGCTTCGGGAGGTTCAGCCAGGGGGCTGGGCAGCCCGGCGGGGCCTCGTTCCCCAGCATTTTCGCGATGTGGCTGGTCGAGTAGAGCCACATCTTCTTGCAGTGGTCGACGGTGAACACGGGGTCCGCGAGAGTAGTCCTGATGGCTGGGACGGCCGACTTCCAACCCATGACCTGGGTGTCTGAGATGAGGAAGACAAGGTTGCCGAGGACCTGGCCGTCAACGCTGGCTCCGCTGGGGAAGACGACTCGCTTGCACATGGTGACCTCCTCGGGCTCCTCCCACCAGATGCGGTCTATCTCCTCCTCGATCTCGTCCTTGACCTGGTGCCAGTCCCTCACTCCTGCTCCCTCCTTGCGATCATGGTGATGGGTTCATGGGTCATGTAGTAGGCGTTCCAGACTGCCCTCCCAGCCTCCCTGAGCGATGGTATGTCACCCTCGTCCACCCTCGCGACGACCGCCCCC
>DATLAV010000257.1:0-3579 GCA_035527235.1 Patescibacteria group bacterium | reverse complement strand
GGCGTTGACTGTCCGTCTCAGCCTCGATCAGGTGGTCGTGGGCTTCGGGCTCTGGTTCCTGACCGAAGGGCTGGCGGGGTTCCTGTACACCACGCTGCTGCCCTCTGTTAAGGTGAAGGAGACCATGGGCTTCCGCATCTTCTCCCTGGACCCCGTGTTCTACCTGACCCTTCTCTTCTTCGGAATCATCTACGTCATCATGAAGAACACGAAGCAAGGGCTTGCGGTCGTGGCCGTGGGAGAGAACCCGAGGGCCGCCGACGTTGCTGGGATCGACGTCTTCAAGGTGAGGTGGATCTGCACCTCCATGGGTTCGGGGTTCGTCGGGCTGGCAGGGGCCTATCTTTCCCTCGTCATACTGCAGGGGTTCACCTATAACCTTGTAGCCGGGTACGGGTGGACGGCCTTCGCGCTCATCCTGTTCGGGAGGTGGAAGACGTCCGGGATTTTCTGGGGCTCCCTCTTCTTCACTTTCCTTATCGGCGCCCAGACGAGGCTCCAGGTTGCCGGGTTTACATTCATCCCCCCCGAGTTCTTGGTCATCATACCCTACCTCGGAGTCATCGTTGCCCTGGCCGCAGCAGGCGCGATGGGGAAGAAGGCCGGGATGCCCTCCGCTCTGGGGGTTCACTATGACAGGGAGTAGGCCTGTGAGAGGTGTGTTGGTGATGCTCCGTGAATGATCTCGGGGCCAAGGATGACGGGATCGTCCTTGAGATGAGGGGCATCACGAAGCGATTCCCCGAGGTGGTGGCCAACGACCACGTCGACTTCGACCTGAGGAGTGGGGAGATCCACAGCATCCTCGGGGAGAACGGGGCGGGGAAGACGACGCTGATGAACATACTGTACGGTCTCTACAGGATGGATGAGGGGGAGATCCTGATCAACGGGCAGAGGGTCTCGATAGGCGCCCCCAAGGAGGCGATCGACTTGGGCATCGGGATGATACACCAATCCTTCGCCCTCGTGGCGGGCCAGACCGTTCTTGAGAACATTATACTGGGGCGGGAGCCGACCCGAGGGCTCTTCCTAGACAGGGAGAGGGCAGAGGGGAAGATAACCGAGCTCGGGGACAGGTTCAAACTGAAGGTTGACCTCGAAGCCAGGCCGGAGCACCTCCCCGCCAGCGGGAAGCAGAAGGTGGAGATCCTCAAGGCCCTCTACCAAGGGGCTGAGATCCTCGTCATGGACGAGCCGACATCTGTGCTCCTTCCCCACGAGAAGGAGGAGCTCATGGGGGCTCTCAAGGAGATGACCGGGGAGGGCTTCATCTCTGTAATCTTCATCACCCACAAGCTACCTGAGGCGTTGGAGATCAGCGACAGGATAACTATCCTGAGGAGGGGGAGGGTCGTGGACACCATTAAAGCCGGCGAAGTCGATGTCAAAGACCTCGCCCGGATGATGGTTGGCAGGGACGTATTGTTCGACATCGAGAAAGCGGAGCTCGAGAGAGGTGAAGGGTTCCTTGAGGTTGAGGGGCTGGAGGCCTTCGACGACACGGGAGTTCGAACCCTGAAGGGCGTGTCCTTCGAGGTCAGAGGAGGAGAGATCCTGGGTATCGCCGGGGTGAGTGGAAACGGTCAGGAGGAGCTTGTGGACGTGATCGTGGGCCTCAAGAAGGCCTCCGCGGGGAAGGTGCTAATCAAGGGCGAGGACGCGGCGAACCTCTCGCCCAAGGACATAAGGGCGTTAGGGGTCGGCTACATCCCCGAGGACAGAATGGGGAGGGGCGTAATGCCCGAACTGTCGATCAGGGAGAACCTCGTGTTGGGCACCCATTCCCAGAAGCCCTTCGCCAACAGGGGACCCCTCCCCTTCGAGAACATGTGGTTCACAAACCAGGATCAAGTCGATGAGTACGCCAAGAAGCTGGTTGAGGAGTATAACATAGACACCCCGAGCATAGAGAAACCGGCGGGGAAACTCTCAGGGGGGAACCTGCAGAAGCTCATCCTAGCCCGGGAGCTCTCCAGGGACCCCCAGCTTCTCATAGCGGATAAACCCACGTCCGGTCTGGACATAGCCTCCCAGGGGTTTATCCGACGGAAATTGATGGGGAAGAGGGACGAGGGTAAGGCTATCCTGCTCATCTCCGAGGACTTGGACGAGGTTCTGGGCATGAGTGACCGGATAGCTATCATATACGAGGGGAGGATTGTGGATGTCGTGCAAGCCGAGAGGGTTTCGAAGGAACAGATAGGCGAGATGATCGTCGGCGCCTTAACTACATTGAGAGATATCCGGACGTCTAGATCGTCACGACCAAGGACATAAACGGCTATACACACAGCGTAAACAACCATCAGAACGAGGCTCATGTGAATCGAGGCGTTCCCCAGCCCCTGCCATGTCAACTGCTGTAAGATGCACGGCTCTTAACCCGGCCGTTGAAGCCCTCCATAACAGCCCGCAGCCGCTTGTAGATAGCCTTCTTCCACTCAGGACCCTCCACGTCGATCCGGTCCTTCACTGTTAGCACGTCGGATGGGTTCTCCCAGCTCTTCAGCCGCCTCCAGGTGATGATATGGCCTATCTTCAGCGAGTCGAGGAGCTCGAAGTGCTTCCTTTGAGCCATCTCATCCGCGTATTCTGAGAACTTTGAGAAATCCATCTTCGTCATGATAGGCTAGACCTCGAAGCTCTCAACCATACCATCCATCCAGTACAGCGCATCTCTCCTCCACCTTATCCTAAGGTGCCCCCCATGAGCATTATCGTGTATAGCTCCAGACCGAAGTCGGTCACCTCTATCTCCGCATACTGAACCGGATACTTCGCCGTCCGGCGCAAGACACCACACTGCTCACCGGTCTTCAGGGTCTTCCTTATGCCAGAGTCTGTGTCGTATCCATGACCTCTTAGGAATTTGAAGACCTCAACAACCGTTCTCGAAGCCTCCTTGAGTGTCTCTATGAGATCTGAGTTTTCTATAACCCAGTTCTCGGCGTTTCTCTGCTCGATCCACGCTAAAGGCAGCGGTATGATATCAGACATCTTTTGATACTCCCTATCTGGAAATCGTTCTTTTCTCTAACACTAACCTTTCTCATGGTCCAGACACATTCAACAAATATAACGATAGCCCATGGGGAGCTCCGTAGCCTGTGTGTGAACATCTCGAATCGTGCCTAACTACACACAGACCTGACAGATTCTCTCCTTGGGGTCGTTGGTTATAGGGTGACTGTGGCTTTGTCTCCTAGGATTAGTTTATGGCCGCGCGCGCCAGCGCGTTGCTATCTTACACCTTTTTTCGTCACGAATCAAGCAAGCTCTCTAATTGAGCGGTCAATTTCGCGGGTATGTGCAAGAAAATGTTAATTCCTGGAATTTAACAACACCCTGGCGCGCGCCGCGCATTCACATATGAATGCAAGAAAATGTCAATTTCAGGAGTTTATCACACACTGGCTCGCGAAGATTTTTATATAAATGAACTAAAAATAATGATGGGTGAGTAAGATTCCTGAGAAGATAAAAGTAGAACTAGAAAAATGGGAGAAAGCGGCTAGAAATGTAGTCAATAAGGCGAAAAAGGCTCCCAAGACGATCTCGGCTGAGGTTCGAGAGGAA
>DATLAV010000256.1:0-12152 GCA_035527235.1 Patescibacteria group bacterium | reverse complement strand
CTGGGCGAAGTATGTGCTGAATAGAATCATCTCCCCTATCGTGATCTGTCCTGCTATCACCTTCTGTCCCCCGTAGAAGATGACAAGGGCCACACCCACTGCGTACGTGGCGACCGCGGAGGGCCCGTAGAGGGACTGTATGGCGGAGGCCTTCAGGCTCGTCTCCACGTAGCCCCTGTTCTCAACCTCGAACCTGTCAACGAAGGCCTCCCCCTGGCCGTAGCTCTTGATGAGCTTGTGTGCCACGATGCCCTCCACCAGCACCGAGTTCAGCTCACCGAACTGGTTCTTCGCCCTCGCAAGGTATCCGCTGATCCTGCCGGAGTAGAGGCGGGTTGAGAGGAAGACGAACGGCAGGGGTATGCTGCAGACGACCGCGAGTCCGGGGTCGATGATGTACAGGACATACAGCGTGAAGAGGAACTGCATCCCGTGTCGGAATATCTCCCGGACCGTCTCCGAGTAGAAGAGGTCTATCGCCCCCATGTCGCTGGTCATCCGGCTTATGATCTGGCCGGACATCACTTGGTCTAGGTAGCTGAAGGACTTGTGGATCAGGGAGAAGTAGAAGTCCCTCCGCATCACCCTGAGTATGTTCTGGGACAGGGAGGCCCGCAGGGTGATGTGGATGACATGGAAGACGCCCCTGATGACGGCTAGGAGCACGATGAGCGAACAGAGAAGGATGAGGAGCCCGACCTGATCGGTGACCCCCGTCAACCCCTTCAGATACTCCAGGAACCAGTGAGACTTCCCGGGAACGGGAACCACGATGTAATCGATAATGAGCATGACGAGCAGAGGTGAGAGGAGGGCGAAGACACCCTGCCGACCGAACGCAGTTATGACGATCCCGAAGAAGGTGGGTAGGAAGGGTCTCATGTAGCCTAGGAGGCGCTTTGTCAGGTCCCAGCTGGAAGCTTCGTATTCAACGTTCACTTGATCGCCTACCACAGCCTAAGACAGGGGCTTCAGCGATCCATACTAGGGAAAGAGGAGGATAAAAAATGGATTAGTTCTCGCACATGGCTTCGAAGTTGATTCTGGAGTTGGAGACGTGCGAGCTAGGCCTCAGGGGTCTATTCTTCCTTACGCTCAGAGCTTGGTGGCCCAGTGGCCGTGGAGGTTGCAGTACTCCCTGGCCTGCTTCACCCTGTTCTTCGTCGTGAAGACGGCGACGGGCTTCTCACCCGGCTTCAGGAACTTGCGCAATACGCCGCTCTCCGTGTCGAGGGCGATCCACTCGATCCAGTGCTCCTTGATCATCGGGTGCTCGATGCTCCCCACCTTCACCGTGTAGGTGTCACCGTCTACCTCGACGACCGGTAGGTGCTTCTCGTATCCTCCGGCCTCTGTGTACTTGGGCTCAATGGCTACCATGGGCTGCCCGCAGCAGACGAGCTGCCCAGCGCCGGCGTGTATGACCTCCACGATGTTACCGCAGACCTCGCACTTCCAAACCTGATTTACTTCGGTCATATCAACCAGTTGAGAGATTCGAACCGTTGAATATATCCATTCTCACAAAGGAGGAGCAGAACTTCAGGTAGCACACGATCTCTTGTACCGGGTTAACTGGAGTTTAATCATCCTTTATAAGCAATAAAACGGAGCCTTCTGATATGTTCAACATCGCCATCATGAGCACGGTGATGTACGCCAGCCTTCTCGTATTGATGAGTATAGGTTTCACGTTCACCCACAAGCTTGAGAGGTTCCCCAACTTCGCCCACGTCTCCTTCGCATCCATAGGCACCCTCTTCGTCTACTCCCTCGTCAGGATCTGGGGCTACTCTCCCTACCCCTCACTGGTCTTATCGGCGATGCTGAACGGGTTCATCGGGGTAGGGATGTACCTCATCCTCGTCCGGCCCATGGACGAGGCCGGCACGAGCAGCATCCACAAGTCCTTTGCCATGTACGCCCTCTCCTACGTCATCACGACGATCCTCCTCATGTACTCCTACTGGATACTGGCGACGTTCCACTTCCAGACCTACGGCTTCGTCATCAGGAGGTTCGACATAATCCTCTTCGGCCTCCCGGGCATACTGGTGGTAGCACCAACCCTCAGCGTCATCCTAGTCGTCTCCATCCACCTCTTCCTGACCCGGAGCAGGTTGGGCATAGCCGTGAGGGCGACGGCGGAGAACTCGAAGCTGGCGTCGAGTCTCGGCGTCAACATCTTCCAGATCCACCTCCTCAGCTGGTTCATCGGTGGCGCGCTCGCCGGCTTCGCCGGAGGGGCGCTCTCCCTCTGGCAAGCGACGAACCTGGACAACCCCGACAGCCTAATGGTGAACATATTGGCGAGTAGCATACTCGGCGGCCTCGACAGCATCTACGGCTCCATCATAGGTGGGGTATTCATCGCATTCACCCAGAGGATGCTCCCCACCCTCCTCATGAGGGTCTTCGGGGTCTGGATAGCCTGGTGGACCGGCATCATCCCCATCGCCGTCATAGTCCTCGTCCAGCTCATCATACCCGAGGGGATCGGCGGCCTCTTCACAGGTCAGAACCCTGCGCAGCGCCTCAGGAACTGGTTCAAGAGAAACTTCAATCGCAAGCCTTAGCCCCGGCTGCATTTCCCTTAAATTGTGGCTCCCCTCCTCTCTTAGGGATCGCCCGATGCCCCGCGTCGTCAGGTGCCCCGTCTGCGAGAGGCGGCACACCATCGAGGAGTACGAGGAGGACAGGTTCTGCCGCACCTGCGGCGCCCTCCTTGAGCTCGGACCCGCCGAGCGGCGCGGGGGGAAGGGCTGGAGGGAGTTGTTCCCCTACGAACCGTATCCGCCCCAGGTCAAGTTCATGGACGACGTGGAGAGGGTACTGGGGAGCGGGGGCACCCTCATCGCCGAGGCGTGCAACGGCTTCGGTAAGACCGCCTCCTCCCTGGCGGTGCTCCTCTCCATGGGGCGGCCTGTCGTCTACGCCACTAGGACCCACGAGCAGGTCCGGCAGGTGCTCACTGAGGTCTCAACGATCAACGAAAAGGCGGGGAAACGGTTCACCGCAGTCAACCTCGCCAGCAGGCAGCACCTCTGCCTCAACCCCGAGTGCAGCGACCTGCCGGTGAGGGACGCTCAGGAGCTATGCAGGCTCCTAAGGGACGACGGCGAGTGCCCCTGGGCCTCCGAGGTGACCGAGCTGCCCCGGGGCCTCCCCCCCGTCCTGACCAAGGAGGCCCTCATCTCCGCCGGGAAGCGGAGGAGCATCTGTCCCTACTACCTGGCCAGGAGGGCCTCCAAGAGCTGCAGGATGGTGGTGGTCCCCTATCCGTACATCTTCAACAAAGGCGTCAGGGGAGGCGTGGGGTTGGATCTCGCCGGCCGGGCGCTGGTCCTCGACGAGGGACATAACCTCGACAAGGTGGGCCAGGAGACGATGAGCGACACCCTCTCCGAGGTGGCCCTGGACATCGCCTCCGAGGAGCTGAAGGCCATCAAGATGTCGACACGGCACATGCAGAGGCTGGCACGCCTGCTGCGGCAGAAGACCTCCGAGAAGCCGACCCTGGAACGTCCGGAGCAGCTAGAGCGGGACCTGGAGCTTGCCCTCAGCTCGGACCTCGAGAGGATCATCGACCACTACTCGGAGGCCGTCGAGAAGATCAGGGCCCACAAGCTATCCCGGGGCGACCTCCCGGCGAGTTACCTCAACGGCGTCCTCACCTTCCTCAGCCTCGTCGCCTCGAGCAGCAAGGGCAAGTACGTCGCCCTATATCAGAGGGATAGGAGGGGCGTCAACACCCTCACCTACAGGTGCCTCGACCCCTCCCTCGCCATCCAGCCCGTCATAGAGGAGGTCGACGGCGCCCTCATCATGTCTGGCACCCTCTCGCCCTTGGACCTCTTCGCCGAGGTCGTCGGCCTCGAGAAGGCGGAGAAGAAGGCGTATCCCCCCATCCAGAACCCGGACAAGATCAGGATGGTGATCGACCCCGGGGTCACCACGACCTACCGAGAGAGGAGCAACGAGATGATACTCAGCATAGGACGGAGGATCGCAGAGGAGGTCCAAGGCGTCGACGGGGGCGCACTGCTCTTCTTCCCCCAGCGAGGCTTCATGAACACGTGCCTTGACGCCTGGGGCACCAACGGCGTCATCGAGACGAGAGGGGGGAGGCTGCTCCTCGGCGATAAGGACCTCTTCATCGAGGGGAGCAGCGCCCGGTCCAACAGGGACATCGTGCCCCGGTTCAAGCGGTCAGCGGTCACCGCGAACGGAGCTGTCCTTTGCTGCGTCTTCAGGGGGCGGAACTCAGAGGGCTCCAACTTCCCGGGGCGCCAGGCCCGGGGCATCTTCCTCGTTGGCGTCCCCTACGCCAACTACGGCGACCCCATCGTACGCGCCCAGATCGGATACTACAACAGGCAGAGCGACGGAATGGGCCAGAGGTGGTACGCCATGGATGCCTATAGGGCCGCGAACCAGGCATTAGGCAGGGGGATACGGGGCATCGACGACTGGTGCCACTACTGGCTTTTGGATAGAAGGTATGTGGAGGGCATCAATTTCATCTCCAAGTGGGCGCTGGGCAACGGACCGGAGTTCATTGACCCGGAAATTGTGCCGCCTTAGGCCATGTTTATGCCCGTCAGGATCATGCTGCGCTCCTCTTCGGCGACGATTATGCCGTTGATGAACTGTACGAGGGTGGACTCCGACTTAACGAGCCCCAGCTCGGTCGAGATCCACTGGTACTCCGAAGTGATGTAAGTGTAGTTGTCACCCAGCCGGTCCAGCACGTCTGTCCCCGAGATGAGGACCTTGGCGCACATCAACGTCTTCTTGACGACCTCCACCTCCTCGAAGTCCACCACCCTACCTGACTCGGTAATCTCCCCCCGGACGTTGAAACCCGAGAACGTGAGGTTGTAGCCCACCCTGTAGGTCCACCCCTTTCCCTTCACCAGGGGGTACGGGTAGTCCGGCACGGGGCCGTCGTAGACTACAATGATCCCGGGGGACTCCCACCCTATCAGAGACCCCTCATCATCGAAGTAATAGAGGGTCACCTGGGTGTCCCTCTCAACACGGGTCTCGTTCTTCTGGACCTTGACCCACCAGACTTCGGACATTTCGCCGTTCACCGTCTCCTCGAAGAGCTTTATCGAACCCGGGGCGATCTCAGGCGCCGTGACGTTGTACTCAGGCTCCTCTTCCTCCTCCTCGACGATGGTGATCTCGATGGCGCTGACCTCGGTCACGATGTTCATGATGAGGTCGTAGTTGTCCTCCAGGTAGGCGTAGGGCTCCGTCATGAACGTGATGTCCCCGAACGCCGCGACCGTGCCGTTTCCCTTCGTGATCACGGAGATGGGGGCGTACCTCCCAGGTAACTCGGCGACCGAGGCGTACGTCTCCGAGGAGGTCCAGGCGGCGTCGCTGTCCGTGGTGTGCAGTCTAGTGGCCGTCATCATGACGATCGTGTCCAAGCCTCCCGTGATGTTGTTATCGTCGGCGAACTCTCTCACGTAGATGTTGCGGTAGAGACCATAGTAGTCGTCTAGGTTGTAGAGGTAGCCCTTGCCGAAGGTGAGGCCGAACCTGCTCGCGATGGAGTTGACGGGGCCGAGGAGGGCCTTCGAGTCAGTGAACTCGGAGGCCGGGTCCGAGAAAAAGAGGAGCATCCTACCGTCGTCGACGAAGTCCCGTATGGCCTCGTATTCCTCCAGGGAGTAGGGCTGGGTCGGCGCCGCGATTACTAGGCACGAGGAGGCGGCCAGCGCCGGCTCAAGCTCCTCCCAGGTGTCGGCGTAGCCCACGTAGACGCCCTTTGGGGCGAGTTCCGCTGAGAGGAGCTGCATCTCCCAGGGGGATACCCTGTTCCCGTGGGAGAGGTCGACGATGACCTGGCCCTTCCCCGTCTTCGCGGGCTCCGAGCCCGTGTCATCGTTGAGGGTGATCGTGGGCTCCCCGGCCATCTGGAAGGCCTCGGGGGGCAGGTAGAGGTAGTAGATGGCGGGGGGCGGGTGCATCTTGTTGAGGGCGGAGACCGTCATGTCCCTCCACGTGATCTCCGTGGCGTTAGCGGAGGTTGACAAACCGTCCGTCGTCGCCTTTGCCTCAATGTCGACCACCTTGTATTCATCGAGCCCGGCCTCGGAAGCCGCGTGCGAGGCTGCAGCCTGGAGAGAGCCCACATCGTCGACGAGGCCGACATTGATGGCCTCTACGCCGATGTAGATCATGCCCTTCCGCAGCTCTTTGGACGTGATGTTGAGCCTTTCACCCCTGCCCTCCTCCACTGCCCCGGCGAAGTTCTCCATGGCGTGGCTCAGGTTGAATGGATAGAGGAGCCTCGAGAAGCCCGGCACCTTGTAGGGTCCAGACTCAAGGTTCATCTCCGACGGCAGCAGGTTCTCGGGCGCCGTACCGATGACTCCCACGTTCCCTACCATCGATGACGGGTGGGTGTAGATGTAGTCGGAGGCGACAGCGATGTAGTAGCCACCGGAGAGGGCCATCGAGATGGAGGCGACTACGGGCTTTTTCTGCTTCAGCTCCTGGAGATCGAGGTAGATCTGCTCGACGAGGTGGGCGAGGCCCCCGGGGGAGTCGATCCTGAGAACGACCGCCTCCACGCTCTTGTTCGAGATCGCCTCGTTGATGGCGGACGCGATCGCGCTCGTCCTCTCAGCGGATGTGATGGGGCCGTCTATATGGATCACCCCCACGACGCCCTTCACGGCTATGTCGTTCTCTGGCTCCACCGGCCCCTGACCTGAGAAGTAGAGGTAAGAGAGACCTGAGGCGATGATGACGAAGGCAGCGGCCATGACGAAGATCAGCCTGTTCCTTCTGTTCACGAAGTCACCTGGAGGTGGTCCATCGCTCCCCATTCGTAACACTGTCTATTCATTCAACTTGGAACGATAAAACTTGTCCGCCACTGAATCTGCGTGGAGCCGGTTTTGAGTTGTCACAATCTTCATCTGGGAAGCCTGATGATGAACGTGGTGCCCCCGCCCCCCTCGTTCTCGATGTCAATTTCCCCGCCGTGTGCCCTGACTATCCTCTGGCAGCTGGGGAGGCTCAGCCCGTCCCCGTCCCTAAACTTGGTGGCGAAGGGCTTGAACAGGTCCGACTTCACGCTATCCGGAATCGTCTCTCCCGTATCAGATATGATTACTGTGACGCCTTTAGGCTCTCCAAGGGTCTTTACCCTAAGCTCACCCCCGTCCGGCATCGCGTCGACGGCGCTCTGAATGACATGGCGGAGGGCCTGCCCCATCTTAGCGATGTCGACCTGGGCCTCCCCTGTCTCTGGGTCGAGCTCCTGGATGACCCGTATTCCCTCGGGCACGTCCACCTGTTTGATGGCGTGCTCGACGAGGGCGTTGAACGACGTCTCAGTGGGTGCCACCTTGTGGCCCCTGTGATACTCCCTGAACCTTTCGAGGAGTGACGTCAAATGCCCCACGGAGTCGTCGATGAGCTTGAGGGGCGACCTGTCATCGGGCTCAATCTCGAGGAGATAGATGCAGTTCTTGATCGTCTGGAGGGGGCCCCTCAGGTCATGGGCTAGGCCCGAGAAGATCTCATTGATCATCTCGAAGAGCTTGTCTTCGTCGTCATCACCCAAAGACTCCACCACCTTTCTCTCCGGCGTTCCTCGCCACCCCTTGAGGTACATGGCAATTATATTTAATTGATTTATCGACCATGAGATATCGTCGGGACAGAACTAGGTAGAAAAATTCAGAGTTGGCGTGCCAGCCTTGTAATTCTTTTATTCAGTTGAATGAAATTTAATGTGATTACTTTGTTGTCGAGACGCTCGAATTCCCCTCGTCTGAAGTTGAGAGTTCTCTTCCTTGTGCTCTTCGTCCTCTTCGGGTTGCATCTGATCCGTTGTTAGGCCTCAGACCCGTGCGCGCTGGGGCTGAAGTGAGCCCCCCTCCGATGTAAACGGATATAGCCTCATAATTCGATATACCACTCATGAAGCTCGTTGTCACTGGAGGAGCCGGGTTTATCGGTTCCCACCTCGTCGAGGCTCTGGTTGAGCTCGGTGAGGTCACTGTCGTGGACAACCTGTCCACTGGGACGCTGTCAAATATTCAGCACTTGGTTGATGGGGGTGTCAGGTTCGAGGGGTTCAGCGTCACCGACCTGGGGAGGCTCAGAGAGGTGGTGCAGGAAGCTGACTACGTCTTCCATCTTGCTGCAGTCTCGGACGGCCCCAGCAGCGTCGATGACCCCCTCCTCACCAACGACGTCAACGTGACGGGCACAATGAACGTTCTACTGACCTCCAGGGATGCCGACGTGAAGAGGGTGATCTTCACCTCCTCCGCGTCCGTTTACGGCGACAACGACGAGCTGCCCATAAGCGAGTCCTTCGCCCCCCGACCACAGACGCCATACGCCGCCTCCAAGATTACGGGGGAGTACTACTGCAATGTGTTCACAGGGCTCTACGGCCTGAAGACGACCTGCCTGCGCCCCTTCAACGCCTACGGTCCGAGGCAGAATCCCGACTCACCGTACTCGGCGGTGATCCCCATCTTCATCCAGAGACTCCTGAGGGGTGAGGCCCCGAGGATAGACTGGGACGGCGAGCAGACCCGTGACTTCATCTACGTCAAGGACCTGGTGCGGGCTCTCATCTTGGCGATGGAACGGGACGTCGGCGGCGTCTACAACATCGCCAGCGGAGGGGGAATCAGCATCAACGAGTTGTTCCGGGTGATCAGGGACATCATAGGCGCCGAAGTCGAACCCACTCATGGCGACCGCCGCCCCGGGGACATCAGGGAGTCGGTTGCCGACGTCTCCCGAGCCCGAGAGCACCTGGGCTATGAGCCCGAGTACGATCTCAGGAGAGGCCTCGAGGAGACCATCGACTGGTACCGACAGCAGCTCTAACTTCGTCTCTTCGGGGGCCTGATCACGTCTATCTCCAGGACCTGGCTCAGGTTGGATACCGTGTAATCGGGGACCGCGTCAGTCTCCTCAGCCCTGTCGTTGTTCTTCACCCAGACAGTTCTCATCCCCGCGGCCTTGGCGCCGGCCACGTCTGTCCTTCTGAGGTCCCCCACGTGGATTGCCTCAGAGGCTTCGACTCCGAGTTGACTCAACGCCGTCTCGAAGGTGACCCTGTGGGGCTTCGTGTAGCCAATCTCATCAGAGAAGATAGTAGACGAGAAGCGGTCTAGGATGCCCTTCTTCCTTAGGTGCTCCCTAATGATCCTCCCAGGGGTTACGCCGGTGTCGCTTATTATGCCCAGCCTGAAGCGACCGCTCAGTGCCTTAAGGGTCTCCGTGACCCCGTCCATAAGCTCCGGGCGGTCCCTGTTGAAGGCCTCGCTGAACCCCCTGTGGAGTGACCGCCTCGCCTCCCCCGGTAGCTCGATCTCCAGAATTTTCAGCGTGTGCTCGAGCCTGTCCTTGAGGTCGAAGTGGCGGTGCCTCCCTTCCCACATCCTTCGATAGTACTCGGCGCCCCCCAGGTA
This sequence comes from Patescibacteria group bacterium, assembly GCA_035527235.1. GTDB lineage: Archaea > Thermoproteota > Bathyarchaeia > TCS64 > TCS64 > BS750m-G28. The sequence continues at coordinate 2,688 of DATLAV010000256.1, read as the reverse complement.
GGCCTCAAGCAGCATCTCCGGCGTCCTGCTGACGCCGTTCTCACGTAGAATCTTCGCCAGTACGTCGATCCTGATAGCTGTGTAGTCCTTCTCCTCGATGAGGGTGTTCCATAGGTCGAAGGTGACGGCCCTGATCATCGTGATGGATACTATGCTCTCAGGACGCTTTAGTTTTCGCCTCGACCGCCCTCGCTTGCTCGGGCTCCTCCGCCGAGATGAATTTAATCCTCTTGATGTCGGATAGGTCTATCCCGAGCTCGTCTATCGTGAGCTCCCAGTACTCCCTCTTCCGCTTTTCGAGTCTGTCGTACTCCTCGTTGAGCTTGCGCACGAACTTGTACCACCTCTCCTTGAGCTCGGCCTCCTCCTTGGTGAGGTTCCAGTTGCCGAGGTCTATGGTGCCCTCGTCGTCGATCTCGGGGAAGTAGACCTTGCCGCTGACAGAGATCAGCTCTGGGTCGCCCTTCCTGACCTTGTAGTTCTTGACTTGGTTTCCCTCTTTGACCACTTAGAGCACCCTGGATTCTCATGACACGGGGAAAAATTCGTAAATACTTTATGGACGCCTACTGAGTTTCCTTCTTCGCGTGCTCAGAAACTTGTGAGGCGAACATCTCAGGGTTAGGGTATTATTAAGCAAAATCAGCTGAAAAAGTGGAGAAAAGTGGGGATATACCCCTACTTGTCTAGGCTAAGGCTCCCATGGGGTCCCAGGGTTTGAGGGTGATGGGTTCCATCTTCTGGATCTTGAGAAGCTCCTCCGAGAGGTAGCTCCTGTCCACCATCACCTCGTAGGTGTACTCCTCGAACCACTCGTCCGTCATCGTGTAGAAGCCCTTGTCTCCGACCCCCGTCCCCCAGCTGTTCTCCACTTTCCACTTCGTGGGGTTTCCATCTTCCTCGATGTTCACCCCGGTGAAGACCATGGCGTGGGTCATCCTGCTCTCGCCGTAGTCGAGGCGCTCAGCCTTATCAAAGTCGAACTCGGTGTTGTATAGTGCACCGTAGTCGTAGATCGCCGGGTCGAAGACCCCGAGGTTCCTGTAACTCGCCTTCCCGGCGTCGGCGCCGAACCACACGGGTTGGCCGTCCTTCACCATCTCAACGGCGGCTCTCTTCATCACCTCTATCGGCACGTTCATGTACCTGACGTCCTGCCCACCGACGACGTTGCCCAGGTACTGGACGGTGTACATCTTGTTGTAGGGCTTATCCTTGGTGGGGGCGTTGATGAGGCAGACCATCTGGTCGAGGTCGAAGCCCACGTACTCCTTGAAGAACTCCTGGGGGGTTATGATGCCGTGGCGGTGGAACTCGTCGTCCTTGTCCCTGTACTCCCACATGAACTCCGTGGGGGGCGTGCCCATGTGGATGCTGAGCATCCTGTAGTACTCCTCCATCATGCACGCCTTGGCCTCCCGCATCTCGTCGAGGGAGGCTCCCCCCTCGTGTATAACCCTGAGGTCCTTCGCGTACTCCCTCAGCTTCGCGATGAGACGGCTGTTCATGTTCCTTGAGGCACCGCTGCTCTTCGTCTCCTCCATCACCTTCTTGGGCATTACGCCGTACTTCTTCACGAGGTTGACGAACATATCCCACTGCCCGGCGTCAGGTATGATGTGGCCCAGAATCCACATCACGAGCCTGCCGTCCAGGGGCTCGTCCCGGGTCTCGATGATGTTCTCCAGGAAGTAGTTACCCTTCTCCAGCTTGTCGTAAAACATGAGATAGGGCTGGCTCAGCTCGAACTCCTTCAGGTTCAACTTCTTCATCGCGTAGATCCTCATCGTGTTGAGGCCCGCGAACATCCAGCACCTGCCCGTGGCGCCCTGACCCGTGACGGTCGCCGTCTTGATGATGTGGGAGTAGGTGTGATCGACGCTGTTGATCGCCGCCCGGCTCAGCGCCGCCTCCCTTACGTCGACCTGGGTCACAGCATTGAGGGCCACTAGGTTTCTCGGGTCGGACTCGAACGCCTTATAGAATCGCTCGATGTCCCCTTTGGTTATCTCCTTCAAATTCATAACTCCGATGTCCGAGAGTCTGTACTTCGATCTGTAAAAGGCTATCCTTGCGGTGGGGTGGGCGCCTCTTCGGGGGGGAGTCGCTCCTCCCTGAAGTGGGGGATGATCTCCTCACCGATGAGCCTGATGGTTTCCTCGGGGTCTGGTCCCAGGGGCGGTCCGAACCTGACGTGGGTGAGCCCTCTCCTGATCATCCTCTCGATGCGGTCGACGCATTCGTCGGGAGTCCCGTGGATGGCGAGGTCCATCATCTCGTCGGTGACCAGGCTCCTCGCTTCCCCGTACTCCCGCTTGGATATAGCTTCCCTGATCGGGTCGAAGTCCTCCGTCTCTAGGCCGATCTTGCCGATCATCCTGGGCGCTAGGTGAGGGCCGTAGAATGAGACAAGCGTCCTCAGTGCGTCCTTCGCGGCCTCAGCCTCCTCGGCCACCGAGAACCAGATGCAGCCCACCACGTCGACGTCTTTAAGGCTGCGCCCCGCCCTCTCAGCCCCCTCCAAGATGTATCTGAGAACCTCGTCGATGTACTCTGGGGGGAACAGGAGGGGGAGGCCACCGTCCGCTATCTCCCCTATCAGCTGGAGCATCCGCCTGCTCTGTGCGCCCAGGTAGAGGGGAATGCGGTTCCTGAAGGGCTTGAAGCGCATGTACGCGTCCTCGGTCC
>DATLAV010000255.1:0-3973 GCA_035527235.1 Patescibacteria group bacterium | reverse complement strand
CGTCAACTTCCTGGAGCGCTCCGGCGTCGATGTGGTGAGGGGTGGCGAGGGCCTCCCGGAGATGGACCAGATAGCCTGGAATACGGGCCTCGTCAACCGGCACATCGGCAGGATAGCCACCGAGAATCCTGCGGCCCTCGTCATCAACCAGGGGTCCTGGACGTTCCCCTGGGACTCCGTCGACGCCGTGAAGAGGTTCATGGCCGAAACCGACGACATCGCCAGGGTACTAATGTTCAGCCACAAGGACCCCAGCGTCCCCGGCCTCGTCGCCGGCATGGCCGCCGGCGGAGGGCTCACCCGGATAGGGATCCCCTTCGCCCACGTCTTCGGCGACATCGTGAACGACCCCAAGGTCGGGGAGGCCCTGCTCTCCGTCCTCGGATTCTACGGCAGGAGGGCTGAGGCAGCCGAGAGCTCGAGGAGAGTCATCAAGGAGCTGAAGGCCCAGAAGTACCTGGCCCTCGGCGGCATGAGCCTGAAGATGCCGACGACCACCGCGGACGTCGACCAGTGGCAGAAGCTCTTCGGCGTCAGCTTCGAGGCCCTCGACCAGTCCGAGCTCCTCGTGAGGGCGGAGGAGATGGTGGAGTGGGAGGGGAAGCCCGGGGAGAGCAGGTACAGGATAACGGACCCCCGGCTCAGGGAGGCCGCCGACCACATGAAGGAGCACGGAAGCTACGACTTCACCAGGGAGAAGCTGAAGAGCTTCGACAAGATCGTCCAGCAGCTGAGCCTCTACTACGCTGGGCTCGACATCATCGAGGAGTACGGCGTCACATTCTGCGGCGTCAAGTGCCAGGACGAGCTCAGCGGCAGGTTCTGCACTGCCTGCCTCCTCTCGGCGTTCCTCAACAACGACGTGGGCCCCGACGGGAAGGAGAAACCCATCGTCCCCGTGGCATGCGAGAACGACATGGACTCGGCCCTCACCCAGCTGATGATGCACCTGGTCACGGGGAAGCCCTCGGGATTCGGGGACTTCAGGGACGTCGAGGACGGTGTCCTCTACATAGTGAACTGTGGCCAACATCCGCCCCACTTCTTCGGCGGACCAGAGATGGACCCCGCCGAGAAGCTGGACCTAGTGGAGTACCTGGGGCAGGAGGTTTTCTACGACGCCGGCGGCAGCTCGGTGAGGGGGAGGACGCCGGGGGGCCACCTGATGACCGTCGCCAGGCTGGGCCGCGAGAACCTCCGGTATATGCTGGTGGCCGCCGTCATCGAGACCCTGGACGTAGACCCCTCGGAGCATGATAGGTACAACCCGTCCTGGCCCATCATCAAGGGGAGGATCACGATGCCCGCCGAGGAGCTCATCGGGGTCTGGCCCTGCAATCACCTGGGCTTCAGCTATGGGGACATCACGCCCGAACTGGCGGAGATAGCACACAGGCTCGACATCGGGTACACCATCTACGACGTTGAGGGAAGGAAGTACCAGAAACCGACATGACGTTACTCTCGAACGCCTATTTCTGTGGGCTTTTCTCCCAAACCTGCGTCGCTTCATATTTTCATTAACTATCAGGTTGGCTTAATCGGAGTCCTGTGAGCGTTTTCTCCCCCTGTCCCTGAGCTTTCTGGTGCCCCCCGCGGCGTTAAAGACCGTGTTAACCTGTCGCCTCCTCATCTCATAGAGGGAGTCCAGCGGCTCGTCGGAGTTGACGCCTGCGTCGTTCGCCATGTCCATGTAGTAGTTTCTGCGGGCCTGGGTCATCTGGTTGAGGGTGTGGGTGATGAGGTCTGCCGAGACCTCGAAGCCCCTCCTCAGGAGGCCCCCCTCGGTCTTCGGCATCCTCGCAATGTAAACGTTGATGAACTCCAGGGTGTGCTGGAGCCTCAGCAGGATCCAGATGCCTAGTCTAGTATCGAACACGAAATATTCAGGGGCAGAGAATATCAGCTTCTCCCAGAGGCTCCTTCCCTTCTTGAACTCGCTTGAGGAGTAGTCCTCCCTCATTACCGGGGGCGCGGTTCTCCCCTCCATCACCTCTTTGAGGTCTCCACCGGCAGAGAGCCCTGATCGCTTCATGACCTCAGAGATGGAGAGCCCCTGGATGACGTTGCTCGTAAGGACGACGCCGAAGGTGAGAGCGACGATCACCTCTGAGTGGGGGAGAGCGAGGCTGCTCATGCCCAGGGCGAGGACCACTGAGACCGCGCCTCTTAATCCGGACCACGACAGCCCCAGCCTCCAGGTCCCCGGGATCGCCCTTCCCCCTAGCCTCTCCACCAGTTCCGCTAGAGCGTAGACCATTATGTGCCGCGAGAGGAGGATGAAGGCGAACAGGTACAGTATGGGGTTGATGTTCGAGAACAGGACCGAGATGTTCAGGTTGGCCCCGATGAAGATGAACGCGATGCTCGATGCGGCGAAGCCGACGAACTCCCACATGGTCTCCAGGGCCTCGAAGGACTGCTTCCCCATCCCGCCGTAGGCGTGGGTCCTGTAGTTGATGATGAGCCCCGTGGTGACCGTCGCGATGACGCCGCTGGCGTTTATGGACTCGGAGATCCAGAAGACGCCGAACGCGACGAGGAAGGAGATCAGCACCTCGGTGAATTTCTCGTCGGTCCAACAGAACAGGATGTGGGCGGCATAGCTGAAGATCACGCCGAGGAGGACACCTCCCAGGATGGAGACCAGGGTGATCTTGGCCCCGTACATGACGGTGATGGAGCCCATCGTGATGAGGGAGATGATTATCGAGTACAGCGCGATGGCGATACCGTCGTTGAGGAGGGCCTCCCCACAGACGATGAGCTGGAACCTCTTCACCACGCCTATCTCGTGGAACACGTTTATCACCGCCACGGGGTCCGTGGGGGCGATGATCACGCCGAGGAGGAGGGCCTCCACTGGGCTGAACCCCAGGAAGAGGTGCAGAAACAGTCCCACGGCCATGAGCATCAACAGGGTCCCGAGCACGGCGTAGGCGAGGACGGACTTGGACTCGGAGATAAGGTCGTCTATATTGAGGCGGAGCGTCTCCTGAAACACGATAGGCGGGAGAAGGAGGGAGGTGAAGATCTCAGGGCTCAGGCTCGGCAGGGGGAAAGAGGTCCACGCCGTCGACATCACGCCTGCCACTATAAAGGCGAGGGAGGAGGAGAACCGGAAACGCCTTGTAGCGAGACTGATAACCGTGACAACAAGAAGTATGTTGTATATAGCCTGAAACTGCCCTTGGAGCGTCAATGTCCTGTTAATTTCATATATTTACTACTCTACTATAAATCCATACAGGTTATCCTGAAAAGGGATTAGAATCTATATTAAAATCTAAAACGAATGAATTTAAACATAACTTAGGGTACTATATGCCCCGGATACATCTCTTTCGCCTTCTATTCCGATGAAACTGATTTTTAATATGAACTTGTGTATAATACCTCTTCTCGTGGACTGGAAAACCGATAGTGCCGAAGGATCGTTTAGACGCCAGGTCTCCCCGAGCTCGTCACCAAACGCTTATCCAGAAAGGACTGTAGTCTTATTCGATCTCATGGATGTACAATCATACTACTCGAAGGATGTGACCCTCAGAGACGGGACGGAGGTCTATCTCCGCCCTTCGGTGAAGGGGGACTACGAGAAGGTCTGGAAGATGTTCTCGTCACTGTCCAGAGAGAGCCTCATCTACCTCCCGATGAGGTTCACAAGGGAGAGAGTCGAGGAATGGTTCAAGGAGATGGACAACGACAAGGTCCTCCCCATCTTGGGGATCGTACGGGAGAACGGAGAGGAGAGGGTGATCGCGGACGCCAGCCTCGAGTTCAGCTTTTTAGAGTCGAGGAGGCACAGGGCGGAGCTGGATATCACGATCCACGATGACTATCAGAACCAGGGTCTCGGCACCGTCATCATGGGGCACCTCATCGAGATCGCCCGCTCCAAGGGTATCAGGAAGCTGGAGCTCCTCGTGGTGGCCGAGAACGAGAGGGCGATCCACCTCTACGAGAAGATGGG
>DATLAV010000254.1:0-13865 GCA_035527235.1 Patescibacteria group bacterium | reverse complement strand
CGGCCTCGTTGACGGGGCCCTCGAGGGGGCTGAATATCCCGTATGCTATGCATTCGAAGTCGGTCCTGAGCTCGTCGGAGACCTCGATGGGGGTGAGTTCCCCGGCCTCTTCCTTCATTCCTGGGCGGTCCTGCTCAGGCATGAGCCTGTCGATCAACCTTCCGCCGTGTGGTGGCAGCATCTCAGTGACCTCACTCTATGTAGCCCAGCTTACGGAGGCGCTCCTTGATGAGCTCTTCCTCCTCCTTGCTGTAGACGGGCTCCGAGGGGAAGTCATTCTCGAGCTTGGCTACAACGTAGTCATCGACGGAGGTGAAGCTGGTTCCCGCGATCTTTTCAGCGATCTTCTCGTAGAGGTCGCGGGGGATGCTGACAGAAATCTTGTCCGATCTTTCTGTTATATTGGACACTTTAAATCGTATGCTATAACGGTTCTAGCTTATAAAATTCTTGAGGGGTTATTTCGAGGTTTGTGTAGTTATCGGGTTTTCCCGCGTCATAAACGTATATAAGGTCAGACCCCACAACTACAATCACCAGTTTAAAGGGGCGATCGTACATCCCGAAGCTACCGAAGCAACCTGAGATCAACATTGGCACCATCGGTCACGTCGACCACGGCAAGACCACGCTGGTCCAAGCCCTCACGGGCGTCTGGGCCTCCCGCCATAGCGAGGAGCTTAAGCGGGGTATCACAATCAAGCTGGGCTACGCCGATGCGGCCATCTATAAGTGCCCGAACTGCGATGAGCCCCAGTGCTTCTGCATGTCGCCGACCTGCCCCAGCTGCGCTGCGGACGCCGAATTTCAGAGGGCGATCAGCTTCGTTGACGCGCCGGGCCACGAGATCCTTATGGCGACGATGCTGAGCGGTGCCGCCGTGATGGACGGCGCCATCCTGGTTATAGCTGCCGACGAGCCCTGCCCTCAGCCTCAGACGAGGGAGCACCTAGCAGCCATAGACATCGTCGGTCTTAGGAACATTGTGATCGTCCAGAACAAGATTGACATCGTGACGAGGGACGATGCGATCCGCAACTATAACGAGATCAAGAAATTCGTCGAAGGCTCGGTGGCGGAGGACGCTCCCATAATCCCCGTCTCGGCTCAGCACGAGGCTAACATGGATATACTCATACAGGCGATGCAGGAGTACCTGCCGACGCCTAAACGGGACCTCGCGAAGCCGCCAAGACTGTACATCGTGAGGAGCTTCGACGTGAACGTCCCGGGGACGCCTATCGAGAGGCTCGTCGGCGGGGTCCTGGGCGGCTCAATCATCCAGGGTAGATTCGATGTCGGTGAGGAGGTCGAGATCAGGCCGGGCCTTCCGACGAGGGAGAAGAACCGCCTCAAGATGCACGAGCTGTACACCGAGATCACGAGCCTCCAATCCGGAGGTGATAACGTGAAGGAGGCTCTCCCCGGTGGCCTCGTGGGCGTGGGGACGATGCTCGACCCCAGCCTGACAAAGTCCGACGGGCTCGTGGGGAGCTTAATCGGGAAGCCGGGGACGCTTCCGCTGGTTCTGGGGGAGCTCAGCCTCGACATCAAGCTCTTCGACACAGTCGTCGGCAGTCGGGAGATGGAGAGGGTGGCCTCCGTGGCGAAGGGGGAGAAGCTCCTGCTTAACATAGGCACTGCGAAGACGATGGGATCGGTGACGAAGGTCTCCAAGGACTACATGGAGGCCGATCTCACGATACCGGTCTGCGGCGAGGAAGGGGACAGGGTCGCGGTCAGCCGGAGGATCGGTGGCAGATGGCGGCTGATTGGGATCGGCGAGTTAAAGGGTTAAGGGCCTCAGGCCCCTCGGTGATCCTGGACTCCAATTTTCTCTTCGTGCCCAAGAGGTTCAATGTGGACATCTTCGAAGAGATGAGAAGGCTCCTCGGAGCGAACGTGCGTTTCCTCGTCCCCCGACCTGTCATCACGGAGCTTCACCTGCTCAGGCACAGGGCGGCTCCCTCGGTGACCAGGGAGATCGACTTCGCTCTAAGCCTTGTGGAGAGGTGCGAGGTGCTCGAGGAGGGGCTTCTTGACGGCGAGCTCGTGGACGACTTCATCTCCAGGATGTCCTCGGAGAAGGGCTACGGCGTCGCGACGAACGACAGGGAGCTCAGGAGGCACCTACGGGCGTCTGGAGTTCAGGTGGTCTACCTCAGGCAGCGCACCCACCTCGAGGTGGAAGGAGTGCAGAGGAACTCCTGACTAGGCTGAAGAGATATAGGTCTGTGCTAACATAGATCACCTGTGTCGATTATGAGCTGTCCTATCTGTGGCAAGGAGGTCGCACCCGGTGACAGGTTCTGCCCGAACTGCGGCTCGGCGATCAGCAAGGAGGCGTCGGAGTTCGTCATGGTGACGACGCCCGAGATCCCCGGATACAGGATCAACAAGGTGCTCGGGGTCGTGACTGGACTCACCCCTAGAACGAGAGGGCTGCTGGGCCAGTTCGTGGGAGGAATTCAGTCGATGTTCGGTGGAGAGATCACGGCTTTCACCACCGAGCTGGAGAAGGCCCGCCTGGAGGCCATGGAGAGGGTGAAGTCGAAGGCCATCGCCCTCGGAGCCAACGCCCTGGTGGGCCTCGACCTCGAGACATCCGACATGGGGGTCCAGATGGGGCTCATCGTCATCTCAGCGACAGGGACCGCCGTCATCGTCGAGCCTGAGTGAGCCTCTACTCTGTACCGCTTTTAACCTAGGCTAGAAGGAGTCAGGGAACTTGTCCCTGTAGCAGGTGTACTTCCCCACGGTACCCGCGCTGATGATGGCGTGTATCACCGCCCTTGAGACGGCATCCGCAGCGGAGACGCCTATCTGACTCAGGGCCCTGTCCCCGTCCTTGCTGTCCGAGGTGTACTCGCCGAGGGCTCCCTTCGTTCCCGTGGCGACGGAGAACAGGGTGTCCCCGTCGAACATGGTGTGTGCAGGATAGATGGCTCTCGCGAGCCCGTCGTGGGCCATCTGGGCCATCTTGGTCGCCTGGGACTTGTCCAGCTGAGCGTCCGTGGCGATGACGCCGATGGTCGTGTGCTGACCCTGTTTGCGGTACAGAACCGGCCGCGGCACCATCCGAGCGGGCAGGTCCCGCCTCAGGCCGCCGAACTCCCCTCCCAATTCAAGGCCCCTAGCGTAGAAGCCTCCGGTCTCCGGGTCGAAGGCGGTCCCGCTAGAGTTCACAATGACGATGGCAGCCACGGTTATCCCGTTCTCCAGCACCTCACTCGCTGTTCCGAGGCCTCCCTTGGTCCCCCCGGAGAGCGCGCCGGTCCCCGCCCCGACGTTTCCCTGCTCAACTGGGCCTCCCGAGACGCTACTGCAGGCCTCGTAGCCGGCAACCTCGTCTATGTATCTGTCGGACTCGCCGCGGCAGAGGTCGTAGATTACGGCAGCGGGTACGATGGGGACGACCCGCCCCTCTGCGATGGGGTGGCCGATCCCGCTCTCCTCCAATGAGCGCATTACGCCAGCCACGGAGTTCAGGCCGTAGGCGCTGCTTCCGCAGAGGGTAACAGCGTCGACCCTCTTGATCCTGTTCACGGGTGAGAGGAGGTCGGTCTCCCTGGTTCCCGGGGACCCGCCTCGGACGTCCACTCCGCCTAGGGAGCCCTCGGGGGTCCTCAAGACGGTCACGCCGGTCAGGTGCTCCAGATCCGTGAAGTGCCCCACCTTGATGCCCATCACGTCGGTAATTGCGTTAAGTTTTCCCTTCTCACTCATCCGGAGGCCTCTGCATACGTTGGGAAGGCACCAACTATTTTTCTTATATAAGAATATCTATTGGAATTTCTCCAAGATTGAGCCATGGATGTTACGCGTCCAGGACTTTGCATGAGCATCCGTCGTTCATCGGGTCATGAACCACTCTGAGTGGCTCACATCGATCAAGAGTTCATTGGAGTTCAACACCCCGACTATCAGCCTAGTGTACCTGTGACGGAGCGGTGGCAGAGTCAACACGATGGCCGTCTCTCCCCCCAGATTCAGGTCGAAGGAATCACTCTCGAGGGGGTACCACACTAGGTCATTGGCGGCGTCGTACACCGTGTACGCCTTCAGCCCCTCGGCGGCCAAGATTCCCATGTTCTGGATGGAGACGGTCACCTTCAGCGCGTATCCAGAGTCCGTGAGCTCCCATTCGGCGGACCAGTCGTGGGTTAATATTGCCAGGGGCTCCAGGGGGAAGATCGATGCGCTGGTCTCCTCGTACTCCGAAGGGATGCCCCCCAGCTCCCATCCCTCGCCCGTCGTCTCCAGGTAGTAGTACCTGCTCCCGTTGTAGGGGTAGTATGCACCGGAGGCGGGGACATCGACGCCGACGGCCATGTGGTCGGGCAATCCGATGAGGACCACCGGGTGGTTCATGGAGTTGAGGAGGGCCGCGGTGAGAATGGAGGTGTCCTCGCAGTCACCCCCGCCGTCCGCCAAGGTCTCCACGGGGTACCTAGCGGTACTCGTCGAAGCCCGTGGTGACGTTGTCTGAAGTGTAGGGCAGGCTCTGGACGAAGGAGATCAGCAGGTTGACGACCGGGAGCTCCGAGTAACCCTTCTCAACGGCTATCTCGCTGAACTTCTCGACTATCCCTTCGATGTACTCGTCATCGTAGGGGTGGGTCACGTAGAGAGTAGTCCTCGGAGGACACCCTGTCGAGACCACGATAGTACTCGAGCAGCGACTCCGATATCGAGATGGTGAGGGTCCACTGGTTCCCCTAGTACTCCCATGCGTATGAGGCGTTCACTGCGTTCTGAGTGGAGTCGACCTTCTCAACCTTGTAGACGCCGACAGCGAGCTCATACTCCGAGAGCAGCTTGGCGTACTCGGCCTCCAGGATGGCGTGCTGAGACGTCAGCTCCTGATTTTGAGATGCCAATGTTTCGTACTCCCCCAGCAGCTCGTTGAAGTCTACCTGAAGGTTTTCGCTCTCCTCGCTCGGTTTCCGCGAGCGACTGGGTGAGCGCCGCGATCTGAAACTCAAGATTGGTAGCCTTCCTCTCCAGGTCGCCCATTCGATTGTCGCGCATCACTTGTGCACCATAGTATCCTGCTCCTGCGCCGAGGAGGGCGAAGATTATCAGACTACCGATGATCCTTGTGTTCAATGGCTCCACGCTCAGATGATTGATCAAGGGATCATGCGACATTTAAGAAAAGAGGGGAGGGCTCCCCTTCGAATGGGCCGTTCTTCGGCTCCACGCCCTTTCGGAGTTGACGCCGCCCTGATCGACGGCGCCGTTCCGGCTGTAGGTGAAGAGAAACCGGTCAGATCGACCTCAGCTCTATCGTGATGGAGCTGTCCACCTCGTGCTCAAGGCCGCCATATCTCATGGGGATGAGCTTGACGACGACCTCGTCCCGCGGGGAGAGCCTGAGGGATAGGCCTCTTGTGGGGGCCCCATTCGCGAGGACCTGAAAGGGCAGGCAGCTTGCCAAGCAGGCACCATCGAGGACGGCGTCTATCATTGCGACGGGGACACCCATGACCCGCACAGTTTCACCGACGGGTCGAACGGCTCCGGTGTGAGCGCCGAGCCAGCCGTAATAGGGTATGCCCCCGTCCAACAGACCCGGGACGCCCCCCACGTCCGCCGGGAGGCCTGGCGCGGCCATGCCATCCAACAGCACGCTCGTGAACTCGGGAAGGTTCCGGTTAACGACTCCCTCCAGCAGTGTGATAGGCGCGAGGTTGTCGACGCCCCCCAGCCTCCTGAATGTGTGGCCACCCCTGGCGCGCAAGGGATCAGAGGGTTTCCGCACCTCGACGTGGACGTGGGGGGAGGTGCTGAAGCCGTAGTAGCCCGAGCGTAGGAGGGCGCCCAGGTCCTGCCCGGTCTTGACGCTGTCGCCGACGGTGAGAGTCGGCTCCACGTGGAGGAGCTTCACCACCTTCTCCGGGTTCTCGCTGCTCCTGATGAGGGTGACGTAGTCATAGCCCGCGTCCCTGAACCCCCTGCTCCGGGGCGCCTTCACCCTCCTCGTAAGCTCTACCACCCCCTCAACGGGGGAGGGGGCGACCTCACCGAAGCCTGCGTCGGGGTAGACGTCGATGCCAGTGGAAAGCTTGTGGGCGGGGTAGGGGCTGTTGTAGAAGGAGTAGAGCCCTTCCCGGGGGCAGCTGACCGTGACTCCTTCGGAGGTTGCCACAGGTATCATCGACGTCAATATGGCCGAGATATCGACGTGGCAACTCAAATCCTTTGCGTGGGATTCAACGAAACTGTTAAACTAAATTAGGGTAGATTAAATATCGATCCGAAATGCCTGAATTTGGGAGTCCTTTCTCGGGTCTGGCGGCCGACAGGAAGCTAACGGACGCGGAACTCGTCAGGGCCATAAGGTTCTTGGTAGCTGCGGAGTACGAGGCGATACAACTGTACATGCAGCTGGCCGAGTCCATCGATAACGAGATCGCCAAGGAGGTGCTCGTGGACATCGCCGACGAGGAGAGGGTCCACGCCGGGGAGTTCCTAAAGCTCCTCCACTATCTGGCTCCGGACGAGCAGAAGTTCTACGACGAGGGCTACGAGGAAGTCGAAGAAGAGATCGAGAAGCTCGGCAAGTAGCACTCATTTTTTTTATTTTTAATAAAAGGGGGATTTGTAGTTACTACCAGAGCAGGTTCCAAGGCATCTCGTTCAGAACGACGGGGTCCCCCTTCGTCACTAGGACTACGTCCTCGAAGTGGCACCTCATCCCGAGCTTGTCGTCACGCCTGTTGGGCTCGTAGGTGAGGGTCATCCCCGCCTTCAGGGGTTGGTCATCGGTCTCTATGGGCCCGAAGCTGGGAGCGTGGGGCATCGTGTAGTCGTGGACATCCAACCCGATCTGGTGGCCGGTGCGGATGCACCTCCCCAGATCCAGCTCCTCGTTGAGGGCCTGCGCCCTCCTGAGCACCTCGTTCCCAGTGACGCCCTCACGGATGTTTTTGATCCCCTCGTTCTGGGCTGTCACCGCTCTCTCCAGGAAGCTAAGCGCGTCGGCGTCTAAGGTGATGGGCCAGGTCCTGCCCATGTCGGAGCAGTAGCCGGTCTCCACCCTGCAGCCTACGTCCAGGGAGAGCATGTCCCCGTGCTTAATCGTCCCGTGGCTCCGGTGGGCTCCCCGGGCGAAGCTGAGGCTCGACTCGAAGCTGAAGCTGGAGGCCCCCTTCTCGATCATCGTGGCGTCCAGCCTCTTCTTCAGCCTCCAGGTGTCCCGCCCTGGATAGGTCTCCTCGACGAGCTCGGTGACCGCCTCCTCGGTGATGCGGATGGCCCGCTTTATCTCGCCTACCTCATAGTCGTCCTTGATGGTCCTCAGTTTGAAGATGTGGTCCGAGACGTCCCTCTCCGTGTCTAGTTCGATCCCCAGCGTCCTCTCCAGCTCGTGGGCGAACTGGGAGCTCACGGTGGAGAGGTCGAAGCAGATCTTCTCAGGGTCGTATCCGCTGATGGCCTCCTTGGTCCCCCTCATATGGTGGTCCTTCTCCTGCTTGACGGCGATCACCTTCCCGTATCGGCCGCTCTCCTCAACGCGGGACGCCCCCCAGTGGGGCATGACGAGAGTCGAGCCCCCGTTGACGTCCAGGACGAGAGACTGATGCTCGTCCCCGAGCCCCTGGGGGCAGACGTAGACGAAGTTGGACGGGTTCTGGTTGATCACCTCATTGAGGAAGACGACGGCCTCAAAGCCCCGCCTCTCGACCTCGCCGAGGACGGAGTCGATACGCCTCCTAACTGACTCCTCAGAGTTCAAAGCATGCACCGCACATATCTGAGCCCAGGGGGTTATGGTTTTTTCCCTTTCAAGAAATATGGGGAGCGCAACCGATTTCTAATTGGTGATACAGATTACGAAGCATGGATAGTTTTATTGACGGTCTTGAGAAGCTCATCGAGACGGCGGCGGGGCGGGGGGCCTCATACACAGGCATCGGATTCCAACGGCGCGACTACGAGTACGTCGAGGTGAGCAACAAGGTTCTCAAGGAGTACACCTCAAGGACCATGAGCGGCGTCGGCATCAGGGTCGCCTACAAAGGAGCCCTCGGCTACGCCTCGACGAGTGACATCAGCCCAGGTGGCTTGATGAAAGTACTGGAGGCAGCGATCAAGGCGGCGAGGTCCATGCCATCGGGTGGCGGAGAACCCCTGACCCCAGTGAAGGTTGAACAGGTGGAGGTCGGACTCCCCTTCAGGGTCGATCCCTTCGAGGTGCCCCCTGCCGAGAAGGTCTCCGTGGTGATGGACGCCAACAAGGCGGCGTGGAACAGCGACAGCATCAGGAGCGCGACGACGCGCATGGGGCTGGCGAAGGACGACCGTCTTTTCATCTCCTCCGAGGGAGCGAGGGTGAGGGTTGTGGCTCCCCTCGTGGGGCTCGCCCACAGCAGCGTCGCCCAGGTCGAGAGTGTGAAGGAGGGACTCGACTCATCCGAATCGAGCTGCGCAGGGTACGAGTTCATCGAGGACACAGACTGGAACGAGTTCACTGACGACCTCTCCGACTTCGCGGCGGAGATCGTGAAGGCGAAGACGGCCCCCCCGGGCACCTACCCCGTCGTCATCGACCAGGACGTCGTGGGGCTGGTCCTCCACGAGGCTTTCGGGCACGCCTCTGAGGGCGATACGGTCACCAGCGGGGCCTCGGTACTTCAGGGAAGGCTGAGGACGAGCGTAGCCGGGGAGCAGGTGACGATCCACGACGAGGGCGTGGTGGAAGGCGGCTACTATCATCCCTACGACGACGAGGGAGTGAAGAAGGGGAGGACCACCATCGTTGAGAAGGGGATCCTTAAGGGATACATCACCAACAGGTGGTCGGCGAAGAGACTGGGAGTCGAGTCCACAGGAAACGGCAGGATACAGGACTTCGAGAACTCACCCATCGTCAGGATGACCAACTACTACATGGAGGCGGGGGACTACTCCGTCGAAGAGCTAGTGGAAGACATCGACTTCGGCCTCTACGTGCAGGGTAAGGGGAGGCGGGGCGGGCAGGTCTCGCCGGGGATGGGGACGTTCACCTTCGGCGTCGGCCCCTCCAGGGTCATCAGGGACGGTGAGGCCCAGGAGTGGGTTAGGGGCGTCGTCATCGGCGGCTCCATCCTCGACGTCCTCCAGTCTGTGGACGCCGTGGGCAACAACTTCAAGGTGAAGACGGGGGTCTTCGGAGGCTGCGGGAAGGCCGGTCAGACCGTGAAGGTGGGCATGGGAGGTCCCTCCATACGTGCACGGAGGATGACCGTGGGAGGTAGATGAGATGAAGCTATCGGGCTACGCGGTGAAAAAGGCCCTCAGCCTGGGCGCCTCGGAGGCGGAGGCGTACGTGCAGAGGACGAGGAACGTCCAGTTCTCCTTCTCGGACTCCATAACGGACGTCAAGATCGTCAATTCGACGGGCCTGGGCCTCATGGTCGCCGTCGGAAAGAAGACCGCCATCCACGCTACCTCCATCATAGGCGAGGAGCAGGTCAGCGAGACGGCGGAGAGGGCGGTGAAGATAGCGAAGGCGACGCCCTCAGATCCAGACTGGCACCACATCAACAAGGGCCATGGGAACACGAAGGTCGAGGGATGCTTCGACAAGGCGATCGAGGACCTCAACTACGACGACATTGTCGACCGTATCAACAGGGTCATCGCCTCAGTCACGGAGCTAGACGGCAGGGTCAAGCCGACTCGGGGTATCCTAGCGCTGTTGACGAATAGCACCTCCATCACGAACAGCTATGGCGAGGCGGCCGAGAGGAGGGGGACATTCGTCAACGCCTACTTGAGCGTCACCGCCAAGGAGGGTGACCTGACGAGCATCGGGACCGAGTCGACGCAGTCTAGGAGCTGGGGCGCCTTGGACCTCGAGGCTATGGCGTCGAAGGCTGTCGCCAAGGCTGTGGAGTTCCTGAGGGCGAAGACCTTCAAGGGCGGCGAGATGCCGGTCATCATTAGAAACCAGGTCTTCGCCAGCATCCTGTCAACGATGCTGAGCCCCCCGGTGAATGCCCACCACGTACAGACGGGTGCCTCCCCCCTGGCCGACAGGCTGGGCGAGATGATCGCCTCCGAAGACATCGACGTCATCGACGACGGCACCCTGAGCGGGGGCTTCAGGACGGCGCCCTTCGACGACGAGGGGCATCCGACGCAGAGGACCCCGGTGATCGAGGGGGGCGTCCTCAAGAGCTTCCTCCACAGCAGCTACACGGCGCTGAAGGGGGGCGTAGACTCCACGGGCAACGGATGGAGACCCGGCTACTCGTCCTCACCGTCTCCGTCCGCCAGCAACTTCATATTGAAGGCTGGGAGGGCATCCCCCGAGGAGATCATTGAGGACACGAAGGAGGGCGTCTACGTGGTCAATGTCATAGGGGAGTGGCTGTCCAATCCTGTCAGCGGCAACATGAACGCCACCGTGACCCACGGGTATATCGTGGAGGATGGGGTGTTAAGGCAGCCCATCAAGGGGGTGGTCCTCGCCGGTAACTTCTACGAGATGCTGAAAGGGGGATTCGAGGTGATAGGCGGGGACACGATGAACAGTGGCGCCACCTACTCGCCCACGGTGAAGATCGGCAGGCTCACCATCGCGGGGGAGTGACCCCCAACCCGATTACTTGACGCCCCTACTCAAGGTGAAAAGCCCTTTTTTAGCTACAAAATAGATCTTCTATCTGTTTCAATGATAGTGAACACCATCTCGGAATTCCTTTTATACGAATTACAAGATAGGATCAATCAATAGCAGAATTTTCCTTAATCAAACAATTTTCTGAAACTAAATTTGTTTATCACCATCTTTTCAGGATGATGCTAATTTCATCATTTTTCAATCAAATGGTATATTTTCAATTATGTTTCTCACGGATCCAAAGGTTTCAGGGGAGGCTCAACGAGTCCAAACGTCTATTAAAGTTGAAAACCCGGGGGATCACATAGGATTAGAGGGTGAGAAGCCGAGGTTTCTCAACCCTTCTTCGGTGTATACTCCCTGAAGAAGTGAAGGTCCGCCTCCTCCATCATCTTGATGAACTCCAGGTTCCCCTTGGGCATCCTGTTGGCCCTATAGTGGAGCCCGAAATATCTCTGAACGGCGCTGATGAAGCCGTTCTCCCGGGCTCTCGCCACGCACCTGTCAGCGAACTCCGCGCCGTGGACGGTACGGGAGACCTCGTGGAGCGCCCTCAGCCGCTCCTCAGTGAGCAGGACCTGCCGCGCGTCGCCGCCGCTGTACTTATCGTTGAAGGCGGCGAGGAGCTCGTCGTCCCCCGGATCGGAGTAACGCTCCTCGTGGACCACAACGTCGATACCCAGCTTCCTCCTGAGCGCCACCTCCGATTTAGGGTACCCCAGGCAGAGGAGGACCACGGGGAAGACGCCGCTGGGCAGCAGGAACATCTCCCTGAGCTCCCTGAAGATCTCCAGAACGGAGCCGACGTAGACGGAGCCGAGGCCCATCGAGTCCGCCGCGGTGCAGATGTTCTGGGCGCATATCACAGTGTCTTGGAAGGAGATCCAGAAGTGGCGGAAAGAGCTGGTGGCCGTGAAGGGGGCGACCTCCAGCTCCGCCCACCTCTCGAGGCGGCGGAGGTCAATGCAGAAAAGGAGGCTGACGGGCGCATTCCCTATGAACCTCTGCCCCATAAGCTCTGCGAGGGCCCTGCGCGTCTCCCCGTTCTGGACCTTGATGATCGAGTACGGCTGGAGGTTCCCCCCGGTGGGGGCGTGGGTGCCCGCCTTGAGCACCATTTCGAGGACCTCTTTGGTCACATCGCGGTCGGAGAAGTCCCTGAGGCTTGCACGCTCGAAGAGGACCTTCATGATCTCGTTAGGGTAGCTCCCATCCGTCGTCCCGGCGGGGCCGTGATGGGAGGGAATATCTGAACCTGACATAGGATGATCGCATCCAAGGAGACCTCAGGAATATTTGAGGACTCGGTTTAATGTAAAAAACGGGGAAGGCTACTACTGCCCCAGCTTGCTTGCTAGTTCAGCGAGCTCTGGGTTGACGCTTCTCCCTCTGTCGAGAATCTGCTTGCCATCCAGCCAGACCGAGGCGTTGAGGCAGACGCCATCTGAGTGACTTGGAGTGGGGGCCGACCTCATGTGGCCGATGCCCCACTCGACGCACCCCCAGACCCTCTCGTCCTCGACGATATCCTCCCTGAGTTTCGCCCCCGGGTTGAAACCGTAGCAGAGGTCTCCCCCGCCTTGAGCTTGAAGAGCTCCCTCGTCAGGATGTCGGCAGCCTTCCCCAAATCGAACTCGTACAACTTGGACAGGGAACCTCGATTCCACTGAAACGTGAGAATCGATAAAAGTTTTAGGAGCCTTCGGGATCAGAACTCTCTGTAGGCCTCCGCCAGAGGGTGCCCGATGCACTTAAGGCTGAACGCCTTGTACCAGCCGAACGGCGACTTGTGGACCTCGATGCCCTCCTTCGTCAGCTGCTGCTTCAGGTTGTTCAGGAAGCCCTTGGCCTTCCTCGGGGAGCCGAGGTTCTTCGAGAGGTGGGCATACGGGTAGAGGAGAACGATGCTACAGCCAATCCTTGAGACGTCCACCTTGATGTTCTCGACGAACTCCTTCGTGATCTCTTCCGTCCTCCCCTCGTCACTCTTCTCGTAGCAGATGAAGCAGACGAGGACATCCTTGAGCTGCTCCTCCTTGGGACTCGCCGGCCTCTCCGCGACCGGCGTCTCCTTCCTCACCTCGTAGTCGAAATCCGAGCAGTGGAGCTGAAGAACTCTCATGTCGATACCTGTCTCTACACCGCGGCTCCGATATTAGACTCTTTTCCTTCAGAAACCTCTGAATACTCAGGCTGCGCGACTCGTTCGGCCCCGTATTCATTCAGTTTAAGGTCAGCTCCGGCGGTCCAACGACCTTTATGTCTGTGTACGTGAAGTAAGAATGGGTGGAACCCGGAGAGGTTCCATTCTAGCGGGTGTCAAGGATGATTGTATGCGGTCACTCCAAGATCGAGGCGGCCGAGGGAGGCCGGAGGCTGTACTTAGACGACAAGATTGCGGGGGTCCTGAATCTCTTCCCGGGTCAGAACCTGTTCGGGGGGAGCGTCGAGGGCTCCAGCAGGCTCTCCGTCTCCACGATCCGGCTCAACCCCCAGGTCAGCTACTTCAGGGTCTTCATGGAGGACATCAGGGGCTCCCTGGCCAGCGTCACGGAGATCTTCTCCTCGAAAGGGGTGAACGTCCTGAGCAGTGGCGCCTTCGGCTTCGGAACCATCTGGGTCTCAGAGTACATAGCCGACTTCAAGGGGATGGACGTGACCGCCGATGACATCGCCGACGAGATCACCGCCCTGGGAGGCTTCGTAACGTCACGGGAGATAACCGAGCTCTTCCCCCAGGCCTTCGAGCTGGGGTCGACCTACGAGATGAAGGCCGACGAGGAGGGTCGGATGTACCTGCTGCTGCCTGATGGGGCGGGCGAGGGAGGCTACGCCATATTGAAGGCTTGGGCCGAGATACAGGCCCTGTTTATCGACTTCCTCCCCCGGGGCACGAGGCTCCTGAAGATCTCGGCCATGCTGAACGACATCCCGGGGGCCCTCAACAGGCTCTCGGCCCTCGTCGGGTTCCATGTTAACATGCATGCCATCGACGCACAGCACCACGAGGAGTCCACGGGGCTCTGGATCATATACGGCGTCCTGGAGATAGGTAGCCTCGAGGAGCTCAAGTCCAAGGCAGAGAGCGCGCCCGAGATACTGAGGTTCGACGTGGAAACTCTAGGATGGAGCGTCTGACTGGCTCATTCTAGTTGTCCAGCACCCTTATATTCCTAGGATACGTTGGAATGCAAAATTCGGTGGTGTAAGGATGCGCCAATTCCATTATCTGAAGCACAGTTAGACGACCTCC
>DATLAV010000253.1:0-21275 GCA_035527235.1 Patescibacteria group bacterium | reverse complement strand
GTCGACCCGCATCCTCTCTTCGAGTCTGAGGAGGGCGATCAGGGACGCCTCCCTCGTCAGCGAGCACGTCAAGATGGAGGTGGACTCCGAGTCGTTCACTATAAGCGCCACCGGTGACATGGGAAGCGCCCAGAGCATCTGGGAGAAGGCCTCCGACGAACTGCTCTCCCTCAATGTTGAAGAAAGCTCGAGCGCCACATTCACCCTCAGCTACCTGCAGGATATCGTCGGCGCAGTAATGGCCTCCAGTGAGGTCGCGACCCTGGAGCTCTCAACTGACATGCCCATCAAGATGAACTTTGAGCTCCCCCAGGGACGCCTCATCTACTACCTGGCCCCATGCATCGGGGTCTAGAATCCCTTCGCACCCTCAGTTTTTCAGTTCTCAGTAGCCCCAGTCACATCTATACGACCGTGTCACCAGTTTGATCCAGTTTACTTCTTGACGGCTCCGTAGCAAAGAATATTATCTCACCGTCAGCCGTTAGAATTGGGAATGATCTCCGAGAGGGAGGCCGCCAAGTACCCCTTCCTGGGCGACGCCGTCAAGCTAGTCGACGTCCTCAACCTGACCCTGGAGGATCTGTCGGACCCCAGCCACGCCGCGGTCCTGGACAGGGCAGAGGACAGGGTCTCCCGGGCGATAATCCGGGGAGAGGCCGACGCCCAGCTCTCGGACACGATTACGGAGCTCCTCTCGTTCCCCGTCTCCAACATGTACGTCATGGTCCTCGGCGAGGACTTTTTGAAGCGGCGATACGCCCTCTCCGAGGCGGTCCGCGCGAGCGGAATCCTCCTCGAGGAGAACGACGACAGGATCGCCAAGATGGGGCGCGTCGAGTTCGACTGGACCCTGAGGCTCGTGAGGGAGCACATGGACGGGCGCCAGTTCAGCTTCGAGCTCTACTTCAAGGACTACCTGAGGAACGCCTCGGCCTTCCGGGAGCCCAAGTGGAAGCTCGTCAACAGGCTCGTGCGAGATGGATACGTCCTCCTGACCCGCCCAGAGGCGGTGCGCCTCCTACAGGAGGAGATCCAGAGAAAGATCGCCCGCTTCGTCGCGAAGTCCCAGAAGATCAACCTCCCCGAGCCACTGCAGGAGAGGGCTGATCGACTCTCCAAACTCCTAGACGAGAACAGGTCCCGGCTCACGGGCGGGGAGCTCCCGAAGAAGGTGCTCATGGAGGCGATCCCGCCGTGCATCAACTACGCGCTGGAGGGGCTCATGGCCGGGCGCAGGGCGGGCCACATGGAGAGGTTCGCCCTCACCTCATTCCTCATCAACGCCGGCATGGAGATAGACGACATAGTCAAGATGTTCATCTCCGTCACAGACTTCGACGAGGAGTTCACCCGCTACCAGATAGAGCACATAGCCGGCCTCAGGGGCAGCAGGACCCGGTACACGCCGCCGACCTGCGCCACCCTCCGCACCCATGGCGTCTGCCACAACCCCGACAGGCTCTGCGAGCACGTGAAGCACCCCCTCAGCTACTACCGCATCAAGGTCAGGGACCACGAGCGGGAGGAGGCGGAGAGGCAGGAGCGGCAGCAGTAGCCCACATATTTGTATTTAAAGGGAACGACCAGTTATTCAATGGGTTATCTATGTCGTCGCAGGCCTGGGGAAGCGAGCAGTACGTCATGGGCAGGTTCAAGAGCTTCTACTCCACAGGGGCGGCTCGGGTGGACCCCCCCACGGAATTAAAGCGGAGGGAGTTCGGCTTCCTATCCTTCGGGGGAAAGAGCATGTTCCGCCACATCGGATTCGACGACACCCCGGAACTGCGAAAGTACATGCAGGACTACTCCCCAGCCCACTCCTACTTCTCGGCAGCCTACTATGAGGATCCCCGAGCTCCCATGTCAAGCAAGGGCTGGCTGGGAGCCGACCTCGTGTTCGACATCGACGCCGACCACTTCGACCTCCCGTGCCAGAAGGTTCATGACCGGTGGATGTGCAGGACCTGCGGCAGGGAGGGGATGGGGCACCCCCCGGATCTCTGCCCCGGCTGCGGCAAGTCCACCTACGTCGAGGAGAACTGGCTCTGCGAGGAGTGCCTCAACGCGGCGAAGTACGAGGCCCAGAAGCTCCTGGACATACTCATCAGGGACCTCGGCTTCTCCCCATCGAACGAGCTCTCCGTAAACTTCTCGGGGAACCGCGGCTACCACGTACACGTGAGGAGCCCCTCAGTAAAGGACCTGAACCAGATGTCCCGCAGGGAGTTGGTCGACTACATCCTCGGCCTCGGTCTTGAGGTCGAGTTCCAGGGGTTCACCTCGAGACCCGTGGGGGGCGGCTCCACTCTCCAGGAGAGCGGGTGGAGGATGCGCTCAGCCCAGGCCATCTACGACCTCGTGAGCGACCTCGACGAGGGCTCGGCGAGCAGCCTGAACATGGGAAAGAAGGCGTTCCAGAAGCTGCTGGAGGATCGGGACGCGATACTCGAGGTGCTGATGGAGAGCCACCCCAGCGGTGTCCTTAGGTACGTCAGCAAGAAGACCCTGGACGCGCTGATGGAGGCGGCGGTGGGGAGGCAGGCGTCGGCGATAGACACCGTGGTGACCACCGACCTGAGGCGCCTGATAAGGCTCCCAAACACCCTCCACGGCAAGACAGGCTGGCTCACCCAGAACGTTCCCATAGACGACCTCCCCGACTACGATCCCCTAGTCGCCTCCATTGCCTTCAAGGAGGGTACCGTAAGGATCTACATCAGGAGGACCCCGGAGATCTCGGTGGCGGGGGAGGCTTACGGCCCCTTCGAGGAGGAGGAGGTGGAGCTGCCGATGGCGGTCGCCATGTTCATCCTCTGCCGGAAGGCGGGGAGGGTCGCGCGTTGAAGGGGAGATACGACGTCCTCCTGGAGGTGTGGATGAGGGAGAGAAAGAGGGCGGAGCTCCAGGACCTACCGGAGGCGTTCTACGTCGAGATGACTGATTACATCTCCCAGCTCAGGGAGCAGACCCGCATGAGTGACAAGACCTCGCTGAAGGGGCGGATATCTGAGAGGGAGAGGGAGAACACCGAGAGGATGCTCAGGGAGCTCTTCCGGCTCAGGCTGAGGAAGCTGGTCTCCGCTGAGTTGGACGGGGCCGCCATCGTGGGGTCCAACCTCACCAAGGAGGAGAGGGCGTTCCACTCGGACCTCCGATCTGTGCTCTCGACCCACGAGGAGAGATTGAAAAGTATATTAATGGGTCGTGTGCCCCAAGTAGACGCAAAACCCCCGTTGCCAAGGACCGGGTTCAAGGTGATCAGGTTCGTCCAGGCGGTGCCGGCGATCATGGGCATCGACATGAAGACCTACGGCCCCTACAAGCCGGAGGATGTCGTCTCCTTGCCCTTAGAGAACGCTGAAAACCTAATAAGGCGGGGTATCGCAAAAGAGGTGGAGATTACAGAATGAAGTTCCCCCATACGATAAGGACGTACTGCCCCAGGTGCAAGACCCACACCGTGTTCAGCGTCTCACTGTACAAGGCCGGGAAGAGGAAGGGTGCGAAGAAGGGCGAGAGACATCAGGCTATCCGCAAGAGGGGGTACGGGGGGCAGAAGTTCCCCGAGCAGCACAACCAGGCGAAGGTCTCCAAGAAGCACTCCTTGAGGCTTGAGTGCAACGAGTGTAACTACAAGCTCATGAGGGCGGGGGTCAGGCTCAAGAAGGCGGAGGTCGCCTGATATGGCGGAATGGGAGGCGCTGATACCCAGGCCTACATCCCGGTTCCTGAGGGTGCGTTGCAGGACCTGCGAGAGCGAGCAGATCGTCTTCAGCCACACGAGCCACGAGATCAAGTGCAGGATGTGCGGTGAAACCCTGGCCGAGCCCACAGGGGGCAAGGCGAAGATCAATGGACCCGTCCTAGCGGTACTAGGGTGATCTGGATGTGCGCCGAGAAGGTCGAGTGGCCCGAGGTCGGGGACTTTGTGGTTGCGACGGTCCAGAGGATAGTGGGCCACGGCGCGTACGTCTCCCTAGACGAGTACGATAACAAGGAGGGACTCCTCCACATCTCGGAGATGTCGACCTCATGGGTCAGAAACATCAGGAACCACGTGAGGGAGAAGCAGACGGTCGTCCTCCAGGTCAACCGCGTGGACCCCTCCCGGAACCAGATCGATCTATCCCTCAGGCGGGTCACCCAAGATGATCGCAGGAAGAAGATCGAGGAGTGGAAGAAGAACCGGAAGGCCGAGACACTCCTGAAGGGGGTGGCGTCCGCCCTCAAGATGACCGACGAGGAGATCTACAAGAAGGCCGGCAGCAAGATCATCGAGCACTTCGGGGGCCTCTATATCGGTCTGGAGGCGGCCGCCAAGCTGGGCGATGAGGCGCTACATGAGGCCGGGGTGAACAAGAAGCTCTCCAAGGCCCTCGCCAAGAGCGCCCAGGAGAAGATCATCGTCAAGGGAGTCACCATCTACGGGGTCATCGAGATGACCTCCATGGAGCCCCGGGGCGTCGAGGATATCAAGGCGACGCTCTTGGAGACGAGCAAGATCGCCGAGGAGAACGACGCCTCCGTCAGCCTGACGAGCCTGGGGGCGCCCAAGTTCAGGCTCGAGCTGACGGCGGAGGACTAC
Source organism: Patescibacteria group bacterium (assembly GCA_035527235.1). GTDB lineage: Archaea > Thermoproteota > Bathyarchaeia > TCS64 > TCS64 > BS750m-G28. The sequence continues at coordinate 16,687 of DATLAV010000253.1, read as the reverse complement.
AAGATAGCGGAGGCGACGCTGATCAAGATCGTGGACCACACCAAGGACGCGTGGTCCAGCCACGACGGCAGCTTCTCCTTCGTCAGGGAGTGAGGGGATCGCCCTGGTCTGGCTCCTGAGACGCTGCGTGAAGTGCCAAGGGTACACCCTGAATGAGGTCTGCCCCGCGTGCGGCGTCCCCGCTAAGAAACCTCATCCCGCCAAGTTCTCGATGGACGACAGGTACCGCAGCTACCGGCTGAGGATGAGGCGGATGGCGAGGGCGAGGCAGGAGGAAGCGGACGTCCAGTAATACCGTAATAATTAGTGTCTGCTACAGGTTTTCCTCGTCGAAAGGGTGCCTTTAATATATCAGACCTGTTAATTTTAAATGAACGTTCAAACTTCTGAGGTGGACAGTCTATATTATATAATGTGAAAGATTTATTTTCTGTACAGACCTTACTGTTGTGAGGAGATTGTAATGGTCAAGAGCTACGTGAAGATATATGGGCCTCCGGTGATGGAGGCTCTCATGGCATTGGAAGCCATCGCCGTCGAATTATCGAAGGCCACCAGCGTGAAGTTCAGCCATACTTGTATCCCGTATCCGACGCGCTATCAGTCAGACCAGAACGACTGGAACAACTACATGAAGCGGATGCAGCAGAACTATGTTGACTGCTATGAGCCCGTCAAGTTGATCAGTGAGTCCGATCAGCTGCTCGGAGAGTACGACTTCTTCTTCGAGTGGTCCGAGGATCCCAAGATGGATCAGCTCGAGAACCTCATCGGCAAGATCGATGAGGCCCTCGCAGGCATGGGCTGCCTCTACACGATCACGACGGAGTGACTGGATCGCCCCCCCCCCTATTCTTTTCTATTTATAGTTAGAACTGTTTCTTGGGATTTACTTTAAAAAAGAATTAAGAAAAGGGGGTTGTTTTCTTAGGCCTCTTCCTCGGTTTTGAGGGATTCGGCGAGGGCTCTGCGTTCCTTGATCTCTTCGTATACGATGAACGTGGGCATGGTCACCCAGATGACGATCATGATCCAGAAGAAGATAGCGTCGTAGTTCATTTTCAGCTCTCCTTTTTATTTCGGAGGCGGCCCATGATCCCTCCTCCTGAGGCTTTGCTGGCTTTCGGCGCCGATCTCCAGTCGACGGGCACCTGCTCCCTGACGAGCTGGCGGTAGTTGATGCCTGGGATGTACAGCAGCTTCTCCGGGATGAGGCCGTTGGGTCTGACGATCATGACGACGATCAGCAGTGTTCCCAGTAGCAGCCTCTCGAAGTAGGAGATGGGGAAGAACAGCATCCTGTCGAACACCCACTTGTAGACGATGATTATCCGTCTGAGTGCCGTGACCAGGACAGTGCCCAGGAAGGTCCCGGCGTTGTTGCCCGGTCCCCCCATCATCAGCATCAGCCATGGCCAGTAGGTCCAGTAAGCCCTCTGGTAGTTAGCATCGACGAAGAAGGAGTAGTAGAACGCCAGTAGGCATCCCGCCGTTGCCGTGATTCCGGAGGAGAACATCAGTATGTTCCCCCTGATGGCGACGACGTTCTTGCCCACGCTTCCCACGGTGACCTCGTTCTCTCTGATGGATCTCATCAGTCTGCCGTAGGGTGAGTTCAGCATCGTCTTGAAGATGAAGAACGAGACGAGGCCAATGAACAGCGTTAGAGCGGCCATGATTACGGTCCTGTCACCCGGATAGAAGGCGAACACGTTGGGCACGAACATGCCCAGGGTTCCTCCTCCGATCCAGGGTGTGTTCCGGCAGATGATCTGGGATGCGTCAGCCATCGTGATCAGGGTGACCATAAGGTAGGTTGCCCTGAGCCTGATGGCTGGCACCGCGATGATCCAGCCGATGACGGCGCCGAAGACTATGCACAAGGCTAGGGAGAAGAGCAGCAGTGCGATGCAGAGGGTGGCGTTGTTCTTTAGGTAGCCATTCGTCAGCACGCTGATGTTGACTTGGTTGTTGTAGACCCAGTCAAAGTCAGTGGCATACGGTAACAGTTCAACACCAGCGGTCTGGACAACCCAGAAGGTTACTCGTGTGGTTACGGCGCTGACTGTAATACCTCCTGCGATGACCTGAACCGCGCAGCCCATGTTGGGTATGCCGGCGTTGCCGTACTGGAAGTTGATGGCCATGGCGACGATGACTAGGAGTCCGAAGAACATGGCTATGTCTACGATGAGCCTGGCGTTCCCTTGGACCGCCCAAGCCAGATTTCCGATTACATTCATCATCTCATCAGTCACCTCTTCCTAGGGCTTTCAGTATCTTATCACCTGTCTCCGATGCCATGATTCTGGAGTAAACTCCCTGCAGGCCGTTGGGCTCTACGATCAGGACAATTACGAGCACAATCATCGGAACCAGGGGCCTGTATTCACCGACCCAAGTGCCGATGGTCTGCTGTAGCTGGAACGTCAGCAGGATCTCGAGCAGACCGATGCTGAAGCCACCGATTATCGCCCCGTACATGTTCGTGAATCCTCCGAGGAGGCTTCCGGCCATGATGCTAGTCTGCATTCCACCTGCCGTGGCGGCGCTTGAGGCGAACCACATGGGTACCATGGCGCCGGATAGACCGGCTAGGCCTCCCGTCAGGAACCAGGCAAAGGTCTGTATCTGGTTCACGTTGATTCCTAGAACTGCAGATAGTTGGGTGTCCTCGGAGGTCGCCCTCATGGCGATCCCTGTCTTAGTCTTGGTGAGCATCCAGTGAAGTACTAGAATTGAGACGATACTGGTTCCTAGAGCGACATAGAAGATCCCTGGTGTGTCGAAGAGAACGAAGTCCGTCCTCTTGAGTAGGAATCCCGTTGTGTACAGACCCGTTATAGACCTGAGCCAATAGGAGAAGATCCAAAGGAAAGCTTGGAGGAAGATCTGTATGGCCAGTGTACCGATGGTCATGACTATCGCGCCGCCGCCCATCTTGGTGAGCGTGTTCACGACCAGCACATAGACCATTACGCTGAAGAGACCGCCGACGACGAAGGCGATGGGGAATCCATAGTATGGAGATGTGTTAAAGACTCTGTCCATTATCCATGACGTGAAGATGCCCAGACCAGCGTAGGTGCCGTGGGCGAAATTAGGGATCTTCGCAGTGAGGTATGTCAGTGTGAAACCGATGCTAAGGATTGTCAGTTCGCAAGCGTATACAATTGCAGCCATCCAAAGTGCGTTGATTAACATTTTAATCCGTTAAGGGGTGCCCATACAGTATTAATAATACTTTCGAGGGTTTCCACGGGACGTAATATTAAGTTTAGTGAGAAGAGGCTACAGGAATGTGAAGTTCGTTATCTAGTTATTAGAATTAATTGAACTTTTTTCACTGAAACAAATCTTATATAGTAAGGCTATGGACATAATAATTTGCAAAAAAGTGCAAGGTGAAACAAATGGAAAAGAATTCAACAATGATGATGGCTGTTCTACTTGTCGTTGGTCTAGCGATCGGCGGCGGCGCAGGCTACATGCTGGCCCCCAAGGGCACCGGTGAGGGCGAGACAGAATACATAACCACGGAGGTTCTGCCTCTCGATGGTTACACGATCCGCATCGCCAACCTGATGTCCGGTACAACCTCCCTGGAGACAGGTGTTCCCTGGGCCCAGGAGGTAATTGAGCCATATCTCGCCGAGTACGTCGAGGAGCTAGGTTACGACGTCACTTACACACTGCTCTGCGATCAAAGCGAGAATCAGGCGGCTGTTCACTTGGAGAAGGTCCAGAGCTTCAAGGCTATGGACGTAAAGCTGATCCACGGTGGCGGCTGGTCCTCGATGGCCCAGTCAGCTCTATCCTATGTCAACGAGAACAACATCCTGCTTTGGAGCTCTTCAGCTACCTCTCCGGTGCTGAGGATCGCCGACGACAACCTGTACAGAATGTGTCCGGACGACACGATCCAGGCCCCCGCCATCGCCACGGCGTTGGAAACTTGGGGTATCAAGGGCATCGTTGTCATCCAGAGGGCAGACGCTTGGGCCGACGGTATTTACAACTACCTGGTGCCGGAGTGTGAGGCGAGAGGGATCGAGGTCGCTGACAAGGTCAGGTACGCTGGTGAGGTTACTGAGTTCAGTAGCTACCTAGCGACAGCTGATATCACAATAGGCGAGTTGATCGACGAGTATGGCGCCGAGCATGTCGCCATCGAGATCATCGCCTTCAGCGAGGCTACCACGATGATCACCCAGGCTATCGACTATCCGAACCTCTGGAATATACTCTGGTTCGGCTCTGACGGTACGGCCATGGGTTCGACAACTCGTGACGAGGCCCCCGAGCAGGCAGACCACCTGAAGATTCTGAGCACGTACGCAAGCCCACCTTACAGGGGACCGATCTTCGATCACCTGTACCAGGAGAGCATGAGGATCTCGAACACTCCTGTCGGATACTACACTCTGGCGGCTTTCGACCTCTACCACAACATGGTGGAGACGACGCTGCTGACCCAGAGCGAGGACCCGATGGACGTCATCCCCATGATCGTGCCCACTACTTACCGAACCTTCGGTGTTAGTGGTTGGTGTGAGCTCAACGAAGGTGGAGACCGCGCAGGATCAGACTACGACGTCTGGGGTTACGGCATGGATGATACGGACACTCTAAGGATCGTGAACTACGCCCACTACTACCAAGCAGACGGTACAATGATGTGGCCCGATCCGGCCACGGTCGTAGACGGGACTCCAATCGCAGGTCTAACGCCAGTCGGACAGTAGAACCATCAAACTTCCCTTTTTTACATAATAACAAGACATTCTAGATTGTATTATTAATATCTCAGTCACCTCGGAAATGTTTTAAGCAATATAACATTTACTAGTCTAGTTGATGCCGATGTCGGAAGTACTCAGATTAGATGGTGTAAGAAAGTATTTCGGTAAGTTCGCCGCGGTCGATGGGATAAGCTTCGGCATGAAGGAAGGAGGCATCTACCTCTTGGTAGGGCCCAACGGCTGCGGTAAATCCACTCTCGTAAACTGCATCTCAGGTTTGTTTCATCCTGAGGAGGGCAGTGTCTACTATCGTGATGCGGAGATAACCCGTGAGGACATGTTCCAGATAGCCAGGCGGGGGCTCGTGAGGACCTTCCAGATCGCTGCCCCCTTCCTCCGGCTGACCACCCTCGAGAACATGCTCGTCGCCCTGCCGGACAACGCAGGGGAGAACATCTTCCTCTCCCTCTTCAAGCCGACCTGGGCGGACAGCGAGGTCGCAGCGGTCAGAAGGGCAGCGGAACTCCTACGCGTCCTGGGTCTCAGGCACGTATGGAACATGCCGGCCAGGACCCTGAGCGGAGGCGAGCTCAAGCTCCTCGAGATCGGCCGCGCACTGATGTCCGGAGCCGAGACAATCCTACTGGACGAGCCCGTCGGTAGCATCGACCCGAAGCTCTGCCACCAGATCTTCAACCACGTCCTCAGGCTAAGGGACGAGCTGGGCATCACCTTCCTCGTCATCGAACACAGGCTTGAGGTCGCAGCGCAGTACGCCGACCACGTCTTCGCTATGGACAGGGGGCAGATGGTCACGGAGGGCACAGCGGAGGAGGTCTTCGAGGACCCTAGGGTCATCACGGCGTATCTAGGTGAGTAAAATGGCTGACTACATGCTTGAAACCAAGGAACTGAACTCCGGTTACGGACCCATCCATGTCATCTACGACCTGGACTTCAAGGCGAAGGACGGGGAGGTGACCGTCATCGTCGGCCCCAACGGCGTAGGAAAGACGACGCTACTAAAGGCCATCATGGGACTCGCCACGGTGTATTCCGGGGAGGTCTACTTCCAGGGGGAGAACGTCACAAGGACTCCGCCCCACGAGAGGACAAAGGCCGGGATAGGCTACATGCCCCAGACGGGCAACATCTTCAGCAAACTCTCCGTCGAGGACAACCTCAGGATGGCCGCCTACACGATGACTGACAAGGGCATTATCGCGGAGAAGAGGGAGATGGTGATGAACCTGTTCCCCAGGCTCAAGGATTACCTGCCTAGGCCCGCCGGGACACTCAGCGGCGGCGAGCGCCAGATGCTCGCCGAGAGCATGGTCCTCATGAGGGATCCCAAGATCATGCTGGTGGACGAGCCCACCGCAGGGCTGATGCCCAAGCTGGTCACCGACGTTCTCAGGAAGCTGAGGGAGATGGCCGAGACCACCGGTCTGCCCATCGTCGTGGTTGAGCAGAGGGCCCGCAGGGCGCTGGAGCTCGGCGACTTCGCTTACATGATGCGTGGAGGGAAATTCACCTTCGAGGGCTTATCGTCGGACCTTCTGAACCATCCGCAGCTGAACGAGATGTACCTCGGCGCCGTCGAGGTCCACGACCTCAAGACCATCAGAGAGTAGAACAACTCTCCCTTTTTCCAACTTTTTAAAACACACTGGGAACTAGTAGACCCCAGGGATCAGCCTCCAACGGACCCGGGCCATGTACTTCCTGTACTCCCGCCCGTATCGCTGGAGCAGGTACTCCTCCTCCTTGCCCACGTAGACGTAGATCACCGCGATGGAGAAGAACACGAGCATCAGGGTCTCCAGTATCGGGTACACCATAGCGACGCCGAAGGCGAGGGCGAGGAACCCGGCGTAGAAGGGGTGACGCACCCTGGCGTAGGGGCCATCGGTGATGAGCTGCCCCCTGAAGTTGTGGTTCCAGAACAGGTACCAGCTGACGCAGACGTAGACCCCGGCGATGGTGAGGACGGCGCCCAGTCCCAAGGCGAGGAGGGGCAACGGGGAGGCCAAGGCGGGCGGTGCCCCCTCTACCCCTCCACGGGGTACGACGTGAGCTCCCTGGTCATCCGGGTGAGGCGCTCACAGCCCTCGGGGGTGCAGACGACGGTGTCCTCCACCCTGACGCCGATCTCGCCGACGATGTAGATCCCCGGCTCGATGGTGAAGGTCATCCCGGGCTCCAGTTCCAGGGCGTTGTCCCTGACGATGTAGGGGCGCTCGTGGCCGTTGAGGCCGATGCCGTGGCCGAGGCGGTGGATGAAGTGGTCGCCGAAGCCGTTGTCCTCGATCACCTTCCTAGCGAGGGCGTCCAGCTCCCCGCAGGTGACGCCGGGCCTCACCGACTCGTAGGCGACCTGGTTCGCCTGCTTCACCACCTCGTAGATCTCCCTCTGGCGATCCGAAGGCTCGCCGTAGAAGACGGTCCTCGTGAGGTCCGAGGAGTAGCCGCGGATCTTGGTCCCCATGTCCACAAGGATGCCGTCTCCGGGTCTCAGCTCCCGGTCGCTTGTGCTGCCGTGGGGAAGCGCCGCCTTGTCGCCGAAGAGGACGGAGATGAAGCACCCCTCCCCGCCGCTGAAGCGGAGCTCAGAGAAGATGATCTGGGAGAGATTCCTCTCGGTGAGCCCGGTGTGGAGTTCGTCGAAGCCCGCCTCGAGGGCCCTGTCCGTGATGGCACAGGCCATCCTCATCCAGTCGAGCTCCTGGGGGGTCTTCACCATCCTCTCGTGGCTCAGGTAGGGGGTGGCGTCGACGAAGTGGACTCCGGGGGCCCTCTCCTTGAGGCGGTTCACCCAGCCCCAGGGAGCGTCCTCTGCGATGCCTATCACCGAGTGATCGAGGCAGAGGCGCTCGATGTTCTCCCCCAGGAGGTTGACGGGGTCCTCGTGCTCCAGCCAGACGTCAACCTCCTCGATCCAGGGCTTCTGGCCCCTCAGCTTCCTCTCCAGCTCGTTAACCACGATGACGGGCTCGCCGTCGGCGGGAATGAGGGCCGCGGCGAGGCGCTCACTCATCCCGATCTTGAAGCCCGTGTAGTAGCCGATGTCTGTCCCGGGGAACAGCAGCAGGGCGTCGGCGCCCCCCTCTCTCAGCCTCTCCAAGACCCTCTCGGCCTTCTCCTTGTGGAAGTCGGACATTATTATCTTAATCAACACTTCCCCGGATAAAAGCCTCGATACGGTCCCGGGGAAACTTGAAATAACCTCGGGGCGTTCATATGTCTGTGATTCTATGGTCGAGAAAGCGAGCAGGTTGAAGATCACGGTCCTGAGGCGCTTCGCGCCGAAGGAGGTTTTCGACGAGCCCCCGGTGAAGGGGGGAACCAATTCAGTGTGCGAGGTCTACAAGGACGGCCAGGTCTTCTACGTCGAGGATAACGGCAGGATGCCCGAGGGCTTCTGCGGCTGGGCGTGGGACGACATCTACAAGGGCGTTCAGACCCTCAGGTTCAACGGCGACTTCAGCTGGTTCGGTGAGCCAGGGGTCTCCGTGAACTGCTGCACCGACGGGCTGAGGCCGGTCGTATTCAAGATAGAACGGGTCTGAGCCCGCGAATCTTGCCCCCTACGAACCAATTTTTTCATAAGATCTGATCAGCTGAGGCTCTCCAGGAACCTGATCATCGCTTCGTTGACGTCCGTCCCGTCGACGGTCACCTGCGCTATACTTCGCCCGAGCCTGTCCCACGTAAGGGTGGTGAACTCTACCTTCTTTCCCAGGATCAGGGATTCCAGGTGCTCCTTCGCCCTCTGAGCTTCAGGGGTCCCCCGGGCCGGGGGGGTAACCCCGTTGATCTTCACCGACATGTTCGGCCTGATAACGAACGTCGCCGCTTCGTCGACCCTCGTCACCGTCGCCCTCCTCGTCATTCACAGTCGGTATCATCTCACCACAGGGACGTTTAACACCTGTGACGGCACGGCGTCGGGGAGCATATTTTTTTACGGTGCCGAGCCCCATGGGCTGGTGATGATACGCAGGAGGCTCGTGTTCAGGCCCTTCTCCTTCCTCTACTTCGCGTTCCTCTTCTTCCTGCTGGGGCTACTCCTTCCCTATCTAGCGGCCTCCTTCAGGGACCTGCTGGTTAGGGGCCTCGGTCTCCCCGTGGAGGTTGTAGGCTTCTTCCTGTTCATGAGCCTCGTGGGCAGCTTCCTCAACGTGCCCCTCCTCGAGGTGGAGAGCCGTGTGCCCATCTACGTCTTTAGGAGCGTGAAGTTCTTCGGGGTGAGCTGGAGGCTGCCTAAGGTCCAGATGGGGGTGAGGAAGACCCTCATCACCCTGAACGTTGGCGGTGCGCTGCTCCCCATAGTCGTCTCCGCCTACCTCCTGCTCTGGTCCATCCCGGCGTGCTCCCTCGACCCTATCTCCTCCTACAGCAAGGCTCTCGTCGTCCTCATCATAGTGACGTTGGTGATACACCGGTCGGCGAGACTGGTGAAGGGGCTGGGAATCGCTACGCCGGCCTTCGTGCCCCCAGTCACTGTGGTCCTCGCGACGCTCCTCGTCGACGCCCTTAGCCCGGTCTCCTGTCCGGCTCAGATCGCCTACATCGGCGGGACCCTCGGGACGTTGATCGGCGCCGACCTCCTGAACCTGAACAAGGTCTCCCAGCTCGGGGCCCCGGTGATCAGCATCGGCGGCGCGGGGACCTTCGACGGCATCTACACGACTGGCATCGTCTCGGTGCTCCTCATCCTGATGCTCCTCTAGCCGGGGCTGTCAAATTAAATAGTTGAACCGTCGAGTTAAACTCGTGGTTCTATGTCGAAGGCATTCCATGGAGCAGAGTACTGCTGGATGAACGGCGAGATCGTGGAGACAGAGAGGGCTCTGGTCTCGGCGATGGAGCCCATCCACCTCGGTATCTTCGAGGGCATCAAGGCGTACGTCGAAGGCGACATCCTCGACGAGGGCAATCTGAACATCATCGGTTGGAAGCCCCACATCGACCGCCTCTGGAGGAGCGCCGACGTCAACGGGCTGAAGATACCCTACATCAAGGAGGAGATGCTGGAGGCTACACGGGAGACCGTCAAGGCGAACGGGTTCAAGACGAACGTCTACATCCAGCCCCGGATCTGGCCTAAGGCAGGTGCGAGCAGGAGCAATCCGGAGTTCCACGTCGTGATACCGACCTGGAAGTTCGACACGTTACTGGGCAGGGGGAACCCCCGATTCAATGCGGAGAGGAGGTACATTGTGAGCAGCTGGAGGCGCATCGCCTCAGACGCCATGCCGCCCCAGGCCAAGTCGTGGGCCAACTACGCCAACTCGGGTCTCGCGAGCCGGGAGGCAAGGCGTTACGGCTACGACGGCGCCATCTTCCTGGACAACAGGGGCTTCGTCTGCGAGGCGACGGTCGCCTGCCTGATGGTGGTCAGGAACGGGAGGGTGATCACGCCCCCGGTGACGGCGTCCCTCCTCGAGTCGGTGACCCGTGGCTTCCTCATTGAGTTCATCGCCGAGGACCTAGGCATCCCCGTCGAGGTCAAGGACTTCACCCGCGTCGAGCTCTACGCCTCCGACGAGGCGTTCCTGTGCGGGACCGGGGGCGAGGTGACGCCCATCACCAGCGTCGACGGCTTCAAGTTCGGGGACGTGTACCCGGGGCCGATAACCACGAAGGTGGCCGAGTACTACTCAGACGTCCTCGCCGGGAAGGTCGGGAAGAGGAAGGGCTGGCTCACCTCCGTCTAATCCCTTTTTTCAATTTATGATTAATAACAAGAATGACGCTTTTCCCATATATTGTCATGAGGGAGGCGGAAGCCCCTCTCAGATGAAGTAGTCGACGATCATCGAGACCACGTAAAGAAGCATCGTTACGTGGAACATGGGCAGGACCTTGAGCCAATCCTCGGAGGTCTTACCCCTGAAAATCAGAACGTTGGCTACCACTAGAAGAACGAGCCCCGCCGCCACTCCGGAGGTTGCGATGGGTCCGAGTACACCGGTGAACAGGTAGGCCCCGACCGTGTGAAGCAGCGTGAAGCCGAGTATCCAGTAGACAGTCCCCCTCTCGCCGTACAGGACGGGTATCGTCTTCAGTTCCTTGGCCTCGTCGTTCCTCGTGTCGATGATGTCGTTTGCGCCGAGGTGGGCCTGAGCGAAGGGGTAGAAGAACAGGAAGTAGAGCAATGAGACGACGTCAGGCTGGCCGTTGCAGAGGTACCCCGCGACCGGGAAGAGGGAGAAGTCGGTCCGACCGAGTAGCTGGGCGATGGGGTTGCTCTGCCGCCTCTTCTTGACCTGGTAGAAGTACTCCATAGCGTAGCTGTAAACCATTATGGCGAGGACGTATACAGAGTTGGGATAAGACAGAGTGAGGATGAGCGCCGAGGTCGCCGCCACCAGAACGAGGAAGAGGATGAGGGCGCTCCTCCTAGTCACCGCGCCCGATGGGATGGGCCTGCTACCGAAGGGCCTCCAGTACTTCGTAAGCGCGTGCTCGACGTCCTTCCCGTCCCGCTCGCTGTCAACGATGTCGTTGAGTACGAATCCGGCCTCGAACCCGAGGAGTGCAATGAGGGCCGCCTTCCCGACGAGGGGCCAGGAGAAGCCACCGTACCTGGTAAAGCTGAGGAAGAGTCCCGAGCAGAAGATGAGGGGCCACACGAAGAAGAAGTGGAGGCGCGTGAGGTCTAGGTAGGCCTTCATCGACTCCGTGCTTATGGTCATGAAATCGATAGTCGCCCAATCGGTTAAAATAGTTACTCTAAATGATTACATTCCATAGACGGTGAGGTCGGTCTTGTCAGGTTCAGGGGTTCTCATCAGAGTCATCCGACCTCACATCGTGGCAGGGGGATTCCTCGGCTACACACTGGGGGTTCTCCTCGCCTTCACCGGGGGAGCAGAGGTCAACCTCCCCGTGTTCGCCCTAGGATATACCGTCGTGCTCCTGGGCGATCTGTCCACCCACTTCAGCAACGACTACTACGACGCGGACCTAGACCAGAACGCCCCGCGCAAGACCTTCGGGAGTAGCTACACGCTCGTCCACCACCCCGACTTGAGACAACGGGCGATGACATTGGCCCTAGCGTTCTCTTCAGCATCGATCATCATGGCGTCAACCCTGGTCCTTCTATTCGGCTCCCCTATGATACTGCTCACGCTGGTGGCCATCACGAACCTAGTGGGCTGGCTCTACTCGATGCCCCCCATAAAGCTCAACGCCCGAGGCCTCGGCGAGGTCATAATAGCCCTGGGAACGGGCTTCGCCGTGCCGGCGGTGGGCTACATCGTCGTCTCCGGGACCATCGACCGCTCGTTCCTCACCTTCTCGGCACCCCTCATCCTCTACGGCATCGTGCTCAGCCTGAGCCTCGAGCTGCCCGACCGAGAGGTGGACCGGGAGGCGGGCAGGATGAACCTGGTTGTAAAGCTGGGCAGGAGAAAGGCGTCCTCCCTCGCTCTGCTCCTATCGGTGGCCTCCTCCGCCTACCTCAGCCTCCTCTTGGACGTCCCCGGGGGCGACCCATCGACGATACTCGCCCTCTCCCTAATCCCGGTCGCCGCCTGCATCAACGGTGCCCTGAAGCCCCAGAACGACCACAAGCAGACGGACGGCGTCAGCGCCCTTAACGTCTACGCTCTCAGCCTCTTCCTCGCGGCCTTGAACGTACACCTGCTCCTTGGCCTCAAATGACGAAGCCGGTCACGAGCTCCTCCTCAAGCAGAAAACCACCATGGAGTAGACCCAGAGAGACAGACCCATAACCGACGCCTACATCGACCACATCATCAGGAAACGATAATCCCACACAAGGGGCACGAAAAAGGCCAACCACAATCAAGCGACCAAAATAAACCACAGAAGGGTGACCACCCAAAACCCCTTATACCCACCCACCGACGCGCGAAAAAAGTAGATGAGACCCTAGGCGTACGGGTCACGGGGCGCCCCGTGGGTCGGAACGTCCCTCCAGATCATCTCCCAGATCTCGTCCTCGAAGATGGCGTCCCTTCTCAGCACCGCCTCCAGCAGGTTCGACAGGAAACTGTGATGCCTCACCTCGTCAGCGTAGATCTCCTCTAGGAGGAACCTCACCCGATCGTCCCCCTCACCATCGATCAGCGCCCTCGCCTCCGTCATCATCCCCTCCTCCACCTCGACGTGCTTCTTTAAAGCCGCCTCGATGGTATCGTACTCCAGATCCGTGATCGCTATCGGCCCCTTCAGAATCTCCGCCATCGTCCTGTACAGCGCGGCGTGCTTCCTCGAGTCCAACGCCACACCGCCCATCAACCCGGCGACGGCGACGTTACCCAGACCCATCACGTTCTTATCGTAGTCGACGGCGTACTTCTCCTCCTTCATTGCCATCTCCAGCAGCTTCTCAACCCTATCATTCAACAGAAACTCACCGATCAGCCCATTCGAACCGGAATCTATAAACCTATTCACTAGGAGGACAGAGCCCTAACCCTTGTCCTCTAGAATCGAGTCGGAGTAGGGCAGATCCCTCTCATCGATCCCGGGCAGGGAGATAACGAACTTGGCACCGCCACCAGCCCCCTCCTCCGTGATGCCCCCACCATAGGTCTCCACGATCCTACGGATCAGGTTCAACCCGTGAACCCTCAAGTTACCATTCGTCTCGAACAGAGACCCCCTCACCTCCAGAGGAATGCCCGCCCCATCATCGGAATAGATGATCCTGAGCAACCCTCCGTCCTCCCATTTATCAAGCACGATCTCACCGACCCAGCCGCCGTGCTCCAGAGAGTTATCGATCAGGTTATAGAACACCCTGCTCAGCAGGCTGTCAGCCCGGATCATGAGGGCACTGCAGCGGTTCACCACCCTGATCCCCTCCAGGTCGAACATGCTCAACGCCGTCCTGTACGCCTCACCGACGTTCACCGGCTTAAGCTCCTCGCTCCCCAACCTCTCATAGTCCGCCGCTGAGTCGAAGATATCAACGATCCTGCCGCAGATGCTCTCAACGTCATCGAGCAACCCGACCACCTCGCCACTCTCGGCCGCCTCCCGAGCGATGTACAGCTTGTTCATCATGATGCTCAGGTTGTTCCGAACGCCGTGCTTCGCAAGCCTCCCCACGACGTGAAACTTCTCGTTCATCATCATAAGCATCTCGCTCTCTACCCTGAGCTGGGACTCCCTCTCCCCGAGCTCCCTCCTTTGCTCTAAGCTCACCAGGGCGGAGGCGACGTGGAAGGCCAGAATCTCCATGAGAAGCCTATCACTGTCATCATACGCCTCCTGCCCTCCACTCTTCACATTCAGCACCGCCACAACCTCACCATCGACGATGACTGGGACAGTGAACTCGTCACCGACGAACTGCGTCTCACCCGCCCAAACAGCCCTGGCAGTGATCCCGGACTCATCCAGAGAGATGATAGCGACATCGGGAGAATTAGACCCCCGCAGATGAATGAAGCAAATCACTCCCCCATCAACGATCCCAAAACCGCCCCTGTTAAACCCAAGCACACGCTCAATCACGTCAAAGGGCATCTCCGCGATCTCCTCGATGCCCGAGGCCGATCCAAACTTCGAAGTTTACAGATACAGGGACTTCAGCTGCTCCTCCCTCCTCTCAGCCTCGCTCGTGTACTCGACCTCACGGTACGGAATGACATTTATCGAGGATATACCTAACTGTAACCCTTGGCTAACGGCTCAACTGGTTTATTTAATTTATAAGAGGATAATGAACTGGAAAACTATAAGACAGATACTTAAACGCTATGAAAATGGGCTCAACCGCTGAAACCAAATTTCAAGAAAAAAATATAGAAAACTCCCACGAATCGGATAGAGGGCGTTCTAAACATTAGAACAAGAAGTACTACCGATAATGAATTTGTTCTAAAGCATGGATTAATTATTCGCGTCCCCCCTCGTGATCTCGAACGAAGAATGAACTCAAAACAACAGATGATATCAGTATTCGCAATCTGCCTATCCATCATCGTCGCAGCCGCCATATTCACCTACAAACCAGAGACGACTGAGCAAGACACATTAAAGTTCCCCGTGGGCATACCCCCCTCACTGGGATACGCGACCAGTGTAACCTTGGGCGAAGAGCAGGTCAACGCCATAGTGGTGTCGGGCCAGGGCAGCTCTTCAGAGCAGGCTAACAAGGCCACCCTCCGTGTCGGGGTCGACTCAGACGACGAGGACGCCTCAACTGCCATCGAGAGCAACGCGGCCGCAATGAACGCGGTGATAGACGCTATCAAGGCTCAGGGCATAGGCGAAGATGCCATATCCACGATCAACTACAACGTCCGCCACATCTATGACTGGGAGATCAAGCGGGTCATCGGCTACATGGTCAACAACATGGTAAAGGTGGAGATTGAGGACCTCGCCCTCGTGGGCGACGTGATCGACGCCGCCGCCGGGGCCGGTGCCAACAACATCCAAGGCATCAGCTTCGAGCTCACAGACGAGTTGGCTCAAGAGCTCCAGAACGACGCGTACGTCCTCGCTCTCCAGGATGCGAGGGGAAAGGCTGACCTGATAGCCAAGACCCTCGGACTGGAGATCACGGGCGTCCAATACGTGAGCGAGAGCTCCTACTACCCATACACAACAAGAACGACCTATGCTGAGGCCGATTATGGCGACTCTTCTGCACCGACACCCATCATCGAGGGAACGCTTAGCGTCTCAGTCAACGTACAAGTGGCCTTCACATTCGAGTGAGACCCATAAAAACCCCTTTTTTCATTTCAAAAACTCAGATACAGCCCTGAAAAACCTCTTTTTTACTGAACTCAGTTACTGACGGATTCTTCCTACAGGTTTAAAACATGGTTTAGTAATACATCATTCTGTGGAGACAGTGCTAGCAGAGGTCAGACGCATAGGTTTCGAAGGCCTCTCCTACGTGATGCTCATAGTGGGAACCCTGGGGGACCACCTCTCCACGGGCATAGCACTCAGATACCCTAACATCTACGAGACCAACCCATACACGGTCATGCTCATGTCGAAGGGCCTGTGGCTTCCCGTCGACCTAGTTCTCATCGCCCTGGGAATAGCTATACCATACTTGCTTATACGCCGAACCGGGAGAGAGTACTTCAAGGCCCTCCTGGCATACCCCATAGTCCACGGCCTCCTCAGATTCGGGGCGTGTGTCTGGAACTTCAGCCTCATAATATAGCGAAACGCTTCTAAGTCGACCAAGACAGACCTCCATGGACGCATTTGTCCGCACGAAGAGACATCCTCCTAGCCCTGCTCATGAATACAAAGGACACCCCGATAGAGTTCAGCTCTCTATCGGAGAACACACGAGTAACTGACGAAGCCCTCAATGCATACATCAACATTCTGGACCGAGAAGGCCTCGTGGACATCGACGGGGACCAGATATCCGCCTCTCTGAACCAGCGCCTCCAACTCGCGGTGAAGGCCGTCAAGGCAGGGGCCGACCTGGAGCGTATAAGCAGATCGCTTGGATGGCTGGAGTTTGAGGAGTTCGTTGCCTTCACCTTCGAAGAGAACGGATACAAGGTGATGAAACGCTTCCGGTTCAACGCCGATGGGAGGCGGTGGGAGATAGACGTGCTCGCCCTTAGGAACCCCCTCGTCGTCTGCGCCGAGTGCAAGCACTGGTCGAAGGGGCTGGGCAACATGACCGCCCGGAGGATCGTCGAGTCTCACTTGGAGAAGGTCAATGTCCTTAGCCAGAACTTCTCAGAGGCCGGGGGACGCGTCAACCTAGACGGATGGAGAAGCGCCATATTTGTGCCAATAACCCTCTCCCTCCAGCCCGCGATGAAGAAGATCTACAGGAGGATCCCCGTGGTCTCAGTATTCGAGCTACCACGCTTCATCAGCGAGTTCGAGGGGCAGATAGACTGGCTCACCAGCTTCAAGGTCGACCTTCCGCCACCCCGACCGAAAATGAACCAGATAAAATTGACGAGGAA
>DATLAV010000252.1:0-8129 GCA_035527235.1 Patescibacteria group bacterium | reverse complement strand
ACTAATTGGTGAGGAGCAAATAGCCGCTGGCGCCTATCTGTCAAGGGATCCACTGCAAATCGGTAGCATCCGCGGTCAGGATTGGGGCAGGCTTGTAGCCGTCGCACTGATCTTGGTCGGAGTCTTAGCCAAGACGGTGGGGTTCGATTTCCTTACCCCACTGCTGGGTCTGTAGGAGGTACTGAAAATGGCATGGTATAAGAGAAGAGAAATATCGATGGGACTCACATCCCTCGTAATACTTGTATTCCTGATCGACTTCAACTTGGACATCCCCACACTGAAAGTGGTTACCAACAACTTGACTACTTGGGGAACGGTCATCGGTGCCTTCGCAATCGGTCTAGGCTACATCAATATGTACCAACACTACGGCAGAAAAGTCCAGAGGAAGACCCCCGGCTGGCCCTACGCACTATGGCTCGTGATTGCAACAACAGTTGTGACGCTCGTTGGTGCTTGGCAGGGGAGAACGGGAGATCTCATGACTTTCTTCTATGACTCCTTTGTCGGGCCCTTGGACGCGACGTTCTACTCTATCGCTCTCTTTTACATGGCTTCGGCTGCTTACAGGGCCTTTAAATTCAGGAGTGTGGAGTCGACGATCCTGTTGACCTGTGCTTTCATTATGCTGCTGAAGAATGCCCCCATAGGCGAGGTGATCTGGCCTGGTTTCGGCACAATAGGGACTTGGCTAATGAATTACCCAGTCATGGGCGTCAGTCGCGGCATCACCATGAGCACCACTCTCGGATCTGTAGCGTTGGGTCTTCGGGTGCTCTTAGGTAAGGAGTACAGCTACCTGGCTGGAACAGGGGAGAGAAAGGAATGAGCATCCTAAAGGGATACGAGAACCAGAAGAGACTAGTCTACATCATGCTCTTCATCCTCGTTGCGATTCCCTACTTCAAACCCATCGGGCTTCCGGTCGCTATCAACGATTACACCCGTGACTTCTATGACACTCTGGTAGAAATGCCGGAGGGCAGCACTATATTGGTTCACTATGGGTTCGAGGCAGGCGCATGGGGTGAGCTTGAGTCTCAGTGTGTCTCTGTGGCACAACATCTCATGAAGCTCCCCGTCAAGGTGATCTTCTGCAGCACCTGGGGTATGGGGCCACCGTTCATAGAGAGAACGTTTGACTACATCGATGTAGGCAGTAAGGTCTATGGAGAAGATTACATCAACATCGGATATATCCCTGGTTGGGAAACCGGCGTTGCGGCGTTGGCTAACGACTTCCACAGCATAGTCAGCGTGGACTACTTCGGGGACTCCATCGATGGGACATTCCTAGATGACGTAAATGATGGGAGCGACATCGATCTGGTGATCGCCTTCGAGTGTGGTTCAGCGGGTTCAGGCACCTTTAGACAGCAGTACCAAGTTCCCTTTGGCACTCCAGTTCTCTCGGGGGCTATCGGAGTTATAGTACCAGGGGTCGTACCCTTCTATAACTCCGGTCATATCTCCGGGATACTGGCAAGCGTAAGGGGTGGAGCCGAGTACGAGATACTGACAAATAACCCCGGTAAGGGCGTCGTTGGCACTGACGTGCTCACATTCGCCCACGTTGGGGTCATCATAGCGGTGATCATCGGCAACATAATCTACTTCAGGGAGCGTGGAAAATAGAATGGCGTTCGGATTAACTGATCTTTTGATAATTGTCTGTACGCTCTCGATCTACAGCCTACTCTACAAGAACAATCCCTTCTCCGTCTGGGCTGAACACACCTTCGTCGGAATGGCACAGGCTTACGCCTTCGCCATCGCCCTCGACTACATCAGGGACTACGCCATAACACCGCTATCCAAAGGCAACTACTGGGCCATAATACCCGTGATACTCGGCCTGATGACCTACTTCAGGTTCGTTGACAGCTTCAGGTGGTTGGCCAGGTTCCCAGTGGCCCTGTCGATAGCCGTAGGCATGGGCGTCAGCCTTAGAGCAATGATACAGGCACAATTCCTCAGCCAGATCTCTGCGACGATACTGCCCCTCTTTGTAGGAGGGGACATGATGGCCACCTTCGGAAACATCGTAATCGTACTGGCGGTAGTCACCGCGATAACGTTCTTCTACTTCTCTAAGCCACACGAGGGAGCTCTGGGAGTTGGATCCAAGATCGGGTACTACTTCCTCTACATTGCATTCGGGGTCTACTTCGGCAACGTCTACATGGGCAGGGTCGCTCTGTTCAATGGAAGAATGGGGGATCTGCTGGCGCCGGAGAGACTCTACGTCTCAATACTCGTCGCAGCCGTCATCCTCGCGACCGTCTACATCCTCGACAAGAAGAAGCTACTAGCAAAGTCCATCGGATACGAGAGCTGATATAAATGAATCCAGTGGAAGGCGCGAAGACCGCCCTCAGAAACACGAGGGATGCAACGACCTGCGAGAAAGTCGTAATCTTCTGCGATGATGAGCAGAGGGAGATCGGCGAGGTCTTCGCAAACGCCACCCTGGGACTCGGTTTGTGGACGAAGCTGGTGGTCTTGGAGACTACCGACGAGATACGCACGGAACTCGAGGAGCGCACAAGGGAGCTGATAACCCTCCTGAGGCCCGACCTGTACGTCAACTTGTTCAGGGATCTCGACGAGGAGACCGCGTACAGGATCCAGTTCAACAAGCTGGAGAGGCTGAGGAAGGCGAGGGTGTGCCACTGCCCTGGCATCAGGATGGATATGATGACCGAGGGGGCGGCCTCCCTGACCGACGAGGAGTACGAGGCCATGTTTGCCTTCGGCGAGAAGCTGAAGGCCTACCTGAAGGGTACTCAGCGTGTGAGGGTGGAGAGCCCCCACGGCGCTGATTTCATCTTCAGGACCGGGGGTAAGGAGTTCACCGTCGAGAGGGGAGGGAATCTCCCCTGCGGCGAGGTGATGTTGATGCCTCCCGTGGGCGACTCCTTCGAGGGAAAGCTGGTATGTACCTCCGGGGGCGCCAGCAGGCTCTACAGGGAGACGCCGGTCGAGATATACTCCGATAACGGACTCGCTGGTGAGATCCGTTGCGATGACGAGGAGGTCCTGAGGAAGGTGAAGCATGAGCTTGACAGGGACGAGGGCTCCCGCTATCTGGGGGAGTTCGCATTCGGTATAAACCCCAAAGCCAGGCTCATAGACTCCTTCCTGGAGGCCGAGAAGGTCGTCGGGACTATCCACATGGCATTCGGCGGGAGCTACTTCCCCTCGAAGACACACATAGACCTACTCATCGAGAATCCCACTATAACTGTAACAAAGGCTGACGAAGAATCCATCATTGTGATGGATAACGGTAACTTCAAAATATAAAAAAAAGAGTTTTTTTCCCTTTTTTTCTTGGTTCTACTTTCCTCCGATGATCGTTCCCTGAGAGAACTTCATCGTGGGTGCCAGCACCATCCCGGGGGAGAGGCCGCCGCTGAACCTGCTCTTCTTGGAGACGCTCTCCAGGTTTCTGAGGATCTCCAGCACGTTGCCGGTGAACATCGCCTGCTTGATGGGGTAAGCTATCTCGCCGCCCTCGATCTTGAAGGCGTTCCTGGCGTCCGTCGAGAAGTCCCCTGAGATGGGGCTGCCGCCGCCCACCGCGAAGGTGAGCAGTACGCCGTCGTCTGTCTCCTCTATCATCGTCTCCCTGTCCGAGTCTCCCGTGGCTATTATGAAATTGGTGGCGCCCACGGTGGGGGTGTTCCTGTATGCTCTGTTTCCGGAACCGTAGCCACCGGATCTGACGGCGTTTCCTGTGCTCTCGGTGTTTGCGAGGTTGGCTGTGTAGGTGTCGTAGACGTAGCCCTTGAGGACGCCCTTCTCGATGAGTGTCTTCCTCTGCATGGGGACTCCTTCGGCGTCGAAGCTGCCTGTGTTGTGGCCCCCTGGGAGTGTTCCGTCGTCTATGACGGTGATTTTCTCACATCCGAGGTCGTGGCCTACCATGTCCACGAATATCGATCGCTTCTCGTGGATCAGGTTTCCCATGAGGGGCTGGGCCAGGACCGAGCCGAAGACGCCTGCGACGGCGTGGGGGTCCAGTATCACGGTCGTCTTGCAGGTCTCTATGTCCCTCGCGTCCATGGATGAAACTGCGAGCTCCCCTGCCTTGTATCCGATGGTAGCGGGATCTATCTTATCCAGGTTCCTTGAGGATTGGAAGTCGTAGCCGTTTCCTGCTCTATCCCCTTTCTTGAGTAGCGTTCTCAGGCCGACGGAGAGGATGGTGCCCACGTCCTCGACGGCCATGCCTATTGAGTTGACGACAGCCTTCGTCCTCTTGTGGCACTCCAGAACTCCGAACGTCGGTATTATGGTTGGGTCTGGCTGCTTGGAGGCTTCCATCATGGTGGTCGTCAGCTCCACAGCTTTACCGTCGGATAGTTGGGCTAGTTTCTCGTCGTAGGCTCCTTTGACTGGGATGATCTTCTTGGGCTCAGGGAATCCTTTGAATTCGGGGTCCGGTGCTCTCACGCTGGCCACTTTGAGGGCGTCTCTTGTGGCGTCCTCGACTCCTCCATCGTCCATCTTCGTCGTGTAGGCGAATCCGAGGGATCCATTCCTGTTAACGGTGAGGCCCATGCCAGTGTGTGAGTCGCGGCTCCTGAACTTGACCTCCCCAAGCTCTACTGTGAGGTATTTCAGGTCGTCCCTCATAACGAAGGCTTCCG
This sequence comes from Patescibacteria group bacterium, assembly GCA_035527235.1. Lineage (GTDB taxonomy): Archaea > Thermoproteota > Bathyarchaeia > TCS64 > TCS64 > BS750m-G28. The sequence continues at coordinate 3,471 of DATLAV010000252.1, read as the reverse complement.
ACTGCTCGGCCCCCAGGACCTCGGCGAGTTTGACGGCTTTTTCAGCCCATGTTAGTATTTCAGAGCTCATCTTGTACCACCTATCAGTATGTTGCCGACCCGTAGATGTGGACCGCCATCCGTGACCCCTGCGCCCTGCATTATTCCTGGTTCACCTTTTCCGCAGTGACCTGGATGGAGGTAGAAGTCGTCGGCGAGGGCGTCTATGCTCAGGAGAACATCCAGTGTCTGACCGGTCATAGCGACGTCGCGTAGCGGGTGTTTGACTTCGCCTTTCTCGATCAGGTAGCAGTTCTGGGCGCTAAGCTGGAATCCGCCGCGCTCGGGATCCTCCATGCCCCCTCTGCTTCCCTCGATGAGGAGACCGTACTTCGTGTCCTCGATTATCTCCTCAAGCTTCCAGTCACCGGACTCGATGTAGAGGTTGTTCATGCGGGCGATGGGCTTCACGGCGTAGTCGCTCGCTCTCGCGTTCCCGGTGGGCTCCATGCCCAGTTCAGCCGCCGTCTCACGTGTGTGCATGTAGTTCTTCAGTATGCCGTCCTCGATTATTGTGAACTCCTTCGCCGGGGTTCCCTCCTCGTCATAGGGGTATGAGCCCTTCATGTAGGGCATCGTGGGGTCGCTGATCACCGTCACGATCTCGGAGGCTATCTGCGTCTCAAGCAGCCCGTACTGGAATGATCTCCTCTGGAGTACGGAGTCGGCCTCGTTTGCGTGGCCGAAGGCCTCGTGGATGAAGACGCCGACGTTCGCGGGATCTATCACGACGGTGAACACGCCTCCGGGGGTCTTCTCCCCCTCCAGGAGGTCGATGGACTTCTCGACGACGTTCCTTCCCAGCTTCTCGATATCATGGTGCTGGAAGAACTCGTATCCCAACTGGCCGGTCTCCCTGCTCCTCGCCCACTGGGAGATCCCCTTGTCCCGGCTCGTCACGTTGTAGTTGACCTCTACCTCGGGGAGGTCCATCTCTATGTAAGCTCCCTCGGAGCTGCAGAAGACCTTCGTCTTCATGAAGTCGGTGTAGGTCATCCTGCTTAGGATCACCCTCTCGTCGTGGGCCATCACGTTCTTGTTGATCTCGATTATGTCACTGCACTTCTGGTCAAGGGGTACGTCCCTCACGTCCATCTTACCCTTGAAAGGCACACTGTCTTCGACGACCTTAACCTTCGCCAGCTTTATCTCCCTCAAGCCGTCGGATGAGGCCCTAGCAAGTTTGAGGGCCTCCCCCATCCTCGCTTTAAGGCTGTCTCTATCCAGCCGGTTCGTTGAGGAGAAGCCCCAGCCGCCGTTGGCTGCCACCCTGATGCCGGCGCCATAGTTGTAACCGACGTTTGCCTTGTCCACTTCGAGGTTCCTGAGCTCCACCGAGGTGAAGGCGTTGTACTCAAGGCGGATGTCCGCGTATTGGGCTCCTCCGTCGAGAGCGGCCTCGACGATGAAGGCGCAGTCGTCCCTCATTCCCTTTATACCGCTTCCAGCCATCTAAATCATCATCAGCCATGACAGATGCTATCCGGAATTTTAAACACTATGTTAATGCGATAATTATTATACACGCCTTATCCTTAGGGAAAGTACGGGGATAGAAGCCCTTGGAAGAAGGGAAAAAAAGTAACAATTCTCTAAAGATACCTTTTAATCAGTACAGCGCGGGGGCTTCAGTGGCGAACGCACCGCCCTTTATCGTTAATTTTGTCCTGAACTCCATGAACGTAGAGATATCACTTACTACCATTGTGCTGATCTATCTCTCAGCCCTCGGCGGCAGCGCTTTAGGCGGATACCTGATGGCTCGGCGGGTTCGTCTCAGGGACCCTCGAACCGGCGTGATCATGGGGTTCCTATCCTTCGCTTTCTACACGTTGCTGATGCTGCTGAGCGGTTTCCCAGGTTGGATAAACGACTTCGTACTCATAACGGCTTTCGTCATCGGTGGATTGCTGGGGTATAAGGCATGGGAGATGACGGAGAAGCCCATGGTCCCCATCGGGAAGGCAGATTGACTCCCTAGTAAACGAGAAATGGATTTATCATCGTTCAAACGTGTATACCCGAGGTGTAAACGATGTTCAACGGTGAGAAGGCCTTCAAGCATCTCGAGAAGCTGGCCGTCGAGATCGGATCGAGGAACAGTGGAAGCGAGAACGAGCGGAAGGCGGCGGAGTACATAGAATCTGAGTTTAGAGCTCTGGGCCTCAAAACGTGGCTCCAAGAGTTTGAGGTGGAGACCGGGGAGGCCGTCAAGCAGTCCCTGTTGGTTCTGGAACCCTATCATGAAGAGATAGAGTGCAGCGCCCTGCCATTGGCCGGCGGTACGGGTCCTGAGGGGGTCGAGGGCGAGCTTGTTTACATCGAGTCCGTCTCTGAGGAGTACATAGGGCCGGAGATCGATGGGAAGGTGATCATGACCCAGGGATTCTATCGGCAGGGCATTGAACTCTTCACGAAGTACAGGCCCCTCGGTGTGATCAGTCTAGGGAGGCGGCCGCGTTCTCCTCTCGGTCACGGGTGGGGTACGGCGAAGTTGAGGGATAAGTATGGTCCCATGCCCATAGTGAACGTGACCTTTGAGGACGGTCTCAAGCTTCTTGAGTCAGGTGCCAGTAGGGTGCGGCTGGTCGCGGTGTTGGACGCTAAACGGGTTAAGTCTCAGAACGTCGTCGGCGAGTTGGAGGGGAGCCTCAAGCCCGAGGAGGTGGTTCTGGTCGGCGGTCACTACGACACGGTTCCGGACATTCCTGGAGCCAGCGACAACGGCGGCGGTACGGCAGTGGTCATGGAGCTCGCGCGGATCTTCAAGGAGAAGGGCTCCAAGAGGACGATGCGGTTCATCGCTTGGGGCTGTGAGGAGTGTGGCTGCGTGGGCAGCAGCCATGATGCCTCGACCCTCAAGAAGGAGGCTGATAAGGCGAAGGCGGACGACCCGGATGCGAAGTCTGAGTTGGACCGGGTCAGGCTGGTGGTTAACGCGGATGTGCAGGGTGGGAGGATCGGTAGTAACTCTGCAGCTGCGTTGGGTCCCGTGGAGCTCAAGTCCTCTGTGAAGCTTCTCGCTAAGGAGACCGGTGTTGTCTTTAACATGGGTGGGTCGGGTGGCGGTATTATGGGTGGCGTCTACTCTAGTGACGGCACGTCGTATTCTGCGGTGGGGGTGCCGAGCCTCAATTTCATCAGGGGTGGGGCTCCCTTCATTCACAGCGTCGAGGATTCCATGAGGTGGCTTAGTCCTGAGGCGTTGCAGATGCAGGGTGAGTTTATGGAGAAGTTCCTTACGAGGTATGTCGCTGAGGCGGTGGCCTTCCCCTTTGAGAGGACGATCCCTGAGGACGATAAGAAGGCCATGGAGAGGTACTACAAGAATAAGATGACCAAGCCACCTGGGAGCGAGTGAGCTCCTCTTTCCTTTTTTTAAAAAAATGGTTTTAGGGCTTCTCCCTGAGCCCTAGTCTGTATGCTATGTTT
>DATLAV010000251.1:0-13563 GCA_035527235.1 Patescibacteria group bacterium | reverse complement strand
AAGTTACCTGGACGGATTCCTGAAGGCGCCGTAAGCCTCAGGTTTGAGGACCCAAGGCTATAACAAATGTTTACATCTACCGGATTCAACGCATCTTCGAGATAAGCTTCAGCGAGAGCTGTGGCGCCCTGAGCACCATCCTGGCAAGGGTTCTGGTGACGGCCTCCCCGCCCACCAGATTCATGATGTCCTCCTGAGTGATGGTCTCGGAGAGGGTGTCCAGCTCATCGTCGGTGAGCCTCTCGATCACGCCGATCATCCTTGAGCTGTCCCTGATCTTCTTCCCCCACTCCCTGTTGAAGGCGTCAGAGTACTCCCCGAGCCTCGAAGCGGAGACATCGTCGTCCCCCACGGCCCTCGCCGCCACCTCCCCCGCCATCCTCCCCGCAACCATCCCCGAGTGGATACCAGAACCCGACATCGGGATGAGCTGCCCCGCCGCGTCTCCGACGAGCATGAGCCCATCGTCGACGATCTTGTCCAGCGTCCCCGTCGCCGGGCAGACGCCTCCACTGGTACTCAGTATCGGAGCGTCCTTGAACCGGGGGTCGTTCCTGACGAACTCCTTCAGCTGCGCCAAGGCCGACTGCTTGTTCATCTTCCGCACCCCCAGGCCGACGTTCGCCACCTCACGGCTCTTGGGGAAGACCCAGGCGTAGCCCCCGGGAGCGTACTTCTGACCCAGGTAGATCTCATTGGTGTTGGGAGACTCGAGGTCCAGGTCACCCAGCTGGTACTGGGCGCACATACCGTAGTCATCGAAGTACCGGGTCAGACCGGCGGAACGTCGGATGATGCTCGCGTGCCCGTCCGCGCCGATGACCACCTTCGCCCTGATCTCAAGGGGCTCCCCGCTATGTCTCGCCCGAATGCCCACGACGACGCCCTCCTCCTCGATGACGCCAAGGGCCCTCGTGTTCACCATCAGCTCCGCCCCGACCTTCACGGCGTTCTCAGACAGCATCCTGTCGAAGACCCGGCGGTCCAGGTTATATCCATCCGCGTTCCTGCCCGTCAGGTTGAAAATGTTCCCATTGGGCGTAATCAAGCCAATCGTGTCGACCTTCTGGCAGGTCACCGGCGGCCCCGGCGCGAGGCCCGACACCTCCATGCCCGCAACTCCAAGCCCCTCCGCACACTGGACGGGCTGACCCACGATGGGGTGCTCCTCTAACAGTGCCACGTGGACGCCGTGCTCCGCCGCCGTCCTTGCAGCGAGGCTACCGGCGGGTCCCGCACCAACCACGATCACTTCAAAATTTAAGGAGCGTTGATCCATCTCCATTTATACCGTATGCGACAGTTTTATTATTTTCTTTATTTCCACCGTTAATCATCTGAACTTCGAGTATCACAGGAACTTTCCCATCCACCTAACTGTGTGAGCCGGGGATTCACACAAGGTGGAACCTAGTTTGCCTACCGTCGATGGTCCTGCATCCATCCTCCGTATAGACGACGTCCTGCTCCAGCGCCATGCGGAAACTCTGACCACCCCACTCGGAGAGTGGCCCCTCCACGGAGAGCTCCATGGTGAACGCGTAGTTGTGCTCGAGCCTGACATCGCCGCGGCCCTCATTACGTTCCTGCTCCCAAGGCAGCCCGATGAGGGGCCCAGGCTCGTGGAGTAGGTGCCCCAGGCTGTGGGAGTAGACCTTGGGATTCGGGAGCCCCGCCTCCCTCGCATTCGCCAAGATGTTGGCGAGGAGCTGGTCGCCTGTGAGCCCTCTCCTGAACCCCCCCATGAAGCAGTCCTGGAGCCTGTTCCCCTCCGCCATCAACCTCCTCGCCCCCTCAGGGGCGTCGACCTCACCGGGCCTGAGGACGTAAGCCCACTCCTGATGGTCGGTGATGAGCCTCAGGTACTCTATCCCCACGTCGCAGCGGATGAAGTCACCAAGCCGGATCACGTCATCCTCCCCGAAAGCCTCCACGGCATCCGCCCTGCGTATCAGGGTGAAGAAGGGGTTGAACGCCGCCTTCACGCCCATGTCGGTGCATCTCTGCCAGTAGTGCCAGACCAGATCCCTGATGGTGGTGACCCCGGGGACGATGGCATCCCTGCTATAGCAGTCGGCTATCAACGCGTGGGCGACGTTCGCCACATGGCCGTAGAGGGCGACCTCCCGGTCCGTCAGAGTCGCAAGCCACCTGGTGGCGACCCCCTCTGCGGGCTCAAGCCGCTCGACGTACCTTTCAGGCAGCGCCTTCACCAGCTGGTTGTACAGATTGTGGGAGAGGCCTCCCGAGGCCCACTGGACGGAACCCGTGTTTATCCCGATCCTCTCCGGGTCCCTCTCCTCCACGATTGCCCTGAGCAGCTCCCACTGCTCCCTGTGATGCCTCCTCCCGGGCCAAGGCTGGTCGAAGAGGTCCTTGGTGTCGGTGAAGGAGAGATTGATCCGCTCGATACCTCCCCCGGCCCCCTGTCGTAGAAGATCAGCATCTGGAGTATGGGGCACCACGTGTCCATAGGGATCATCGTCTCGTAGACGGGATCCAGATCGTCCTCCTGGCAGATGATCAGCCACATGTCGAGCCCTGACTTCCTCATCGCCAAGGGGAGCACCGTATCTAGGCGCTCTGCAAGCACGCCGTTGATTACCTCTGCGCGCTCACGCATCGTCAGGACCTTGGGGAAGCCGGACTTGCCTAGTGTATCCTCATCCATCCTCGGAACACCTTCAACACCAGTGAAGTCACCCCCCCAGCCCTTAACATTTAGGATGGAGCCACGGACCACGGCGACCTCTATGAACCCATCGTCTCCGTGAACTCTCCCATGAAGATCTTCTTACCCGTGACGAAGCACTCGACGGCGACAAGCACAGCAACAAGGGTTTTCAGGTGGTCCCTGCCGCTGGTCTCCGTGGATCCCTCACTCTTCAGGCAGCCTAGAACTTGGTGAGGAAGCCGACAGTGTCCATGTAAAAGGGCTCGATGGGCCCAGTGTCGACGTCGACTTAGGCGGCTATCTCCCATTCAAGGTTCTCCATGACGACCCGGGCCCACGTCCTCCCCCTGACCTACAGAAACCAGCATGAATTGATCAATTTCCCTCCCCCAAATCAAAGAGAATAATCCCCAGAGAATTCTTTTACGAAGTTCCAAATATCGTCCGGGGGAGACCACATTCTGCATCCTTATTGAGAGGCTACGAAAAAGGGTTCACAATGAACCATATCCATCCTGCTGTAAGAAAGGTGATAAACTCGTAAACCCATGTCTGCCCTATGTCTGACCATCCGATGGCCAACATTCTACCAAGCTTCGACCTACTCAGCTATCAGGCGGGCTCCGTCATGGCGTTCTCCGAGGTCGTAGGGTTCGGCTGCAAGAGGCTCGCCCTGAGCAGCCCCTATCCCCCTGAGGACGTTGACGTGATGCTGGAGGCTGCCAGGCACGCCGCTGACCGGTTCAACACGGTACTCCTCGTGGAGCCAGATCTGCTGGTCTCCAAGCTCTTCCCAAGAAATATAGCCGAGGGGAGGACCGTGATCCTCATCGCCCACAACCAATCGGTTCTAGGCGAGTACAGGGAGCTGAAGAAGCTTAAAGCGGAGAGCGACGACAAGGGCAACCCAGATGAGATCGAGGACGAGATCGCCCGCAGGTTCGGGGCCCTCCTTAGTTACGACGAAGCCTCCATTGAGAGCCTGATGGCAAAATACGGCTAGCCCTTCGCGGGGGCACCTGTACTCCGTCCCCCTAGGGAAGCAATAACCTCAGTGTCAACAAGGCTAAATAGTTTATCACCACGGATCGGCTATGAAACACATCAAGGCCGATCACCTCCACTTCTTTGCCACCGACCTCGACGAGGCGATAAGATTCTACGAGGACATGGGATTCAGGTTCATCCACAGGTTAGAGCATGGAGGCAGGGAGGCCGCCCAGATGCGCTCCGAGTGCGGCCTCGTCATCGACATCAACCTGACAAAGGTCGCGGACAATCCCGGATTCAGCCACTACGCGATCCAAGTCGATGACATCGACAAAGCGGCGGAAGAGCTTAAGGGAAAGGGGTACGAAATGGACGGCCCGACAGTAAACAAGGACACGAAGAGGAAGATCGTCACGGTGCGCGACCCCAACGGATTCCTAGTCCAGTTCGTCGAGTATGAGTAGCCATCGGCCCCTGACGGATCACAGGACTGCCCTCGATAATCTTATCCGGGTTTCTCACTATAGTTAATCATGACCGAGCATCCTATTCTGGTTGAGCCTCTCGGGAGCTCACTTTCACAGAACCCCAGCGACCATCCGCTGGAACACGGCGAATGTATCAGGGAACCATTGAATGACTTGGAGGCTATCCTTTCATGGAGATAGACAAGAAGAAGTGCGTGGGATGCGGTAACTGCCACGCCATCTGCCCCATGGGAGCGATCTCCTTGGACGTGGACGGCAAGTCCACCGTCGACCAGGACAAGTGCGTGGAGTGTTCCACCTGCCACCGGGTGCTAAGGAACGAGGGGTACCCCCCTTGGTTTGTGGGGGCGATAAGGAAGGTCCTCAAGCTCCTACACCTCCAGTACATGGCGGAGGTGGACATTTGCCCCACCGGCGCCCTGACACCCCCCGACCTTAAGTGGCCCAGGAGCCTCCGCGCGGCGTTCAGTGACCCCACGGTTGTCCACGCGGGGACCGGCGTAGGCGGCAGGGGTACGGAGGAGATAAAGACCAACGACGTGACGGGCAGACTCCGCGAGGGGGAGGCTGGTATCGTCATCGAGCTGGGCCGCCCTGGGACCGGCGCCCACTTCAGGGACGTCGAGAGGGTGGCCATGGCACTAGCACCCCTCGAACCCCATTTCGAGCCCTTTAATCCAGTAACCCAGCTGATGGTGGACACGGAGACCGGCAAGATGAATGATGAGGTCCTAGACGAGAAGGTGCTCTCCGCCATCATCGAGGTGAAGACCAGGCTGGAGAATATACCTGACTACCTCCACACCCTGGAGGAGATCCAGGGCGAGACCGATGCGGTCTTCAGCGTCGGCGTCGCGTCCAGGTGCCTCCCTGACGGCTCCATCCCCCACGTAAAGTGGGTAAGGGAGGCCGGTTACACGCTCTCATCCAATGGGAAGACCAACCTGGGGTTGGGTCGACCCCTGTTCCAGGAGGCTAGCCGATGACCAACACGCTCCACAGGCAGGGGGCCGAGGAGGACCTCAAGGGGGACTACGTCATCTTCGTCTCCATGGCGAGGGAGATCAACAAGAAGGGATCAGCGACCAAGATCCACGAGTTCCTCCGCATCTGCAAGAAGTACAATCCAGTGAACATCGGATGCAGCAAGTGGGGGTCCGTGCTCCAAGACGACGTGGAGTTCGACGACCTGATCGCCAACCTGAAGGATGGCTCGACATCCGGCGCCGTCTTCACGGACCTCGACACGTTGCAGAAGGTGATGGCGGAGCTCATCGAGGCAGACCTGGGGATCTCGATAAACGTCAGCGGCCTCCTGGAGAGCGTCCAGGAGTGCTGCCACGGCAACGGGATCGAGCGCCACAGCGTCGAGGACTCACTCGGCTTCTGGGAGTCGCAGGACCGTCTCCCTGAGAGAGAGATACTGGAGTTGAACACCCTCTGCGGTCACGGCATGGTCTCCTTCAACCTCATCCACAAGATGATCGATTACCTAAAGTTACGGCGGCTGACGCCCAAGGAGGCGGCGAGGATCATGGGCAAGTGCTGCGAGTGCGCCGTCTTCAACACGGATCGCGCCGAGCGACTGCTGGAGAAGATGTTGGAAAGCTGATCGGGGTTGTGCTAGCCAGGCCAGTGCCCAAAGGTGAGGAGTCTCTTAAGTTAAAAAAAACCAGCGAGCCTGGTTCTCAACGGTAAAAAGAGTTTATTGTCTGTCGCTCCTCACTTCCCACCATGAAGCAGGTCATCGCAGTCGACGCCCTCATAGTCAGGGACGGAAGGATACTGCTGACAAAGCGTTCAGGGGGTGGCCTTTCTCTTGGCTGTTGGACCATCCCCAGGGGAGGTGTTGAGTTGGGCGAGGTGGTTGAGGGTGCGCTGGCTCGTGAGATCAAGGAGGAGCTCAACTTGGAGTTGGTCTCGTACAGGCTGTAGAATGCATACTCAGTCATGCACGAGGACATCCATGTGGTGACGCTGTACTACGTTGGGGATGCAGAGGGAGATCTCGTCGTCGACGCGAATGAGGTTACCGAGGTAGAATGGTTCAAGCTGAACGAGGAGATCCTTGAGCTAGGCCTGGCGTTCAACCAGAGACAGGTCTTGAAAGACTTCCTTGAGTCTGAAAAGGAGGATGCGCCTCCAACCACTCAACTTCAGTAGGTTTGCGTCTTTTTTTTAGAGGTCCCAGGAAGTCAAGAGGCGTAAATGTCTGAGGTCACGTTCCTCTCATGTCTATGCGAGACTGAGAGCGTCTTTTAAACAAGTGTTAGATTAAAGATAGGAAGGTGTAGAAAACATGGTTGACAAATTTTATTTTCCACCATCTGAACAAGACGGGGGCTGGAGGGTTGGAGACCCCCGTGCTCTGGGGGTTGACGCAGGGAAGCTTAAGGATGCGATAAGCTACCATGACAACTCGGTCTTGACCACGAGTCATGGAGGTGCCCTCGTCATCGTCTACAGGGGGCACATCATCGGTGAGAGCTACACCACCGGTACGGAGGGCGGACCCCAGCCGTGGACGGAGCATTCGTGCAATGACGTGAAGTCGTCCACCAAGTCCGTCTTCGGCACGGCGGTGGGGGTGTTCCTCGATGAGTACAGAGACAGGGTAAACCTGAACACGCTGCTGGTGGGGACGTCCCGGGAGGACTCACTCATCCCTCAGATCTGGGATCAGCCCATCACCGATGAGAGGAAGATGAGGATCAAGGTCAAGCACGTCATCTCCATGACCTCGGGTCATGAGTCCAGCGAGCCCTGGCTGGCTCCGAGCCCCCGCCACCACTTCCCGGGTTACTCAGGTGCCTATCAGATGTACGAGTACTGCTTTGGCTGGTGGCACTTCGAGGGGGTGCCCGCGCATCATACCCTCAAGTTTGAGCCGGGGTACGGATTCAACTACAGCAACTTCGGGCTGGAGCAGATGGCCCTCGCGATGAGGAACGTCACCGGTGAGGAGGTGGGGCCCTACGTTTATGACCGGGTTCTTGGCAAGATCGGGTTGCCCATCGGGATCCGGGACAACCAGTACAAGGACATGGTCTACAACGACCCCCGGGAGCTGAACTTCTCCGGGGAGCCGGGGTGGGGGCGGGGTGGTAGCGAGGTGTGCAACGCCTACGGCGCCGACAGGAGTGAGAGCCCCTACGGGTACAACTCCATTGTCGGGAGCACATTCAGGTGCACCGCCCGGGACTTCGCCAGGCTTGGCTACCTCTGGTTGAGGAGGGGGCGATGGGGGGACCAGCAACTCGTCCCTGAGGAATGGATGAGGCAGGCGACCAATCGGTTCGTTCAGGCCGACGGGAGTTCCCATAACTACGGCTACACGTTCTGGATTCAGGACGAGTGGGAGGGTGTGCCCAGGGATACGTTCATGTCGAGGGGCCACAATCTGAACCACTGTTACGTCGTTCCCAGCCTGGACCTCGTCGTCGCTCGACAGGGGAACGAAGTAGACCCTAGAAGTGAGAATGCCCTCTTTGCGAAGACCCTCATTCAGAAGATAGTTGCAGCGATCCCAGCGAAGACCTAGAGACGGGCGTCAACAACCTACGATACCGGAAAAAACCCTGAGATTCGCTACGTGGTAAGAGTTCGGTTGGGTGATGGTGTGGGGGTTGGGGATTGCGTCTCCTGCGTTTGGTCTTCCGCTGGTGACGGCGTTGGCGGTGTTGTTTGTGGATCTGTGAGTCCTTTGGCTTGTACTGCTCAGGTGGTTTATATTGGTGGGACGTTGGTGGGGGCTGATCTGTTGAATCTTGGGAGGCTACCTGAGCTGGGGGCTTCGGTGGTGAGTGTTGGGAGTACTGGGCCTTTTGATGGGATCTATCTGACGGGGTTGGTGTCGGTGCTGCTGATGTGAGGGGGGTAGCCCTCCCCACTGTTTTATGAGGGAGTTGGGGGGATTTTTCAGGTTTTTTTTGGGGTTTGGGATGTTTTGGGGGTTTGTTTTGGTTGTGTTTGTTACTGTTTAGGAACTGTTCAGCTACAGTTTTGCTTGAGGGGATTTTTGTCGCGTCGGTGGGGTGTCGCGGGAGTTTCAGGTTTTTCGGGGGATTATAATTGCTACCACTTATAACGGTTTTTGGTATTGCATTCATACTCCTTTTGGTCTTTATCGGATCGGAGAGGAGCAGTTTTTAGGTTCCTTTTTTTATGGGAAGGTTTTTTCAGGTTCAGATGCGTGACCCCCCCCTCCCCCCTCTACGAGGTATAGGCACATGGATTGGCCTTGATTTTTCTCTGAATTCCTAGGAATTTTCTTGGAATCGGATCGGGATGGAGCGGTTTTCGGGTTCCTTTTGTCTTGGGCAGGGTTTTTCACGGGCGGATGTATGACCCCCCTCTATGTTTTTTTCTGCGACAGCGCTAGAATGATCAGGTCTGGGGCATGATCATGAAAAAGGGTTGAAGGATAGTCACTACTCAAACTTGCGCGCGCAGGCTAATTCAATAATTCATTATTATTGGAATAGCTACCTCTCGTCATCTTGGGGTCTAAGGTGTCTTCATCAGTTTACGCACGCTCAGATTTCAAAAAATATATTCCCCGGTTTCGTTTCTTATTTTCCGTGGTTCTTTCCCGGGTTTCGTTTTTGAGCCGGGTAAGTATTCCCGGGAAACACTAAAAACCAAGGATTTTGAGACTGCGCGCGCCTTACATCAGGTCTTGGAAACAAGTGAAGTCATTGACAAACTATCTACATGCATAGAGGTGTAAAAATAAGGATGCTTAAGTGAATAAAGGACTTTTATTTTGAGGTTAATAGGTTTCTCTCTTGTCTGCTTTGTACCTCTGGTATTCATTGTTGTCTATGACAGCTCTTAGGTGCTGCACAACCTCCCAGATCTCCGGGTATGTGGTGTAGAGGGGGATAGGACTAAGGCGTATCGTCCTCGGGGGGCGGAAGTCGGGTAAGACGCCGCGGGCTGTGAGTGCCATGCTTATCCTTCGCGCCTCCTTATGCTCGACGGCGACATGGCCACCCCGCCTCTCCGGCTCGCGGGGATTCCCTACGTTGTAGTTATAGGGCTTCTCGCTGAGTAGCTCGTCGACGAGGTACATAAGATACTCTGTGGCTTTAAGGCTCTTCTCCCGTATCCTTTCGAAACCAGCCTCCACGATCATCTTGCTGCTCGCGTATACGGGGGAGACGCCGAAACCTGTGCCGAGGTTGCTACCGAGATGCCAGGAAGCGGCGTTCCCTGTAGGGGTCCACTCCGCGTTGAATTCGAACCTGTTACTGGGGCTGTTGCCCCACCATGTTGGGAGGCCTGGTGTCTCATCGAAGTGTCTCTTGTGGACGTAGAGCCCAGCGATTGCCCCTGTGCTGCCGTTCATGTACTTGTAGTTGCACCAGAGGGCATAGTCGACGCCCCACTCATGGAACTTATGGGGGATGACGCCAACGCTGTGGCAGCAGTCGTAACCGATTATTATACCGTGTTCGTGAGCCGCCTCCGTGAGGCGCTTGATGTCAAGGAGCTGCCCGCTTACGAAGTAGACGCTAGGGAGATGGCAGACGCTGACCTCGTCACTCATCGCGGCGATTACATCCTCCTCTGCAATGGTCCTGCCGTCCCTGCTCTTCACGATGATGAGGTCCTTCTTGGGGTCTCTGCCCTTGAGGCGTATCTGGGCCGCGAGGGCGTAGAGGTCACTGCTGAAGTTGAGTTCGTCGCCGATGATCTTCGTCCTCTTACCCTTGGGTTTGTAAAACGTGGAGACGAGGGCATGGATGTTTATAGAGGCACCGCCAGTAAGGATGACCTCGTTTGGCTCAGCACCTACTAGCTTCGCCTGGAGCTCCGCTGTCTTCTTATCAATGCCGCTTCGGCGGGCCGTGAGGTCCTTCCACCTCTCGAACTCGGCCTTCATTTCCTCCTCGACATCCTTCGAGGCGAGGCCTAGACTGTTTCCATCCATGTAGATGATGGGTTTGATTGACTTGGTCTTCCCATCCATGTCAAGGGTCTCCCTCATGGGGATGTAGAACCTCTGCTTGTACCCGGCGAGAGGATCTTCCATATTGAGCTTACTCGCAAAATCGATCCCAGTCTTGTACTCCATATTGATCGTTCGACACATGTTTTCAATCTATTTAACATACTGCGCGCGGATTATGATGAGGAGTTATTGCTAAGAGGCTCGCGAGCAGATTAGATAGGTCACGGATATAATGCGCGCACACTGCTCGCGCTTATCCTATTATTTCCTTTGTGAGCGTACAACTTTATCGCGCGGCCTTTTCACAGAAAGATGGTAATTCTAGTTGAGTGAAAAAAGAAGTTTCGTATGTGTTTAGCTCACTTAATAGAAGCTTAATTTGATCTTCTTTTTACCTGTGCGTTTAAAATTTTTCGTAAAGGGGGTAAAACTGAGTCCCTTTTTAAAATCAGCTAAACACATACGAAGTTTCCAATAGTTTACTCTAAAGGAACTTCGGACATGGCTGCGCGCTAACTGACCAAAGTTTAAAAAACCCGGACTTTTGAGCTGTATAAGCATAATATCCTCGTTGTTTGGTTTAAGTCCTGATTCTTCTCTAGCTCAGTCAGCAGATGTACATTCTCGTGATTCGAGAGACTTCTTCCCAGAGCGCTAGTTAACCCTGCCACAAATTGGACATGTTGAAGTATTACGTCCTAACAGGCTTGCCTGCGCGTATTCCAGATAGAAGCCCAAGAATAAAAAACGCGCGCGCCCCTGAAAACATCAACATTACGGGCAAACGGCACGAGCAATTATTTGAGTGGAGAATAACGCGTAGGCTTCAGTAGGGTGTTTTCAACCTTCTCCACGAGAGGCCCGCCAGCTCTATCCTCTGTCTCCTTTTTTTCCTTGAGCCACTTGCTGTCAGAGGCAAACGCGTTCCAAGCTTTCTCCCTGTGCGCCATGTCGTTGAAGGCAAGCATATAATACAAGGTGTTGCTGGTGCCAACGACTGTCTCCCAAAAACCAATGACTTTGATACCGTGCTTCTCAAACATCTTTAAAGTTGTGTTAACGAAGCGCTCGTTGAGCGCGTCCATCCGCCCAGGGATCGCTGAGTATATCCTCCACTCATACAGCATACATTATACACTCCAGTGCTGAAAATGATGTTTTCAGTTATTTAGCACCTTTTATAAGGGGTTGAAAAAATACAGTGAAAATACTCGTTTTTTTACGATTGGTCCTACGCACAAGAATCTATTGCGCGCGCTAACCCCACCGGGCCCGCTTTAGTCCACCGATCTTGGTCAGCTTCTTTCATTTCCTGGATGAGTGGTGCCCGTTGATCGCGTGCGGAAAGTGTTATTTACATATACTCCTCCTTTATTTTCCGTTGATTCTAATGTCCAAGAAAGTTAAGGGATTTGCAGGTAAGATTCTGAGGGTCGATCTCACTGAAGGAAAGACCTGGGATTGGATCCCCGACAAGGAGACCCTGAGGAGTTGCCTCGGGGGAACGGGAATCGGAGCTAAAATATTGTACGACGAGGTTCCCCCAACAGCAGAATGGTTGGATCCCGTCAACCGGATGACTATCGCCAGCGGTCCCCTCGGGGGCACCAGCGTGGGCGGCTCTGGCACCATCTCAATCGTCACCAAGGGGGCGCTAACAGGCGGATCCACCTCGGTGCAGGCCAACGGCCTCATGGGCGCTTACATGCGCTTCTCCGGATACGATGGCGTCGTCCTCGAAGGCGCCTCCGAGAGCTGGAAGTACCTTGTCTTAAAGGATGGGAAAGCCGAGCTCAGGGACGCGACCAAGCTCCTGGGCCTCGACACCTACGAGACATACGACACTCTAAAGGAGGAATATGGCGAGAAAGGCCGGGGGGCGAGCGTCCTCTCGATTGGCCCCGCCGGGGAGAACACAGTCCGGTGGGCGGGGATCTTCGTGGACCACGGCCACTCGGCCTCCCACAACGGCTCCGGGGCGGTCATGGGCTCGAAGAAGCTCAAGGCGATCATCGCCTTCAGGGGCAAGGGAAGCGTCGAGGTGGCCGACCCCGAGAAACTGAAGGAGGTCTCCCAGAGGATGTACGAGGACGTCGAGTATTTCACGGGAACCCTCGGCGGAGTCGAGCGCAGCTACAAGTCTGGTCTGGGCGCACTCCCAGTGAAGAACTACACGACCAACATGTGGGACGTATCGAGCGAACACGTCGACACCTACGGAGAGAAGCACATCCGCGACCACTACCAGGTCAGCAGGGAGCCGTGCTGGGGCTGCAGGCTCCTCCACTGCGCCATGATGAACTTCGATGGCCCCCACGCCGCATACGTCGAGGAGCCAGAGTACGAGCAGATGGCCGCCTGGGGCCCCGTAATAGGGCAGACCGATGTCGAGGCGACGATGATGCTCAGCGGCCTCACCGACAGGCTTGGCCTAGAAAACAACGAGGCTGGCTGGCTCACCGGCTGGGTGATGGAGTGCTTCGAGAAGGGCTGGCTTACCGTCGAGCAGACCGGGGGATTCGAGATCGGCTGGGGAGACGTCGACGGTGTGAAAAAGTTGCTCCACATGATCGCGAACCGGGAGGGCTTCGGAGACGTCCTTGCCGAGGGGGTGAAGCGCGCTTCTGAGAGGATCGGCGGTCCCGCCGCCCAGGCCGCCATCTACACGATGAAGGGGAACACCCCTAGGGGCCACGACCACAGGACCCGATGGGCCGAGATGTTCGACACCTGCGTCTCCAACACCAGCACCATCGAGACGAGCACTGGTTCCCACCCCCTGGGCCCAGAAACCCAGGGCCCCGCTAATCCCATCATGGTCTCGACTGCCGTCGCAGAGACGAAGGGCCTGATGCAGCTAGAGGACTCCGTCGGCACCTGCCGCTTCAACACCAGGATGAACCTTGAGCTGCTCTCGGCGGCGGTGGCCGCCGCGACGGGCTGGGACTTCACCGCAGAGGAGGGGAAGATGGTGGGGCGGAGGGCCGTCAACCTGATGCGGGCGTTCAACCTGCGGACCGGGTTGGGGAAAGAACACGATCGCCCGTCCGCCAGGTACGGCTCCACCCCCGTGGACGGCCCCTCGGCCGGGATAAGCGTCCTCCCCCACTGGGAGGCGATGCTGAGGAACTACTACGAGCTCCTGGGCTGGGACCCCGAGACGGGGATACCGCTGCCCTCGACCCTGGAATCCCTCGGGATAGGATACGTGAACGAGGATCTGGAGGAGCTCAGGTAGCCCTCACCCTTTTTTTAAATCACGCGCATATCCTGACTCCTAGACTCCTTATCCCACGTTAGGTAGAACTGGTTGGTGACACGGGGGATTCGAACTCCTGTCTAAGGGCTTAGATCGCGCTCTCCACGAATTGAAGTGGTGACAGGGTCCGAGGGCCAGGGATGGCACGGCATCAGTTAATAGAAACGTGGGCTCCATGTCCATTCATGGTTCGGGG
>DATLAV010000250.1:0-23399 GCA_035527235.1 Patescibacteria group bacterium | reverse complement strand
TTGTCGGCGACCGCCTGGGAGAGGGAGTAGAAGAGCTCCCAGTCCATGACCTCACACTCGAATTTTTGGCCTAGCACGGATCAACCATGCCTCATTGGGGATAAAACAGTTTACCTGGCGGTGTTGTTGGACATCGTCTCTATGGCGTGCCTGATGTTCCTGAGTTCCTCGCCCAGCGCTTGTAGGGTGACGTTTATCTGCTCCAACATCCGCGCGACCTCATCGCTGTACATCCAGATTTCAGGTTACTTACCCCCAGATCATCGTATATATCGATTTGTTGATACCTGACGCCACCCTCAAATATGCTGCCCATCGGTAGATTTCTGGATGATTTAAATTACAGTGTAACTCTAGCTAGTCTAGAGATATCTGACATGCCATACTGCCCTGAGTGCGGAAAGGAGGTTGAGGAGGGGGCGGCGTTCTGCCCCCAGTGCGGCAGCCCCCTGAGGGGTACGGGAGCGACCTACCGGAGGAGCGGGTCCGACACGGGTTGGACCGTCGTCCGAATCATCGCGATCTTCATAGGAGGCATCATAATCATAGCCGGCCTCGGCGTGACCGCCGGGGGCTTCGGGCTGAGGACCGTCATCTCCGAGTTCCAGGATTCTGAGGGCTTCCTCGTCACAAGGGAGGTGAGGCTGACCACCGACTCCTACGCCCTCGTCACGTCCAACATCGACATCAACACCGACATAGATATCCCCTCGGTCTTCGGGCTGGCACCTTACGCGGGGGAATACGTCACCGTGAAGATCGTCGCCGGCAGCAACGAGCCCTCGAAGCTGGTATTCGTCGGGATCGCTAGGGGGAGCGATGCGGAGGACTACTTCACGGGCGTGGGGTACGATGAGGTAAGGGACCTAAAGTGGTCCTACAACCCGTCCCGGGAGAGCCAGCCCCAGATCTACTACTGGAGGCATGAGGGGGGAGCCCCGGTGCAGCCCCCGTCCTCAGTCGACTTCTGGGAGGAGTCCGCATCCGGATCCGGCACCAATAGCGTGGTCTGGGTCCCTCAGGGGGGCTCGTTCTGGGTGGTGGTCATGAACGCCGACGGATCAGAGAGCGTCGACGTCGACATTCAGCTGGGGGTGAGTGTACCGATACTCAGGTCTGTTGGGAGTTGGCTCATAGGGAGCGGCATCGCCGTGCTACTCATCGGGGGCGCGATCATCTACTTCGTCTTCCTGAGTCGAGGGCGACCTCGGAAACCTTTTTGAAGCGCGCCGCCCGTGGTAGATGGTGCTCCAGCGATTGGGCTATATTGATGGAGCGACATACAGGTAGTGAGGCTGATGGAGAAGGACTACAAGACGCTGCTGGATAGGGCCTACGCGAACCTCCCGGAGCAGTTCGAATCCTATGAGAGGTTCACCGTGCCCAGGCCCATCCTGAGGAGTGCGGGGAGGCGGAGCGTCATCGTCAACTTCAAGGAGATCGCCGACGAGCTGAGGAGGGACCCCGAGCACCTACTCAAGTTCCTCTCCGGGGAGATGGCGACCCTTGCCAACTTCGACAGCACGCGCGCGGTCTTCCAGGGCAGGTTCAGGGAGGACTCGATCCGGAACCTACTCGAGGTCTACACCAACAGGTACGTCATCTGCCCAGTCTGCAAGAGGCCCGACACCAAGCTCGTCAGGGAGAGGCGGCTCTGGTTCCTCCAGTGTGAGGCCTGCGGCGCCAAGTCCTCGATCGGCAGCAAGTGATAGAGGCATGGTCGAGGTCTACGTCAAGACCATCAGGAGCGGCAGGGAGACTCTCGTCGCCGTCTGCGACTACGAGCTCCTGGGCAGGACCCTCGAGGGAGGGCGCGTCCCCTTCGAGGTAAACGAGAAGTTCTACGGGGGAGCACCCGCCGAGCTCGAGGAGGCCATCGAGGCGATGAGCAAGGCCTCCATCTGCAACATCGTCGGTAAGAAGATCGTGAAGGCGGCCATCGAGTGCGACCTGGTCCAGGAGGCGGGGGTCATCTACCTGGGGGACGTCCCCCACGCCCAGATAGTACACTTCTGACAGGACAACTTCCTTATACCCCTGGCGTCTAATTCTTTCGGTGAAATTTTGCCAGACTTCAAGATAAAGGATATAGATCTGGCCGACAAGGGCGAGCTTCTCATCGAGTGGGCCCAGGCCCACATGCCCGTCCTCGCCCTCATCAGGGAGCGCTTCGAGAAGGAGAGGCCCCTAGAGGGAGCCACGGTCGGCGCATGCCTCCACGACACGAAGGAGACCGCTGTCCTAGTGCGGACCCTCGAGGCCGGGGGCGCCAAGGTGATCCTCTGCGCCTCGAATCCCCTTTCGACGCAGGATGCCGTAGTGGCGGCCCTGGCGAGCACGGGGACGCCAGTCTACGCTTGGAGGGAGCAGACCACCGACGAGTACTACTGGTGCGTCAACAAGGTCCTGGACCACAGGCCCGTGCTCACGATGGACGACGGGGCTGACCTGGTCAACACGATACACTCCAGCCGGACGGAGCTCCTTGACGGCGTCAAAGCGGGCTCCGAGGAGACGACGACTGGGGTTATCAGGCTGAGGGCGATGGAGGCCGACGGAGCCCTGCGGTACCCAATCATCGCCGTCAACGATACAGACACCAAGCACCTCTTCGACAACAGGTACGGCACCGGGCAGAGCACTATCGACGGTATACTGCGGGCGACCGCCGTGCTACTCGCCGGGAAGACCTTCGTCGTCGGCGGCTACGGCTGGTGCGCCAGGGGGATCGCCACGAGGGCCCGGGGGATGGGCGCCAATGTCATCGTGACGGAGGTGAACCCCATCAGGGCGCTTGAGGCGGTGATGGACGGCTTCAGGGTGACGACCATGGCGAAGGCCGCGAAGGTCGGCGACATCTTCGTGACGAGCACGGGGGACATCAACGTCATCGACGGCAGTCACATGAAGTCGATGAAGAGCGGCGCCATCATGGCCAACTCTGGCCACTTCAACGTGGAGATCAACATCCCCGCCCTCGAGGAGATGTCCACGGGCAAGAGGAGGCTCAGGGACAGCCTCGACGAGTACCCTACCAAGGACGGACGCAAGCTCTACCTGCTGGCCGAGGGGCGGCTCGTCAACCTCGCCGCTGCCGAGGGGCACCCCAGCGAGGTGATGGACATGAGCTTCTCCGACCAGGCTCTCGTCGCCGAGTGGCTCTGGAAGGGAGAGAGGATGGAGCCCAAGGTCTACGACGTGCCGACGACGATCGACGAGACCGTCGCCCTGCTCAAGCTGCGGGGGATGGGCATCGAGATCGACTCGCTGACCAAGAGGCAGGAGGAGTACCTCCGCTCCTGGAAGGAAGGGACCGTCTAGGTCCCCTCATCTCTTTTTCTATTTAAAGCGTAGTCTGCTTTTTCACATTAAATACGCGTTGGGAGTAGTGGTATCCGCTGGTTCCCTCCGACATGGACGGCTTCAAGAGGTACCTTTTCACCGGGATCCTGACCTGGGTCATCGTAGACTTCACCACGGCCTTCAACCCGGATTTCCAGAGATGGCTGGAGCACATGCCCCTCATCTGGGCGTTCTACATCGGCTACCCCCTCGTCTTCGCCAACCTAATCTACACAAGGGGATGGAATGACAAGCGGATCTTCTACGCGATGATTGCGGGCGCCTTCTTCGTCGAGATAGTCTGCTCCGGGAACGCTCTCCTCTACACCTTCCCGATAATGGTGGTGATGATACCCGTAGCGGTGGCCATCTACACGATAGTCACCTTCCTGCCCAAGTGGATCACCGACGGGGATCTGCAGGGGAGACGGAGAACCCTGGCGATCCTGGGCCTGGTGTACCTGACGGTCGCTTTCCTAAACTATCAAAGCAACCTGGGCACCTGAGGTAAAGGAAAAAAATTGATCTGGCCCAACTAACCCTTGCTGAGAGGGAGCCGCTTGACATCGAACTCGGCGAACTCCGCCATGAACCTGCTAAGCCAGTCGACAACCTCCTCCATGAGCCCCTCGGCGAATTCAGGGGTGATCACGGAGTAGTCAGCGGTGCCAGGGACGTCGTCAGGGTGAGCCTCCGTCATGGAGCCAGTGTCAGAGACATCGATAGTGCTCAGGGGGATCCTGACGACGCCGTCCTCGAACCTGGCGAGCCCAGCCCTCATGAGCTGGATGTCCTCGTCGGTCTGCCTCGTCGGAGTGAGCACTGCCTTCTCCAGCCTGACCGCCTCAGGTCTGGATGCGAGCATGAACGCCGTCTCCGCGTACCCGGCGTGCTCCTCGGCGGGGTGGCCCCAGAGGTCCTTCTTCGCCAGGATGTCCCACCACTGGCAGATGGCGCAGATCGTCCCAAAGTCGTCCCTAGCCTCCTTTGCGGCGGCGGTGATGGCGCCCAGGTTACCGCCGTGACCGTTCATGAAGACGACACGGCTCACCCCGTAGCGGTCCAGGCTCTCCAGCATCTCGTAGACTACCTCCTGCAGTGTCTCGGGCATGAGGGTAATCGTGCCTGGGAACTCCTTGTGGTGGCCCGAGACCCCGTAGGGCATCACGGGGAGGACCAGCACACCGGTCCTCTCCCCCACCCTCTTAGCTATGTTCCAAGCCTGGATCCAGTCGGCGCCGACGCCGAGGTGGCGCCCGTGCTGCTCCATGGAGCCTATGGGTATGAGGGCCAGCTGGTCCTTGAACTTCTCCTCGGCCTCTGGCCACGTCAGATCTGATAACTCGACCATGGGTGTTCCTCGACCGTTCTCGATTTCAATCTTTCGAAGGAAAGGGAAGAAATCGCTGACATTCCCCACTTTTCCAGTGCAATGGAACTAATTCGTAATACAATTCTGATTGAAAAGTTCAGAATAAATCTTCTCGACAACGGGATAAAAACAGTTGCCACCCGTAAATGCTGGAGGTTGCTCTCAACAAATGAGAGCGACTACTTCTCCTTGATCAACTGGCCGATGGTCTTGAGCTCCCCGTGATCCTTGTACTTGATGGACGTGTGAAGCCTCACGGGGAGGCCGACCTGATGCAGGAACTGGAACAGGCTCTCGCCATCTATCTTGTCCCTGATCTTCCCTGCCCTCATGGCGTCGACGAGTGCCTCCTCTACTCCTGGCATTACGGTGGGGAACTGAGTTCTCGCCGCCCGCAGGACCTCCCACGCCCGGCCCGCGAAGTAGCGGTTGAGGATGCTCTCAGGGGTCTCCACCTCGGGTTCAGGCGGTTCCTCAGCCTTCTGCTGCTCGGAGAGAAGCCTCCTCTGGAGCTCCAGCATCTTCCGTCTCTTGAGTTTCTCAAGCTCACTGTCAACAGGCGGCATCTGTGAATCAGCGAATAATCCACCGGACTCCCTTTTAATCTTTCTCGAAGCCTTCAAGGGGTCTGAGATTAGGGTCAGGAAAGAGTTGCCCCGGGGAGTTTACGCGATATCAATATGAAGTACTAGGACAGAGTTTTACTGATTCGGTTTGAGGCAGCAAGGTTATAGGGTAATCGGCAAGGACACGGCTCGGAAGGACGGCGTCGCGAAGGTCACCGGACGCGAGGTCTACGCCTCGGACATCTCGTTCCCCAACATGCTGTACGGACGGATCCTGAAGAGCCCCCACGCCCATGCGAAGGTCAAGTTCATAGACGTGAGCAAGGCCGATGCGATGGGGGCCGTCACCCTCACACCGGGCGAGATACCAGACGTCAAGTACTGCCCCAGGCTCGTGAGCATCCCCTCCTCAACGTACAAGGACTGGAAGGTTCTGGCGGAGAAGGGGCACTACGTCGGGGAGCCCATCGGCGCCGTCGCCGCGGAGTCCGAGGAGGAGGCCCAAAGGGCCCTGGAGGCCATCGGGGTCGAGTACGAGGTCCTGGGTGCGTCCTTTGACGCCCTCGACGCCATGAAGCCCGACGCTGAGGCGATCCATGACCAGATCTACCTAGACGAGGACCTCCTGGACGTCGAGAACAACATCGGCTGCCAGCTGGAGATCACCGAGGGTGACCCGTCGAGTCTGGAGGCGGCTGACTTCGTTATAGAGAGGACTTACCGCACCAACCGTCGATATCACAACCAGCTTGAGCCCAAATCTGTGGTAGTGAGGCCTGAGCCCGACGGAGGGGTGAGTATCTGGAGCACCACCCAGACCATCCACAACACCAGGCTCCTCATCCACGAGATCTACGGCATACCCATGGGGAAAATCAGGGTATACAAGGTGGCCCTCGGCGGGAGCTTCGGCTCAAGCATCCACGTGAACCCGGTGACCAACGTTGCCGTCGGCCTCGCATTGAAGGCTAGGCGCCCTGTGAAGCTGAGCTACACCCGGGAGGAGGACATGAGGGATCACTGCAGCTACCAGATGATATTCAAGCTCAAGCTGGGCGCGTTCAAGGACGGCACTCTCGCTGGAGGTCGCCTTGAGGCATACCTCGACATCGGAGCCCACCAGATACAGGCCTACCCCCTGCTGGGGTGCGTCGTCGGCTGGTGGGTGAGCCTCTACAAGCTCCCCTACAAGGACTACGTGGGCAAGGCCGTCTATACCAACAAGGTTCCCAGCTGCGCCTTCAGGGGCTACGGGAACCCCCAGATGACATGGGTCGTGGAGACCATGATGGACGAACTCGCCGGCATGATAGGCGTCGATCCCCTCGACTTCAGGCTGAAGAACTACATCGGCGAGGGAGACCTCTTTTGGGGTCAGGGGCCATCGGTCAAGTCAATAATCCAGAGCTGCGGCGTCGAGGAGATACTCACAAAGGGCGCCGAGATGGTCGACTGGTACAACCGCCCCAAGCCGGAGGAGCAGATCGGCAGGTACAGGAAGGGCTGGGGAGTCGGAAGGGGCTATCACACGAGCAGCGCAGGAGCGCCGGTGCCTAGCGCGATCGTCGACTTCGGCGGCGCCATGCTCAAGATGAACGAGGATGGCACGTTCGACTACGTCTCAGCGCTAATGGACCATGGTTGCGGGACCCAGGAGGCTCACGTGAAGATTGTCGCAGAGGAGCTTGAAGTCCCATTGGAGAAGGTGAACATCATCAAGGGAGACACGGGCACCACCATCTATGACGTCTGTACCCACGCCTCCAGGGGGGTCTACAGCGGCGGAGGAGCCGCCCTCAAGGTCGCCGGAAAGGTGAAGGAGGGCATACGGGAGTTCGCCGGCAGGATACTCGACGCCTATCCTCACGCCGTTAAGATACGCTACGATGAGGAGAGCGGCGACACATTCGTCTACGCTGAGGGCATCGAGGGCAGGGAGGTAAGCTACAGGGAGATCGCCGAGACCGCCAGGCACAAGAACTGGGGCACCGTGGCGGCCCTTGAGAGCTATAGGCAGCCCAGCTGCCCACCCCACTTCACGGGCTACTTCGTCGAGGTCGAGGTGGACACCTGGACGGGGAAGGTGAAGCTCCTCAGGGTAGTCGCAGGCGCCGACATCGGCACGGTCATCAACCCTCTGCTGGCCGCCGGCCAAGTGCACGGGGGTTTCGCCCAAGGCTGGGGCATGACCGTGCTCGAGGACACGCCCTACGACCTCGAGAGCGGGGACCTCATGAACGGGGGCTCCGTCGCCAACTACAAGGTCCCGACGACATGTGACCTCCTAGACCTGGAGGACCTGACGGTGTTCTTCGCCGACACCTACGAGCCCACGGGTCCCTTCGGGGCCAAGGGCATAGGCGAGGGAGCCCTTAACCCGGTCGCAGGGACCATTGCTAACGCCATCCAGAGCGCCTTGGGTGTCAGGTTCTTCCAGCTCCCCATAACGCCTATCAGGATACTTGAAGCGCTCAAGGAGAAGGAGGGGTAGAGGTTGCACGTCAACAAGGTAAACACCCACATACTGCCCATACAGTTTGAGTACCACGCCCCTAAGAGCCTCGACGAGGCCGTGGAACTCCTGGAGAAGTACGGTGAGGACGCCCACGTACTTGCCGGGGGCACCGACCTCATCCCCCACATGAAGCAGAGGAGGATCGAGCCCAAGCACATAGTCAACATCAAGGGGATACTCGAACTCGCCTGCATCAAGGAGACCCCCGAAGGGATCCACATCGGAGCCCTGGCGAAGCTGCGGGCCATCGAGCTCTCACCCCTGATCAAGGAGAAGCTACCGCTCCTGAGCGAGGCCGCGAGGAGCGTTGGCTCGGTCCAAGTGAGGAACCTAGGGACCATCGGGGGAAACATCTGCAACGCCAGCCCCAGCGCCGACATGGCGACGCCCCTGATGGCCGTGGATGCGAAGGTCCACGTCTACAGCAAGGGCGGGGCGAAGGAGTACCCCATCGCCGAGTTCTTCAACGGGAGGGGCGAGGTATGGCTTGAGCGGGGCGAGTTGGTCACCGGGTTCACGGTGCCCCCCCTCCCGGAGGGGGCTGGCTCCGCCTTTGAGAGGATAGGCTGGACGACACTAGACATCGCTACCGTCAACGTCGCCGCCGTCATCACACTGAAGGACGGGAAGGTAGACCACTGTAGCATCGCCCTCGGGGCATGCAGTCCAGCGCCTATCAGGGGAGTCATGGCCGAGGAAATTCTGAGAGGAAAGGAGCCTAACGCCGAGGCGATGGATGAGGCAGTGGAGTTCATAGCCGCCTGCGTAGAGCCCAGGGAGCGCTGGAGGAGGGCTCCGCCCGAGTACAGGCAGAGGACGTCCCAGGCGCTGGCGAGGGACGCCGTGACCAGGGCCGTGGAGGCTGCGAGGAGGTAGATGAGATGGAGATAGAGATAACCGTAAACGGACGGAAGAGGCAGTTCGAAGTCGAACCCAACAAGCTGCTGCTCAACCTCGTGAGGGACGAGCTCTACCTGACAGGGACCAAGTACGGCTGCGGCATTGGCGAGTGCGGGGCATGCACGGTCCTCCTAGACGGTGAAGCCGTGCAGGCCTGCATGGTTCTGGCCGTCGACGCCGATGGCAGATGCGTGGAGACCATTGAGGGGGTCGCAGACGGCGACAAGCTCGACCCGATACAGGAGGCCTACATCGAGGACGGGGCCGTCCAGTGTGGTTTCTGCACCCCCGGCTTCATCATGACGACGAAGGCCCTCCTGAAGGAGAACCCTGACCCCTCCGAGGCGGAGATCAGGGAGTACCTGAAGGGTAACTACTGCCGCTGCACGGGTTACGTCAACATAATCAAGGCAGTGCAGTCCGCCGCCAAGAAGCTGAGAAGCTAGGTGCAACCCTTGAGGCTGGCCGCCGTAGTCCTCGCTGCCGGCAGGTCGAGCAGGATGGGTAGGAACAAGCTGCTCCTGGAGGTCGCAGGCCGAACGGTCCTGGACAGGCTCCTCGACGCCATCGACGCGTCGACCGTTGGACAGACCGTCGTCGTCCAGGGCCACAATCCCAATGACATTAATCCAGTTGCTGAAGCCCACAACGCAGAGACAGTCCTTAACGCCAACTACGACAGGGGCATGACCAGCTCCTTCATCACCGGGCTGAAGAGGGTCGACGCCGATGCGGCGTTCCTCGTCCTGGGTGACCAGCTGGGCCTTGAGCCCCGTCTTCTTGACGATATGGGGAGGGCGATAGATGAGAACCCTCTGGCGTTGATCGTTAGCCCGGTCCACGAGGGGCGGAGGGGGCACCCGACGCTCTTCAGAGATAGCATCTTCCCCGAGATCCTGGGCCTAGGCGAGAATGAGACGATGAAGGACATAGTGGTGCGCCATGAGCCGGATCACTACGAGGTGGAGGGCGGCCCATGGTGTACCATGGACTTCGACACCCCCGAGGACTTCGAGAGGGCCGTGAGGCTGTTCGAGGCTAGCCGCGTCTGACCTGGATGAGCTCCGCGAGGATGCTGACCGCGATCTCCTCCGGCGTCTCCGCCCCGATCTTCAGGCCGATGGGGGCGTGGAGGCTCACGAGGTCCCCCTCGGTGAACCCCTCTGAGAGCAGCTGCCTCCGGTGCTCCGAAGCCTTGTTCCTGCTTCCGAGGAGGCCGACGTACGCGGGCTTCCTCCTCAGGACGCTCCTGAGGGCTGCGAGCTCGTGGTCGGTCTCCCCGTGGACAATGGCGACATAGTCCGAAGGCCTGACCTTGACCTTCTCAATCTCCTCCTCGAAGGGCCCGGGGTGCAGCTCCATCCCGGGGAACCTCTCTGGGGTCGTGGTCTTTGCGTCGTCCACCACCGCCACGTCGAAGCCTGTCCCAGCGGCGAACTCCGCAAGGGGTCTGGCAATGTGCCCAGAGCCGACGACTATCAGCCTGGGGTCCGGTTTGATTGGGTCCAAGAATATTCTCACCTCTCCACCGCATTTCGAGTCGATCGCGATCGCGTCATCTTTGGGCTCGACGCCCAGTGTGAAGTCGAGCGTCCTGGGCCTGCCCTCCTTCAGGGCGGCGAGGGCCTCGGAGACGAGCGCCCTCTCCATGCCGCCTCCGCCTATGGTCCCTGTCACCCCTCCGTCCGGGTCGACGAGCATCTTCGCCCCCTCTTCCCGGGGGCCTGAGCCCTCCTTTTGGATGAGGGTGCAGAGGACGGCGCCCCGCCCCTCTTCTAGGAGCCTGGTCAACTTGGCGAAGAGCTCGGGGTCACTCAGCCGCTATCCTCTCCGCGGCGTCTAGGATAGCCTCGATGATCTTGACGTAGCCCGTGCAGCGACAGAGGTTGCCCTCGATGGCGGTCTTCACCTCGTCCTCGGTGGGCGTCGGGTTGTCCCTGAGCAGGGCGTAGGATGAGATGAGCATCCCTGGGGTGCAGAAGCCGCACTGGACGGCCCCGTCCTCGATGTAGGCCGCCTGCAGCTTCTCCATGAGGGGGTCTCCCTTGAAGCCGTCGATGGTCTTCACCTTCCTGCCTTCCACCTGGGGGGCCAGGACCATGCAGGAGGTCACAGACATCCCGTCCAGCAGGACGGTGCAGGCGCCGCACTCCCCCTCCTCGCACCCCTTCTTGACGCTCTTGACGCCCAGGTCTTCCCTCAGCATGTTCAGCAGAGTCTGGTTTGGTCGGGTCTCGCAGCTCACGCCGCGGCCGTTCAGATTGAATGACACGTTCATCGTCCTCATCCCCTCGCCCTCCTGTACGCCTCCGTCAGCGCCCTCTTCGCCAGCACGCAGGACATCTCCCTCCTGTAGACCTCCGAGGCCCGGGCGTGCTCCCGAGTAGACGGCCTCACGATGTCATAGCAGACCGACGTGGCGTCCCTGATAACGCCATCGTCGATCCTCTTACCCCGGAGGATCTCCTCGAGGTCGGCTATCCTGATGGGGGTAGGCGCGCAGGCACCTATCGCCACCCTTGCCTCCCTGCACTCTTCACCCTCCAGCTCCAAGTAGGCAGCGGCGTTGATGAGGGACAGGGTGAGCCCCTTCCTCCGCCCCAGCTTCTTGAACGAGCCCCCGGCGCCGTCGGGCGGGACGGGGAAGCTGACCTCCGTGAGAAGCTCAGCAGGATCCATGCACGTCTTCTTGGGACCAGTGAAGAACTCCGTCAGGGGTACATCCCTAGAGCCGCTCCGCGAGGCGATATAGACCTCGGCCCCCAGTACAAGGAGGGGGGTAGCGGCGTCGGCACCCGTTGAAGCGTTGCAGAGGTTGCCCCCGAGGGTCCCGATGTTCCGCACCTGCACGCTACCAAGCTCTAAAACCGCATCTAGCAGTACCTGGGCTTTCTCCGCCAGCGACTCCGACTGTAGCATATCAGTGAACGTGGTGGCGGCCCCGATCCTGATCCGGTCACTGTCCTCCTTGATGTACCTGAGCTCCTTCACTAGGCCCAGGTCGACGAGGTTGCTTGCCCTGATCGCCCCTCCCCGGAGGGCTATGAGCAGGTCGGTCCCGCCGGCGATGGGCCTGGCAGACTCGAGCTCCGCCATAAGCCTCAGCGCATCATCGAGGGACTCGGGCCTGTGGAGCTCGAAGGGGGGTAGCGGGTTCATTGATCGCCACCTCCCAGGGCCAGGTAGACCCGTTCCGCCGTGATGGGCAGGGAGAGGAATCGTATGCCGGTGGCGTCCTTGATGGCGTTGACGACGGCGGGGACGATGGAGATGATGGCGGGCTCTCCGACACCCTTGGCGCCAAAGGCCCCGTGCCTGTAGGGCTCCTCGACGAGGATTGTCTTGGCGACTTTAGGCGTGTCTAGGGCGGACGGGATGATATAGTCGGTGAAGTTGGGGTTGAGCACCAGGCCCTGGTCCATCTCAAGGTTCTCCGTGAGGGCGAAGCCGAGTCCCTGGGAGATCGCGCCGTGGATCTGCCCGTCGATCATCATGGGGTCGATCGCCCGACCCACGTCCATCGCGGGCCAGATCTTCACCACCTCGGCGATCCCGGTCTCAGGGTCCACCTCAACCTCCGCGACGGAGGCCGCGAAGGTGTAGACAGAGTAGTTCACCCCGAGGCCCGTCTCAGGGTCGTAGAACCGCTTCGGGGCCGCGAAGTAGCCGTACTGCGCCGGGGAGACGCCCCTGATGTAGAGCTCCTCGGCGAGTTCGTTGAAGGGGATCGCCCTCGACGGGTCTCCGCGCACTGAGGCCTTGCCGTCGCTGAGGTAGACCTCTTTCGCGTCGCACTCGAGCATGTCGGAGGCCACGGCCACCATCCTCTCCCTGAGCTTCAGGGCAGCGTCTGCGGCGGCGGTGCCCCCGAGCATCAGCCCCCTGCTTCCGTGGGTGGGCTTTGCGTTGAGGGTGGAGTCAGTATCGGGCCTCTCGATCCTTATCGACTCGATCTTGGCGCCCAGTATCTCGGCGACGATCTTGGCGTGGCCGAAGGGAGCCCCCTGGCCCAGCTCGCAGATGCCAGTGCGGTAGGTTAAGCTGCCGTCCTGGTTCAGTATGATCGTGGCCGCAGACCAGTCGGGAGTGCTCCTGCTGGTGCTGATGCCGTGGTAGGCGCACCCGACGCCGAAGCCCCTCAGCTTCTCCCCTTCTCTAATTGGCCTCCTCTTGGACCAGCCTGAGGCCTCTGCCACGCCCCTGAGGCACTCCTCGATCCCGACGGAGTGGTCCAGGAGCTGGTCGCAGACGGTCTTGGAGCCGACCTTTAGGAGATTCCTCAGCCTGAACTCAACGGGGTCCATCCCCAAGGCCGTCGCGAGTTCGTCTACCTGGGACTCGGCGGCGAAGTGGAGGGCGAGGTCCCCGAAGCCCCTGAAGCTGCCGCCGAACACCTTGTTGGTGTAGACGGCCCGCCCGTCGATGTGGGCGTTCTCGATCTCGTAGGGGCCTCCGGCGTGGGCGGTCTGCCGCCAGAGCCAGAAGGGGGCGCGGTTCGCATAGGCGCCGCACTCAAGGATGATGTCCACTTTGATGGCGGTTATCTTCCCGTCGCTACTCGCCCCAGACCTGTAGCTGATACGGGAGGGGAAACGCTTCGGCGTGTAGGCGGTCACCTCCTCCCTGTCGAAGACGAGGGCCGCGGGGCTCCCCGTCTTGACGGCTGCGAGGGCAGCCTTGGCGCAGACGAGGGGACCGGTGTCATCCTTGCCCCCGAAGGCGCCCCCTGTGAGGGCCTGGATGATCCTCACCTGGTTCAATTTCCAGCCCAGTACGTGGGCGACCTTCTCCCTGACCAGGAAGGGGCTCTGCATCGTCCCCATGACGGTGACCTTCCCGGCACCATCTGGAACAGCGTAGGCGACGTCGGGCTCCAGGTACATGTGGTCCTGGAACGGGGTCTCGTAGGTGTTCTCCACCTCCACGTCGGCCGCAGCGAAGCCCTTCTCGGCGTCCCCCTTACGGATCTTCGTGGTGACGGCAATGTTTCCATCATCGTGGATAGCCATAGCGCCCTCCTCTAGGGCGTCCAGGGTGCTGAAGACGCCTGGCAGGGGCTTGTAATCGACGTTGAACGCCGCCATCCCCTCCGCTGCCGACTGCTCGTCCTTGGCCACGACGAGGGCGATGGGGTCCCCTATGAAGTGGACCTTCCTGTCGTTGAGGAAGGGCTGGTCGGGGAGGGCGTATCCGATCTGGTTGTCACCGGGGACGTCGGCAGCGGTGAGGACGGCGATGACGCCGTCGACCCTGCGGGCTGCGGAGGTGTCCATACGCCGGATGAGGGCGTGGGGCTCCGTGCTGCGGACCACCTTGACGACCGCTGTGCCCTTGGGGACGTAGTCAGCCGTAAACATGGCGGTCCCCAGGACCTTGTCGAGGGCGTCTGTTCTCACTACCTTCCGGCCCACGACCAGAAATTCGTCCCTATCGAGAATGTCCTCGAGTATCCTGTCATACTTCATTCTTGGAACATCCAATATACAATATGAAAGTGGATTCAACTATTTCAAATCTTCAGCTAGGGCGGACCAGATGAGCTCCCACATATTCTCGAGGTTCCCAGGCTCGACCTTAATCACATTGACGCTGCCCCTGATCATCTCCTCGGCTGCTTCGATCAGGTCTCCTCGGCAGGTGATGACGACGACGCCCCCGTTCGGTAGGGCATCGCAGATCTGTTTGACGCCCTCGTATAGCCCTCTTCCTGCTCTCTCTATTCTCCCGAACTCGTCCACGAAAGCCAGGGTTGACCTCTCCATTTTGCCTGCCGAGTCGAGGAGTATCTCATTGGCGTGTTTGAAGCCGGGAACTGAGAACGAGAACATGAGCCCAGCATGCTGGAACCAGCCGGGTCCCTCGACGTTCACAGAGAGCCTGACCAGAGGGAACCTCTCGCTCGTCGCCGCGTTCAAGCAGTCGTACCCCTGGAGTTTACCCTCCGAGAACACACGGGGGCTCAGCACGCCAGATGCTTCTACGCCCGCCTCCCTGGCTCTCTCAAGGAGGTATAGGCAGGTCCGGGTCTTCCCGGTTTCGATGGGCCCGTACAGGATGAAGGCGTGGGGCATCTTGCTCACCTTTCAGTCATTGCTCCGCGTGCCCGAGGATGCCCCCGAGCTCGCTGACGTTGCACCAGGTGAACGGGACATAGACGTCCTCATCGGCGAGGGTACCGTGAGTCCCGACCTTGCTCCCGTTCTCCCTCACCACCGTGTGCTGCCCGTGGTCCGCCAGGACGATAAGCCCGTAACCCTCCTGGTAGGCCGACCTTGTGATGTACTTCAGGTGAGTGTCAGCCCCGTGGCAGGCGGCGATACTCTCAAGGCTGAACGGCCCATGGCTGTGCCCCACCTCGTCGACGTCCAGGAGCTGGACCCAGACGAGGTTTGCGCCCTCCTCTATGGCCCCCACGGCGAGGCCGCAGACATCCTCATCCAGGTTCGTCTCGGCGATGCCCGGGAGGTCGGCGAAGGGGGAGATGAGAATGCCGAGGCTGCTCAGCGCCCGGGCGGCGGTCGCCGAGGTCCTTCCCTCCCTCCTCAGAACGTCGAAGATCGTCTCGTGGGTGAGTTCCTCCTCCCTCGCCCTGATGAGGTGGACGTCCGGGGAGGCTCCCGTCAGCATCGTGGCGAAGTTAACGGGGGTGATGGTGGGCATGACCGACCTGAGGTGGAGGAGGTGCCTGTTCGCGATGGCGTTGAAGGTCGGCGTCTCCGTCTTGGCGGCGTCCCACGTGGAGGAGCCGAAGGCATCAATGACCACGACCGCCAGCCTCCTCTGGGGGCCCAGGGACTCGACCACCTCAGGCAACGGCTCCCTCTCCGCCTTCCTAGGGGAGCGGATCCCCAGCACGCTGCAGACCGTCGGAGCGACGGAGCGCATGTCGTACGCCTCAGCCATGTTCTCATTGGGGATCAGTACCCATCGGGATAAGAAACCTGCTATCTGATGCACAGGAACCTAGAGGAGGGCGTACCTGAGGGCCTCTCCGCAGCCGCAGGTCCTCTCCTCGGGTATCTCAGGGATCGACTCCATCACGAGCCTCTTGAAGTTTGCCGAGTTCTTCTCCAAGGTCTCCAGTATCTCGTGGGTCGTGACGGGCTTGTCGGCCCAGACGTCGTAGTCGGTGACCATGGCGACGGAAACGTAGCAGATCTCGGCCTCCCGGGCGAGGACGCACTCGGGGTAGAGGGTCATCCCGATGATGTCAGCGCCCCACTGCCTGAAGAGCCGGGACTCCGCCCTCGTGGAGAACCGGGGCCCCTCGATGCAGACGTAGGTTCCCGAGGGGTGGACCTTGAGCCCCAAGCCCCGTGCATGCTCGACGAAAAAGTCGTGGAGCTGGGGGCAGATGGGGTCCGCCGAGGAGATGTGGCAGAGCTTGCCGCCCTCGTAGAAGGTATCCGCCCGACTCTTCGTCCGGTCGATGAACTGGTCCGTGACGACGAAGTCACCGGGGGCGTAGTCCTCACGTAGGCTGCCCACCGCCGAGGAGGCGATGATGCTCCTGACGCCGAGCTGCTTGAGGGCCCAGATGTTGGCGCGGTTGTTGATCCTGTGGGGGGGGATCCGGTGGTTCCTCCCGTGGCGCGGGATGAATGCAACCCTCCTGCCCCCGTAGGTGTTAAGAGAGACGAGGTCGGACGTCTCGCCGTAGGGCGTGTAGATCTTCACCTCGCTCCTGTCCTCGATGTTCTCCGGGTCGTAGACACCGGTGCCTCCGATGATGGCGATCTCAGCTGAGTGCTCCTCGGTCATCTAGGGTTCACGGTCTTACTCTTCCGTAACTGGTTTAACTTTTTTCGGGTCGTGTGAAAATCCTTAAGAAGGTTCGAGCCATCCTAAAACGAACTTATGTCCGATGACATGAAGGGCGGGCGGTACGCGCTGCTGATACTGGCGGCCGTCTGCCTCACCTACTTCACGGAGAACTTCCTGAGGTCGGCCCCCTCGGCATTGACGCCGCTCCTCATCGAGGAGCTGGACATATCCTACGGGGTCGCCGGGATCCTCATCTCCTCCTACTTCTTCCTCTACGCCCTCATGCAGGTGCCGAGCGGCATCCTCTCAGAGGCCCTCGGCCCCAGGCGCACCATCATCTACTTCACGGCGTTCACGGTCGCCGGCACGGCCCTCTTCTACCTCGCTAGGAGGCTCGAGGTCCTCGTGGCGGCCTTGCTCCTTATCGGCCTAGGATCAAGCGTCTTCTACATCAACGCCGTGAAAATCGTGTCCAACTGGTTCCCCGCCGACAAGAGGGCGAGCGCCATCGGCGTCCTCAGCGCATCGAGCGGGCTGGGCAACTTCGCGTCATATATGGGATTCCCCCTCGCTGCGGCGTACCTCGGAGGCTGGAGACCCCTCTTTCTCTACTGCTGCTTCATAATGGTGGTGAACCTGGCGGCCAACTTCTTCATCTTGAGGAACAGCCCGGACGGGGACGGGATAGTGAAGGCGTCGGAGAGGAAACCAATCTGGGCCTCTGTGAAGGGGGCGCTCAAGGACAGGAGGATCTACCCCTTTCTAGTCGGATACGTGTTCATGTCCTTCAACTGGGTGTTCTTCTCATGGCTCCCCAAGCTCCTCATGGACACCAGGGGTCTCTCCTACATCGAGGTTGGAATTGTCTCCAGCGCCGGTACCATCATGGGGATCCCGGGCTGCATCATCATCGGCATTATCTCAGACAGGCTTAGAAGGAGGAAGCTGCCCCTCGTTGCGTTCTCCACTGCGTCGACGATCCTCCTCGGCGTGTTTTTGCTCCTACCGGCAGGATCGACAGCAATCACGTACGCCGTCCTCTTCGGGGGCCTCGGCTTCACCCTCTCCCTCTGGATTCTCTTCTTCTCAATGATCCCTGAGTCGCTTCCCCCGGAGACGGCAAGTATCGGCCTTGGCATCGTCAACGGAATGGGCACCCTAGGGTTCTCTTTGATGTCTCCCATCTACGGCGCCCTGATCGACGCCACAGGCTCCTACACGGCCTCCAACTTGGTGATAATGGCGTGCGGCATAATGATGACGGTGACCTTCGCCCTCTTCACCAGGGAGACCTACGGTCAGAGCGGGTAGGCCGGGGCCTCGAAGGTCTCGGGCTTCTTGGAGCCCCTGCCCCTGAACATCCTGACGAGGAGAAGCACGAGCAGGAGCGCCAGCCCGGCGACGCCTCCCAGGTAGAGCAGGTTGTTATACTTGACCGTGGCGAGCTCCTCGTTGAGTAGCGCCATCTCCGACTCGTACGTCTCCGTCGAGTTCTCGTGATCCGTCTCCAGCTGCTGGTAGTCCTCCTGGAGCTCGGAGAGCTGCCCCTCATAATCGGCCGACACGGCGGCCAGCTCCGCCTCGTAATCCACCCTCTGCTTCTCGAGCTCCTCGAGGACATCGAGCTGCTGCTCCTCGTAGGGCTTCAGCTCCACGATCCTCTCCTTGAGGGCCTGGTTGAGCGCCTCCCTCCAGGTGGAGGAGTAGACCTCCCGCTGGGCAAGAGCTGAGACGTAGTCTCCCCCGTCGAAGAGGGCCTTCATGGAGTCGTAATGCGCCTCGAGGTCGCTGAAATCGACATCGAGCGTCTCGTCGAACGCCGACTCCAGCGTCGAGACGGTCTCCTTCATAGCAGCTACGTCCAGCTCGACCTGGGCGATCTCAGCCTCGATGTAGTCGACCTTCCCCCCATCGACGACGTAGAAAACGTCGTTGGCCTCCGCGACAAGGTCGCCGATGTAGTACTTCCTCTGTCCAGAGACGATCCTGTACTGCTCCAAGAAAACCTGGACGTATATGTTGAAGGTCACCCACTCGTCGACGTCGGCGCTCACCCCGTCGTAGCCGTACTCGGCGTCCTGGGAGAACCATCTCGTTCCCGTGCCACCGATGGAGGGGAGGTCAACTTCGTAGCTCTCGTCCCAGGAGGTGAGGGTCTGATTGTAGCTCACCTTCTCATCGCCCTGCTCGTAAGCTCCCTCCCTGAAGAAGGAGTAGGAAACATCAAGGATAAGGTCGCCCGAGAACATGTAGCTGGTCGGTTCCAAGAGGTCCCCCTCCTTCAGGGTCATGTCCATGTTCTTGACGTTGACAGAGAAGACGTACGTCTCGCCCAGTTGCATCTGATTAAACGTTATCGTGGG
The DNA here is from genome assembly GCA_035527235.1 of Patescibacteria group bacterium. Classification (GTDB taxonomy): domain Archaea; phylum Thermoproteota; class Bathyarchaeia; order TCS64; family TCS64; genus BS750m-G28. The sequence goes on along the minus strand of DATLAV010000250.1, from coordinate 4,577 downwards.
TGAGAATACGTACCCGATCTCAACTCCAGACCCCTCTGCACCGACGGGCACGGCGAAGGAAAAAACACAGAGGCAGATAATCATGACGGGTAGAAGTCTAGTTCTCATGGGTTCTCAATTGCACGGCTGGATGAATATATCTTTTGATTGAACCACCGATGGGTGAATAGCTGAACCCGTCCCCGGAAGGGGGGGAAAGGGAAATTACTTATCGATAGACGCCCCATTCCCTTAAAATGGACACCCTGGAGCTTATTAGGGCGCTCCCGAAGGCCGAGCAGCACATCCACATCGTTGGCTCAACGCGGCCCGAGACACTCATGTGGCTGGCGGAGGAGAGCGGCCAGAGCGCGGACTTCGAGACACTGGAGGACGTCGAGAGGTTCTACCAGTACACGGACTTTGACCACTTCATCTCCGTCTACAGCACCGTGAACAAGTACATCAACGACGAGGGGCAATTCGAGCGTATCACCTACGAGATGCTGGAGGACGAGGCGAGATGCAACATCCGCCACGTCGAGGCGAGCTTCTCGGCACCCGACCACGTCAGGAGGGGACTCGACTACGCCCTCATGCTCGACGCCATCAACAGGGCCATCAGGAGGGGAAGGCGTGAACTGGGCGTCAGCTGCCAGATCCGGGTCGACCTCGTCCGCAACTACGGCCCCGACGCCGGCATGGAGGTCCTCAACTGGATAGAAGAGAAGGGGGACAACGTCGTCGCCGTCGACATCGGGGGCACCGAGCGCGGCTTCCCGCCCGAGCCATATGCCTCGGTCTACAGGAGGGCGTCGGAGATGGGGCTCCACCTAGTCGCCCACGCGGGGGAGGCCGCCGGCGTCGATAGCGTCTGGGGGGCAGTTAAGGCCCTCGATGTGGAGAGGATCGGGCACGGCGTAGCGGCGAGGGGGAACCCCGAGCTCATGGATTATCTTGCCGAGAGGGGGGTGACCATCGAGACGTGCCCAGTGAGCAACGTGAGGACCGGCGCAATAAGCGCGGTGAGTGAGCACCCGATACGTGAGTTCATGGCGAGGGGGATCAACGTCACCGTTAACAGCGACGACCCGTCAATGTTCGGCACAGACATGAACAACGAGTACATCCAGCTCCACAGGCAGCTGGGCTTCACGGTAGACGAGATATTCCAGCTCAGCCTCAACGCGGTGGACTCATCCTTCCTCCGCGAACACGAGAAGCAAGCGATGAGAGGGAGCTTCATCAAGGAGTACGAACGGCGCCTCACCTAAATGGAACGGCCAAAACAGCATAGAACTCCCTCGCAACCTCATACATTGTATTGGCATACGACTCACGGCTGTGATGGCAGACGCACGCGCAGCCAGGGAGGTCTGGTATCCGTCGTCTCATCCCTGAAACCCTAATCTCACGTCAATCGGTCCGTGGGGGAACCTTCATCAACAAGTAGTTGGCAGTAGTTGTGTAAACCTGAATCTTTAAGTAGAATCGGAGGGACCAAAGTTAACACAGAGGTGTTCTAAACTCAAGGAGAATGAAGGGGAACACAAGTTCCCCAAGGACAGGCCCGTCCTCGTGACGTGTGGCCTTCCCTACGTGAACGGCCCCTGCCACATCGCGCACCTGAGGACTTATGTACCGGCGGACATCTTCGTCCGGTTCCTCCGGAAGATGGGGCAGGAGGTCGTCTTCATATGTGGCTCAGACACCCACGGCACGCCAATAACCGTGAAGGCCGAGGAGGAGGGTGTCACCCCCCAGGAGGTGATGGAGAAGTACCACGCGCACTTCGTCCAGTTATTCCCGAAGATGAACATAGATTTCAGCAACTACGGAAGCACCGACCACCCCCTAAACCACGCTCGCACCATCCAGATCATCCAGGCCCTCCACGAGAACGGCTACGTCTACGCCAAGAACCTGAAGCTGCCCTACTGCCCGTCGTGCGACCGCTTCCTGCCGGACCGCTACCAGAGGGGTATCTGCCCCTATTGCGGTGCATCGGCGAGGGGGGATGAGTGCGACCAGGGCTGCGGGCGCTACCTGGAGCCAGGGGAGCTCATGGACCCCAGGTGCAGCATCTGCGGGTCGAAGCCCGAGATGAAGGAAACCCGCCACTACTTCCTCAAGCTCACCGCCTTTGAGGGATTCCTGAGGGAGTTCCTCTCGAAAGTGGAGGGAACCGACATCGCCCGCAACTACGCTCTGCAGTGGGTGGAGAAGGGGCTTAAGGACTGGAACATCACCAGGAACCTGGACTGGGGTGTCAAAGTGCCCGGGGAGGAGGGGCTCGTCTACTACGTCTGGGTGGACGCGCCCATAGGCTACATGAGCTCAACCGAGGAGTGGGCTGAGCGCACGGGCGGCGACTGGGAGTACTACTGGAAGGGCCCGGGCCACCTAATCCACTTCATCGGCGGCGACATCGTCTACCACCACTGCCTCTTCTGGCCCAGCATGCTCAAGGGGGCAGGCTACGACGTTCCCTACGCCGTCGCCGCCTCAGGTATGGTGAAGGTGGAGGGAAAGATCTTTAGCAAGAGCAGGGGCTACGTCATCTGGGTGGAGGAGGACTACCTCGAAAGGGGCTTCGACCCCGACGCCCTCCGCTACTACGTCGCATCCTACACGGGCTTCACCAGGGACCTGGACTTCGCATGGCACAGCTTCGGGGACAAGGTGAACAAGGAACTCGTCGCCACCCTCGGAAACTTCCTGTACAGGGCCCTCCTGTTCGCCCAGCGCAACTACAAGGAAATACCTGAGGGCGAAGTGGACCCCGAGGTCAGGGCAGAGGTGGAGAAGACCATCGAGACGATCCGCGACGGCCTTGACGAGTTCGAGTTCAAGAAGGTCGTGGACGCCGTCCTTGCCCTAGCATCCTTTGGGAACAGGTACCTCCAGTCGAAGGAGCCCTGGAATCTGCGGAAGACCGACCCGGAGGCAGCGCAGAACGCGATTCACAACTGCCTGTGGTTAACAAAAGCTCTGGCCGTCCTGATGGAGCCCGTGATGCCAGGTAAGGCGAAGGTCATCTGGGTGCAGCTGGGAGAGCCAAGAGAGAACACGCCGATCGAAGAGGCCCTCGCTCCCCTGAAGGAAGGAACGCCACTCTCGAAGCCCGTGACGCTGTTCGAGCAGATGCCGGAGGAGACCATAGAAGAGCTCAGCGAGATGGTAGCGGACCGCATCGCGAAGGCGAGGGGCTGACAGGCTGGCGGGCGTCTGCTGTGCAGCTCCGCGTCGACCTCCACCTCCACACGGTGAACAGCTCGGACAGCTACGTTACTCTAGAGGACGCTGTCAGGCGCTGCAGGGAGGAGGGGCTCGATGGCTTCGCGGTCACGGACCACGATCAATTATCTACAATTTCAGAAGGCGCTGGGGGAGATATCATCATCCTCCCCGGCATGGAGATATCAGCTATGGGGGCTCACATCCTCGCCTTCGACATAGCGGAGCCAGTGCCCATGGGGCTGTCGATGGCGGAGACCGTTGACCGCATCCACGGCCAGGGGGGGATGGCGATCATCGCTCACCCCTACTCGGTCCTCAGGACCTGGGTAAACGGTGATGAGGTGGAGGACTCGGGGTTCGACTGTGTCGAGGTGGCGAACGCCTACCAGTTCCCCTACCGACTCATGCTGGAGCGGAACACTGCGCTGGCCGATAAGCTCGGGCTCCCGAAGACGGGGGGCAGCGACGCTCACATCCCAAAGGTCGTGGGGAGAGCCTACACCCTCCTGGAGTCGGAGACAAGGGACAGGGAAGGGGTCTTGGAGGCGCTGAGGAAAGGTGAAACGAGCGCTGAGGGTCGTAGCATCTCCATCCTTGAGCGCCTCAAGCTGGGCAGGTGACCTTCACAAGATTAATACACCCCCCCACAAAAGATTCACAGGATTGTAATGGTTACACTGGCTGAAATCAGCTGGACCGAGGCGCGCCAGGGCGTTGCTATATTCCTAGAATTGACATTTTCTTGCATTCACACGCGAATTTGACAGGTCAAATCACATCTTATCCTCTGATGGTCTTAGGATGTACCTGTGACATGTGGTTCACCATATTCCCGGCTTTAGTTCTGACCCCACACAAGGTACACGTCGACCAGACCCCCCCCTCGAGGTTGGCTTTATGAGTTCATCCACTGTCAGGTTTTTGTTCTTAGCAATTTCTCTTTCCTTCAACGCGGTCTCTTTCCTGATTGTGAGGGAGTACCGGCCCTTTTTGGGCATAGATCTTCTTCTGTTGTTTGTCCATTATAGTTTGACCGGTCAATAAGAGGTTTTGGCTTGATTTATGATGTACAAAGGTGCAATATAGCAACGCGCTGGCGCACGCATGCATAAAAAATGAGTTAAAAATTTGACCAGTCATACTATTTGATTACTACTGTTCCTTGAGTTCTTCTATGAACTTGGCTATCTCATCGATGCCTGCTTCCATGATCTTCTTTCCCTTTTCCACAGAGGCATAAGTTGGGTCTCCAAGGGAGCCTGAGACAGTCATATCATTAAAATCATAAGCTGTCGATGACCTTGCTCGATATTTCTGGATGAACTCACTTGTGGTTTCAGGAAGGATACCCTTTTCAC
>DATLAV010000249.1:0-2511 GCA_035527235.1 Patescibacteria group bacterium | reverse complement strand
CGTGTATCTGTGTTTGTGATGGTCACTTCGGCTGTGCTATGTTCGGGGGTGTCTGTGAGCTGAACCGTATAGCCCCATTGGCGGAACTGGACGCCTGTGTCGAGGGCTCCTGTAAGGTCGTCGGCGATAACTGCAATCCTCATCTTCTGTGGATTGTTGGGTTTTTAGGTTTATTGCTTTGGTGGTAACCGTGCCTCATTGCTTATGCCGCGGCTTTCCTCTGCGCCAGACTGTGGGGCGAGCCTATGCCGAAAGCCATTTTAAACCGTCTTGAGGCTGCTAGGGATGTCTGTGCACGTTTAGGCGCTTGAGGCGAGTGACGCGGGGCGAATAGACATGGATCCTGTAATCGAGTTCGGCGGGGTGAATGCTTTCTGGATGATAGTGGACGTGCTTCAAACCGATGTGGAGCCTCCGAAGCATCAGTGGGATGAGCTGCTGGACTCCCCGGGCTACAAGGCTTTATCCACCGAGTTCAAGCCCAGCTTCTTCAAGGAGAAGTACAGGCTAGTCTACAAGCCATCATCGGAGGCCGCCAGGGAGAAGGCCGTGAACATAGGCGACTGGTACGTCAAACACTACGTCGACGTGGCTGAGAGGAGACAGGAGCTGGAGGCCTGGATGACCAACCTCGAGGAGAGGGAAGACTTCATCGAAGGCCCCGTTTCGAAGGTCAGGGAATGGATTCCATCCGACGCGGAGGGAAGCCCCGTCGTGGCTTTCGCTGTTTTCGACATGGACTCTAGGGGATACGAGACCATCGTAATCGACCCGCTTTTCGCCATGAGCCTTGGGACAGACTTCGGCGACCTCCTCGCCCACGAGCTGTTCCACAACGTGGCCAGAAGGTTCTACGTATACGACCCTGAGAAGGTGGAGGCCAACGACAGCGACATCATGTGGGTTCTCAGGCAGCTCAACGAGGAGGGGATAGCCGACCAGGTATTCACCTTAGCGTACCCGTCGCGCGACGAACACGTCGCGGACTCCCCCTGGGTGATTCAGGAGATGGACAGACTCATACGGAGGATTGCGATCAACGAGGACGTAGGCGAGCTCTCGAGTATGCTCCGCATGACCCCGCCGAGGGCGGGGCACCCGACTGGGCACTACATGGCGAATACCATAATAGAGGTCCTGGGCAAGGAGAGGCTTCTGGAGACCGTCGGGGATCCGTTCGGCTTCATCAGGGCATACGACGAAGCCGCTAAGATGCGAGGGCTGAAGAGCTTCAGCCAGGAGACCCTCGGCTACATCGACGGCCTCGCTATGAAGTACGGCGGCGAATAGCTAGAACTTCACCTTGTCGTAGAACCGCCAGGCGCCCATCCTGCGGTTCCGGGCGAGGCTCAGGTAGTAGCTGAGCCACTCCAGCTCTATGAAGAGGGTGAAGGGCGTCGTCAGGTTGTCGACGTCGAGGCCCTGGGAGTCGTACTCGATGCATTTGACGTCGTTGTCCCTGCTGAACTTTATTATCGCCTCCTCGAGCTCTCGCTGGCATCCTCTGCCGCGGAGGAATATGGCTGCCGTTCCCTCTGTGAATAGCTCCAGGGCGCCGTGCCCGAACTCGCTGTAGTCGACGGCGGTGCCGTGGATCCAGCACATCTCCATCAACGTGCTGAGCGCGTACTGGTAGGTGAGGCCCCAGTTAATGCCGCCCCCCACCACGAATATCTCGTCGTGGTCCTTGAGAGTCAGGCCCTGTTTCCTTGCGGCCTCTTTGGCCTTGGAGATCATCTTGGGCAGTATCTCGGGGAGCCTGGTCGCCGTCTCTACCATCCTGGCTCCCACCTCGTAGCCCTTCTCCATTAATATCGAGCCGAACAATATGTACAGGCTGCCCAGCTTGCCGAGGGTGACGCCGCGAGCGCCCCACCCGAACCCGTGGGACGCCTTGCCGTTGATGACGGAGTCCGTGTTCTGTGTGAGGCCCACGGTGACGGCTCCCCTCTCCTTGCACCACTCCAGCGCCTCCACGATCTCCTTGGTCTTCCCACTACTGCTGATTAATATGATGACGGCGTCCTCGTCGATGGCTGCAGGCCGCTGCTCTAGGAACTCCCAGCCGCTGTACGCCTTCACGGGGACCTTGGTGTATTTTTCTGCTAGGTACTCGATGGGAAGCTGGACGCTGTAGCTTCCACCGCTGCCCACCATGTAGTAGCGCTCATACTTCGACAGCTCCTTGCCCAGCTTCACCAGCACAGGCTTCTTCTCGACGACCGCGTCGAGGGTCTCCTCGGTCACACCGTCTTCCAGCCACTCGGGGCGGTAGGTCTCCTCGGTCAAGTAGTCTACGGGTTCACTCATGTGTGGCACCAGATGCCCGAAAGGAACGCATCTGGTTTTAAAAACGTTTCAAATAGGTTAGAGTCTATAGATCGAGGTGTAGGGCTTCCTTGAGGCCCTTGTAGCGGTTCCTGATGGTTACCTCGGTGACGCCGGCGGCGTCCGCGATCATCTTCTGGGTCCTCTTCTCCTCGTTCATCACACACGCGATGTATAGTGCGG
>DATLAV010000248.1:0-10333 GCA_035527235.1 Patescibacteria group bacterium | reverse complement strand
GTTATGGGTATGACCTCGATGGCCTCGGCGAAAGCCTGGACCGCTAGCCTCTCCCTGCCCGCAGTGCCCTCGGCGTATCGTCGGAGCTTCCGTGCCACCTCGATCTCCGGGGCTCCTCCGCCTGCGACGATCCTGGACTCTTGGACCACGTCTTTGATGACGCTAAGAGCGTCATGCAGCGATCTGTCTACCTCGTCAACAATTCTCTCTGTGCCCCCCCTCACGAGAATGGAGACCGCCTTCGGATTCTTACAGCCCTCCACGAAGATCAGCTTGTCGTCCCCGATCTTCCGCTCCTCAACCTTAGCCGCATATCCAACGTCCTCCCCGGATATCTTGTCCACGCTGTTTACCATCTTGGCTCCTGTGGCCTTTGCCAGAGCCTCCATATCGCTTTTCTTCACTCTGAGAGCTGCCAGTATTCCCTCCCTGGCCAGGAAGTGCTGGACCATGTCGTCAATGCCCTTCTGGCAGAACAACACGTTGATGCCGGCGTCTTTCACCTTCTCAACCAACTCCCTTAGTGTCCGCTCCTCATGGTCGAGATAGGCCTGTATCTCCTCCGGGGTATCGATCTGGATCTTCGCGCTGAACTCCGTCTTCTCGATCTCCATCGCAGAATCGAGAAGGCCGATCCTGGCTTCATTCACGAGCTTGGGCATGTCGTCGTGAACCGCCTCCTTGTCAATGATCAGCCCCCAGACCAGGCTCGAATCTGTGATGGAACCACCTGGCTTTTTCTCTATCTTCACCATGTCCAAGTCGACTTCAATTCCATCATCGGCTTCCTCGGCTATCTGCAGGATGGCGTCTACTGCAAGGTCTGCGATGTAATCGCTGTAGCCGGAGACCAGTTTGCTCGCCATCGAGGTTACCGCTACTTTCTTCAGCACCTCCTTATCCTTGGGATCCACATGTAGGGCGATCTCCTCGAGAACCTTCAGAGCCTGCTCCATGGCGTCTCTGTATCCGTCGATGACGACTGTCGGATGGATCTTCTTGCTCATCAGCTCCACGGCTTTTCCTAGGAGCTCGCCGGTGAGGATCACGACGCTGGTGGTGCCGTCGCCGACTTCGTCGTCCTGGGTTTTGGAGACCTCGACCATCATCTTGGCGGCGGGGTGCTGGATGTCCATCTCCTTCAGCATCGTCGCGCCGTCGTTGGTAATCGTGATGTCGCCGAAGCTGTCTACAAGCATCTTGTCCATGCCCTTCGGACCCAGGGAAGACTTGACTACCTCGGCCACGATCTGAGCCGCCTGGATATTCGTATCCCTTGCGTCTTTGCCGCGGCTCCGCTCCGTTCCCTCTTTGAGGATAATGAAAGTTTGACCATCAGAACTGACTTGACTCAACTGAGAATTACACCTAGACATTATAGACGTGAGCGAGGATTTAAACTCGCGCGCGCAACAGCCTAGCGCGCGAGCGTGCGCAGGAGCTAGGATCCTAGACGAGGATCTCCTTCATGTCGAAGGTCGCGACGCCGATCACGGTATCTGCCCCGCCGTAGGAGACTAGAAGTTGGTCGCCGACTAGCACCGACCCGCAGCTGAAGACCACGTTTGGGACCCACCCGTTGCGCTCGTAGTCCTCGTAGGGCTCCAAGAACGGGTCCTCCGAGCGGTAGATCACCTTTCGGGGATTGTCCTTATCGAGTATCGCAGATCCGAGCCGGTAGGTCCTGTCGGAATCCACCCCGTGGTAAATCAGGAGCCATCCCTCGTCGAGCTCGATTGGGGGGCCTGCTGCTCCGACCTTTACGCAGTCCCAGCGGCCCTCTCTAGGGCCCATCACCCATTCCGACTCTCCCCAGCTCCGGAGGTCCTTCGAGAACGCGATGTAGATGTCGGGGTCCAGGCGGTGGCACATCGTGTACTGGCCGTTCACCTTCCGCGGGAAGATCACGGCGTTCTTGTTCTTTACGTTCGGGAAAGGGAAGATCCTTTCCTCCCACTTCCACCTCTTCCTCAACAGATCCTCTGTTAAAATGGATGTTATACCGATCTGGAAGATGTCCCCATAAGCAGTGTAGGTCATGTAGCACCGACCGTTCAGGACCGTTATGCGGGGGTCCTCGCAGCCGAACTTCTCGAGGGAGGTGGCCGGTTCGAACACCGGATGGTGCAGTCGCTCGTCTATGTTGTAGCCGTCCTCCGAAGAGGCGTACCCCAGCCGGGAGACCATGTCCTCCCCCATCGCCCGGTATAAGTAGTGGATCCTGCCCCCCATATGGACCATGGCGGTGTTGAAGACGTGCTTGGACTCCCAGTCGTGAGCCTCAATAGGCTCTAGGATCGGGTTGCCTTCGAAGCGGACCATCCCTCTCTCCCCGTATTCCGGGAATATAATTGTTTATCGCTCAATCATCCATGATGTATATAATGATTTTCTGAAGATACATCGAAGCGCAGGCCGAAGGGCAGGATCACACGAGGTTCATCTCTTTCAGCTTAAGGTATGCCAGATAATAGGATAGTGTTGACTCGGCACCCTGGTTCCGGTTCGGTCCCTCCGGCGTGATACCGTCGTAGCAAGTGCCAGTCTCACCGTTGTAGAGCTCGACGCCGAGGGTATTCCTGCCGTGGTACCATCCGAAAGCCTTCAGGGCCGCGTCCCGATAGCCCTCCTCGCCTGTGGAGTCGATGGCAGCCAGGGACGCCTCCACCATGCACGAGGCCTCGATGGGCTGCTGGTCGTATATCGCCCTAACTCCGTCTCTGGTACACCAACCCCTGGTTCCTACGGGGACGAAGACGCCGTCGAGCATCTGGGTCTCGATGAGGAAGTCTAGCGAGCTCTTTGCAACCCTAAAGGACTTTTGATCCCCCGTTGATTCATGGGCGGCGAAGAGGGCCTGAGGCAGCCTCGGGTTTGAGTAGGTGAGGTAGGACTCAAACCACCGCCATTCGCCGACGGATTCCACTTTGAACTGGTCCGTTAACCTCTTTGCGAGCGATGCGATGTTTTCCTTTACATTATCATCGTCTGGGAAAGCTTCGTGATAGCAATGTAGGCCGAGGATAGTGAAGGCCATGGCCCTGGGTGAGGTGAACCCATAGACCGATGGCAACCCTTTATCGAAGATCTCCTTCGCTGCGTTCTTCATGTCCCCGGGGGCCTCAGAGCCGACTGTGAACCCCGTCGCCCACAGTGCACGGCCGATACAGTCCTCAGAGCCTCCATCGTCCTTGAAGCTCCGGTCGAATCCGAGGAGGTTATGAAAGCCTCCGTCGGGCTTCTGCATGTGAAATAGGAATGTCAGGTACGTGTTCGCGAGGCTGAGGGCATCCTGGTCTTGGAGGATCTGATAGAACCTCAGAGCCGCTATCAGGGCGCGGGCGTTGTCGTCGGTTGTGTAGCCCTTCGTCCTGTCCACGATCGAGAACTTCGCGTGCTGGAGCATCCCTGTCTCGTCGGTCAGAGCCCTGATGCCGTCAAGTCCGAGTTTTGATGGAGTCAAGGGAAGCCCTCAGAGCCCGAGCGTCTCGTAGAATAGGTTCACGTACTTCATGGCGACGTTCGCCCAGATCATGCCCCTGCTGTAATTGTACGCCCGCTCCTCGTATCCCTTATGGACATCTTCGTGTTGAAGCATGGTTAATACGCTCTTCGTTATGGAGCTAGGGACCCTGAAATCGCATCTCATGGCGCAGTTCTCGGAGATCACCTCCTCGGCGTGTAGGAAGGGCGTCGTGACGATGGCCTTCCCCGTGCTCAGAGCATAGAGCATCGTCCCGCTGCTGATCTGCTCCCTGTTGGGGTACGGTATGATATAGACATCCGTCGCTTGGAGGTACCTCAATAGCTCGTTCTTCGGAAGAAACCTGTTCACGAACTTCACGTTCTCCTCGATTCCTAATGACTCCACCAGGTTCAGCAGTTGCTGCCTGTATGACTCGCCCTCGTGCTTCCTCACCTCCGGGTGGGTCTCCCCTATGACCAGGTAGAGGGTCCGGGGCTCCTCCTTGATGATGAGGGGCAGGGCCTCTATTGCGTACTCTATCCCCTTCCCCCTGCTAATGAGCCCGAAGGTCGAGAGGACGACCCTGCCCTCCAGGCCCAGTCTTGGCTTTAGCTGCCCAGACCCGATGTAGGGGACGTTGGGGCAGCCGTGGGGGATGTACCTTACCTTGTCTGCCAGGGTCCCGTAGATCTGTTCCAGTATGGCTATGCCAACCCTCGCCATAACGATGGCGTGGCGGCTGTGCTGGAGAACTCCCTCCAAGACCCTTTTCGCGTCCGGGATGGGCTCCTGCAACACCGTATGCAGTGTAGTAACCACCGGCTTCTCAAGCCTCTCCAGGAAGGCGATGACGTGCTCGCCCCACACTCCTCCGAAGAGGCCGTACTCGTGCTGGAGGTTCACGATGTCGATGTCGGATGCGTTTATGAAATCGGCGGCCTTGACGTAGGACTCGACCCGATCCAGATCTATCTGGAACCTGACCTCGCCGGGGTAGTCATAGTGCCCGCTCCTGTCGTTGATCGCGACGATGACCGGTGGTTTCAAGACTTGGAGGTTGGAGATGGCGTCGATCAGGTCTTGCGTGTAGGTGGCTATACCGCACTCCCTAGGGGGATAGGTGCTGACGAAAGCTACCCTCAGTTTGCTCGAATCGTCTGAGAACGCCTCCTTTGCAGCTTCCACGCCCTTCATCAGGTAGCGGCCGTGTACGACCTCGAGAAGCCTCCTCTCCGTGGTGATGCCGACGAGGTCCCCGTCCTCGACGATGGCGAGTCTCCTGATGCCACTCTCCCTCATCAGGTCCAGGGCTTCCGCGATCGAGCCTTCGGTCTCAATGGAGATGAGGGGGCTGGACATCGCGTCCCTGACGAGGGTCAGCTCCAGGTCCCTCTCGTTTTTTATGACTCTCACCAAGATGTCTTTCTCGGTGATGATCCCGACCGGCTGCCCGTCTTCCAGTGCTATGACAGCGCCGACATTCTCCCGTATCATTAAGTCTACAACGGTGGAAACGGGCCCCGATACCGAGACCGTTGGCGGATCGGCCTTCATGTTCGTACGGACGGGGAGGCCGAGGAGCCCCCCTAGATTTCTTAACTCACCCATGCACCAAACGAGCTCCTAAATATCTCAATTATCTATGCGTGTCTTACGGTAATATATTCGCGCGCGCACTTTATCATAATTGGTGGTGTTCAAGAACTTTAATCATAACTATTACCCTAAACCCCTCTGTAAGACTAGCCTAGTAAAAAATCGTTGCACACATTCCCCAAAAAAACCTCGTATTTAAGATTACATTTTAAAAATAATCGATTTTTGGGGTTCTCCATTAAAATATGGAAAACCGCAATGTTAGTTTCTGATATTCTCGAATAGTAGCTTGGGAGAACCGACTTCCATCTCTCCAATCAAGTGAATGGGGATCGGTGATCCCAATAAACCTCAAGAATTATTGAATTCGCCTGCGCGCAACGATATGTTTATAAAAGTTGAAATTCTGGTCTCCAATTTAGATTATGAGGTGATATCTCCACGGATATTGTTCAACTTAAGGTAGAGGAGGCAAAGGAGCAACGAGATGTAGGTAGGAGCATCGTTCGAATCGATACCGAGACGATGAAGAAATTAGGCGTCAACGTCGGAGACATTGTGGAGATCACCGGTAAGAAGAACACCGCTGGAAAGGCGTGGCCGGCCTACCCTGAGGACCAGGGGCGGGGCATAATCAGGATCGACGGCTTCATCAGGAAGAACTGCGGCGCCTCGATTAACGAGTTCGTCAACGTGAGGAAGGCGGAGGTGGAACAAGCCGCCTCCGTCAAACTCGCTCCTGTGGATATACGAATCAGCATCGACAGCGACTTCATCCGCTTCGTCAAGGACAGGCTCATCGACACATCCGTAAACAGGGGCGATACTCTCCTCATCATGATGCTGGGCCATTCCATCCCCTTCCTAGTTGTGGGGACCAGGCCCAGTGGCATAGTCAAGATATCACTCGAAACCGAGATCACCCTCCTCAGCGAACCTGTCTCCGAGCTAGAGATCCCCAGTAGGACGACCTACGAGGATATAGGCGGCTTGCACGAGGAGATCAGGCGCGTCAGGGAGATGGTGGAGCTCCCACTGAGACATCCCGAAGTATTTCAACGCCTCGGCATGGATCCTCCCAAAGGAGTCCTACTTCATGGCCCGCCCGGCTGTGGTAAGACCCTCTTAGCCAGGGCGGTCGCCAACGAGTCTGAGGCCAACTTCTACGCCATAAACGGCCCGGAGATCATGAGCAAGTTCTACGGTGAGTCTGAAGCCAATTTGCGGCAGATGTTCGAGGACGCTGAGAAGAACACTCCAAGCATCCTGTTTATAGACGAGATCGACGCGATAGCGCCAAAGCGGAGCGAGGTGACCGGCGAGGTCGAGCGTAGGGTCGTTGCCCAGCTCCTTGCCTCCATGGACGGCCTCAAAGGGAGGGGAAACTTGATCGTCATCGGCGCGACTAACAGGCCCGAAGACATTGATTCCGCCCTTAGGAGGCCCGGGAGGTTTGATAGGGAGATCGAGATAGGTATCCCTGACAGGCAGGATCGATATGAAATTCTGCAGATTCACACGAGGGGGATGCCTTTGACCACCGATGTCGAACTCAAGCATATCGCTGAGATCACCCACGGGTACAATGGCGCCGACCTCGAGGCCCTCAGCAGGGAGGCGGCCATGAAGGCGCTGCGGAGATACCTGCCTGATATAGAGCTAGAGGAGAAGCGGATTCCCCACGAGGTCCTGGACCAGATGGCGGTGACGAACGAGGACATCCTAGGCGCGTTCCGGGAGGTGACGCCCACGGCGATGAGGGAGGTCTACATCGAGACGCCGAACGTCCCGTGGGAGGACGTGGGCGGGTTGGACGACGTGAAGCAGAGCCTCATCGAGGCCGTGGAGTGGCCTCTGAAGAACCCGGAGATGTTCAAGCGACTCGGTATAACCCCGCCGAAGGGCATACTGCTCCACGGGCCCCCTGGCTGCGGGAAGACGCTGCTGGCGAGGGCTGTGGCGACCGAGTCGGAGGCCAACTTCATCTCCATAAGGGGCCCCGAGATATTCAGCAAGTGGGTCGGGGAGTCCGAGAAAGCCATAAGGGAGATCTTCAGGAAGGCCCGGATGGCCGCGCCGTCCATCGTCTTCTTCGACGAGTTCGACGCTCTCGTGCCCGCGAGGGGGATGGGGGGCGGGGACTCCCGGGTCACCGAGAGGGTGATAAGCCAGCTGCTCACAGAGATCGACGGCCTAATCACGCTCCAGAACGTCCTGGTCGTCGCTGCCACAAACCGGCCGGACATCATCGACCCCGCCGTCCTGAGGCCAGGCAGGTTCGACAGGCGCGTCTACGTGCCTTCCCCAGACGAGGGAGCGAGGCTGAAGATTCTGGATATCAAGACGAGGAATATGCCCCTCTCCGAGGAGGTGATCCTGAAGGACTTGGCCAAGAGGATGAAAGGGTACTCGGGCGCCGACATAGATTCGGTGTGCAGGGAGGCGGCTATCAACGCCCTCCGCAGGAGCACAGAGGTGGAGAGGGTGATGCTGCGCGACTTCACCGAGGCGCTGGACAAGTCGACGCCTTCAGTGACGCCCGACATGGAGAAGTGGTACATGGACATGTCTAAGAGGTTCAAGGAACGGGAGAAGCCTCCGATAGCGATAGCGTAGGTGCATGCATTGAACAACAGACTCGTGACGACGATCATCATAGAGGCCCTCGGGAGGAACGGGGACCAGAAGGCCGACGACCTGTACAAGCAGGTCCAGAAGCTCCACAGCGACCTGGAGAAGCGGTCCTTAGAGGAGAGTCTCATAGCCCAGCGGTAACTCCTCTAGGTCGACGAGGAACAGCAACTGGTAGCCGGGGATGAATCCCTTCTTGCCCTGGCCGAGTCTTGCGTCGGGGTCTCCGAGCCCCTTCCGGCTGTCGTGGGGGTGACAGATGCTCTAGGCGGGGAGGTCTGTGCCGTCGAGGCCTGCTGCCTGGACGAGGCCGATGGCCAAACGTAGCTGGCTTCTTCTGAGTTTCAACGCCTCCATGTGGAGTCAGGCCTAAATGATGCGGAATCCCTTGGCTCCGATTCGCTTCTTCATCTGACTGAAGTGGACTTCCGTCGGGGCTTTCTCCCGGTAGCCGCAGGCGTTTCGGAGGGTGGGTTTCTCTTCAGACGCTTGACTGGGTCCTTCATGTAGAGTATCTGATGGAGCTGGCGGAGCATGAGGGCTTTGAGGTCCCATACGGGGTAGTACCCCACTGGTCTCCCGGGGCCTTTGGTGCGGAGGTCTTTCCAGAGGATGGGTTGGATGGGGGTTAAGTCCAGGTTCTCGAAGAGTAACTTGGGAGAACCTGGGTTTAACACCGATGCGCACGCAGGGGCGGTATGATTGGGGTTGCGTTGTGCTTTCTGCCACGGGAGGACATGAATGAGTTGAAAGGGGATGTAAAGGTGGCCGTAGTGGAAAACAATGAGTGGCTGAGGGGGCATCCTCCTAGAGCGGAGTGGAAGTTTGGCACCTAGGTGGCGGAGACTCCCGTTGATCATCCTTTGTATGTGATGAGTAGGGTGGTGTAGGTTACTGGTGAAGCATCCTCATATGAAGAAGCTACACACGGTCACCGTCATCGGGAGCCCGGTTTGTTTGGTGGGATCTGGACGGTGGGGTTGGGGGCCTTTGCCGGGATTCTTGTTCGGTCAGGGGAGCGTAATGAGTGGATCGATGTGGGGGATTATCTGGATGCTGTTAGGGTATGTGCCAAGATGATCGTGGTATGGTGTGGCGATGGGATGCTCGAATGAGGGTATTTCTCCTCGTTGGTTTGTAGGTGGTTACCGCTTACCGGTTTAAAGGACAGGTTGAGGGGTCTCAGGCTTGTTGATAAGGATCCTTATTCCCGGTTACTTGGAATAAGGGATTAAGGGGTAGAATTTAAGATTCAATATCTTGGTGCCCTTGGTCTTTCTCTCTCCTTGGGGTTGTGTTCGTGATTGAGGATGGTGACGTTTCTTCCGATGAGGCTGTCGGTGATGTGTCCTCCACAGTCGAGGGCTTCGAGGATGCTGTTCTCGGCCTCGGTGTTCTGGATGATGGGTTGAAATCGGTGCTGACGGGGCTTCAGGCAGTAGTCTTGTTCTGGATACCCCTGTTTTTTCTTCAGGGAGTATTTAGCGTTTATAGTATTCTCAAGTTGATTGCTTTAATCCAGGTAGCCCTAGTAAGGCGGGAGGGAGGGTACTAGCCTTGGGAGTGTGCGTGCCTCGCTTGACGAATTTCTCGTCGATCTCCTTCCATGTCATGGTTCTGAGGGGTTGTGCTTCAATCATGTATTGAGATCCAAGGGTCACTCCACTTGGCACATAATTTCTCTTTTCCCATTTGTTTTGAGACCAGTAATGATTAAATACTTAACACAAGGTCGAATGTGGGTAGCTGCGCAGAAGGGACCATTGATGGCGTTGAAAGAATATTGGCAGATGGCGAAGGAGGTTTTCAGCAACAGGAACATCATGTCGATCGCCCTCACGACGATGGCGTACAGCCTTGTCCAGCGGGCTTGGATGCCCTTCTGGCCCAAGTACCTGAAGGATTTCCTGGGCGCCGATGTAGTTGCCATCGGGTTGATTTCAGGCATCACCACTGCTGAGAACATGCTCTTCTCCCTCCCCGGGGGGTTACTCGCCGACAGGTATGGGCGCAAGAAGATCATAGTCTGGGGCACTCTGCTCCGCACCCTCTCTCCACTGATCTACTTCATTGCGCCCAGCTGGGAGTGGATACTCCTCGCGGCGCTGTTCAACGGCATGACGAGCATCTACATGCCGGCGTTCACAGCGATAGTCGCAGACTCGATACCTTCGAGGAAGCGGGGAACCGGGTACGGCGTCTACAACGCGATAACGAACCTACCCAACATCGTCAGCCCGGTCATCGGTGGGATCTGTATGGACTCGTGGGGGTACACTCAGGGTCTCCGCGTATTCCTCATCACCCAGATCGTAGTCAGTTTGCTCATCGCCCTTATACGCCAGAAGTACACGAAAGAGACCATAGAAGACAGGCCTCGGCAGGTTCGACAGACTCGATTCTCGGTCAAGCTGGTCACGGAGCAGCCGAGACCCATCAAGGTCATGCTCTGGGTGGCCATGATCGGCAGCTTCAGCTCCAGGCTCGTAATGGACTTCATGAACCTGTACGCCTTGGACGTGATAAAAATGACTAACACGCAGCTCGGCCTAGTTCAGACCATAGTAGGAGTCATCATGGTCGTGCTATCCCTTCCCAGCGGCATGCTGAGCGACAAGTACGGCAGGAAGAACAACATAA
>DATLAV010000247.1:0-4992 GCA_035527235.1 Patescibacteria group bacterium | reverse complement strand
TCGTGGCGCTTCTTGAGGCGTAGCCCCCTTGCCCTGCCGTATGCCTTGATCGCCCTTACGAGGGCCTCCTTTCCTTCCTCTCCGAAGCTGTCCACCATCTCCTTCGCGAAGGTGTAGTACATGAGGGACCAGAGGTCGCCGAACTCTGCAATGTCCTTCTCAGAGACCATTCTGAATCTCAACTACAATCAAAGGCGATATAACGTATTCCTCATAACGCCTAGTTGGGAAAAAGAGGGTACTCACTCTTCACCCAGTGCAAGCTCAAGTTTATCCCATGCATCGTCGTTGTCCTCCGCTGTCTCGACCAGCTTGAATGCGATGCCCTCGTTGACACAGGTCCCCTCCATCTTCGCCTTGACAATCTCGTCGAGAGGAGTGCTGCCTGCCAACATCACGATCTCCCTGTAGCTGCTCTCGATCACATATTTGGAAATGTTGCCTGCCGTGAACTCCAATGTCTCCTTCCCGAAGGGTTCAGCGACCACATATTGAGAGAGCGGATACGTCTCCGCTAACTCGATGGGGACGACTCCGAACGGCGCGGTGTAGTAGCAGACATCGATGCCCCTCTCATCTTTTCGAAGCCTCTCGAGAACTCCAACCAGTTTCTTGTGCTCCTCTGTTCTCGTGAAGGGCTTTCTCTGAGGTGCGGAGACGAGGAGTAGCGTGCTCCCGACCCGGGATGGGAGAAAATTGGTCTCCAGGCGAGTGACGTGCCGCGTGATCTCCGGTCTCGCTAGGTCGCCCGAGTCGAAGAAGAAGAGCCCTCGGCCCTTGAAGGACGGATTGCTCCTCTCCAGGGCCTCCCTGTACCCCATGAGTCTTCTCACGGCTGAGGTCAGTGACGGGTGGCCTCTGCTCCTGGCTGTCATGAGCTCCCAGAGGGTTCCCTCGGCGATCGCCTGCTTCACCCTCCGCATCTCGCCCATGCAGATGTGGAGGTTGTGCTCCGTGAGGAGCCTGATCCTCTCGCTCTTCAGCATCTCCTTGAGCTCCTCCGCATCGATTCGGCTGCAGACGGGGCAGGAGCATGGGAGATAGTTGAGGTCCTTGAGCCTCCTAGTTCCCCGGGTGGTCATGTACCTCCCCTCCTTGGCGTAGAGGGCGTAGGCCGCAGAGTCGAACAGGTCACAGCCCAGTGCCACCGCCATGCTAAACATCATGGGGTGGCCAGCCCCGAAGAGGTGGAAGAGCCTGTCTGGGGGGAGGTTGAGCTTCGCCGCCATGATCATGTCGACGAGGACCGGGAAGTTGTAGTTTTCCATCACCTCGGTGGGGCTCCCGAGGGCGTGTATCTGATAAGGCATCTCCCCGATGGACCTCGCCGAGTGCTCCACGAGGTCGAGGAAGGCGCCACCCTGCACCGGCCCCACCCAGAGAGTGTCATCTCCCTCTATCAGGGGGAGCGCGTCCCTCGCCCGCCTCAGCGTCTCCTCCACCGTCCACTCGACCCTACTCCGAGACTCGTTCCAACCCGTCGGGATGTCGAGGATGACGGCGATGTCCGAGCCCAGACGCTGCTGGAAACCGATCATCTCGTCCGGCGCCGCCTTCACATCCCCATAGACTAGGATCTGATACGCCCCTGAATCTGTCATGACGACGCCGTCGAAGTCGATCAACCTGTGGACGTCGATATCCGGCGAGTCACCGAAGTTCCTCTTGATTATATACGAGTTTGTGATGATTATCTCGCATCCGAACTCGTCCTTCATCTTCCTCGGCGGTAATGACTGCGTCACGGGGTTGACAACTGGCATGAACGCGGGGGTCTCGACAGTACCGCCTTTGGTCTTGAGCCTACCCATTCGGCCAAGAAGTTCCCGGTCTCGGAGCTCGAAGGACATTGATACTCAATATTAGGGGGCGATATTTCACCTTGGTGCTGGAGTAGCTAAACAATAAATTAGGGTTGAGTTAGGCTGCCTCGCTTATGAAGCGCTGGTGGATATCCCTGACGCGGTCGGCGGCTGGTCCCGTTCCTTCGATGACCCCCGTCTCGTTCACCCTGATCTTGTCCATGACGACGATGATGCCCGCATCATGATAGGTTCTGGTCATGTTCGGGAAGACCCGCTCCAGTCTCTCGGCGAGTCCGTTCAGGTTGAAGGGGCGCTCAGAGGCTGAGATCCTCGCAACGGTTGACCCGTAGAAGAACACCCGGTGTATCTTCGTCCCCTGCTCGCCCGGGACGTCACCGAGGCAGATGCTCATACTGTTGCTGTCATATCCCAGAAGGACCCCATCGAAGACCTTGCCGTTCGTATCCTCAACCCTGACGGGCTTGGTGACGAGTTGCCCAAGCTCCTCGAAGAATTTTCTACTAGCTACAGCGGCCATAATTTACACCTTGTTGAGACTGAAATACATAACGTAGTATAAAAATGGAAAACTTTTCTCTCAAAGCCGCGTCTGCTGGGGATACAATTTCGATTGAAAGGGGCCTACTCCTTTACACCGGCCTTCCTCTCCTTCAGAGCCTGTATCAGCTCGACTGCATCCCTCGGCGACTCGGCTCTGCCTATAACCTTGGATCCCCTGAGATTGATCCTGAAGCCGCATGCCGTGCACGACCGCGTCTTGTACATGGTTTTACCTAACACCAGAGTCCCGCACCTAGGACACTTTACTACGATGTACATCCTCTATCACCCTCAGTAGCTCCTGTGACTCAGGGTGGCCCAGCCAGTCCACGACCCCCCGATCACAGTGCCTCTTCCCGTCTATTGTCTCCAAGATCTCGTCTAGGACATCCTGAGGCGTACGGTCGGTTGTGTCTATCTCGCACACGTGCTCGGGTCCCTGGGCGTTCAAGGCGTCGACCAGACAGACGTCTAGGAGCTCCGCCTCCACGTTCTCCATCACCTTCTCCCTGCTGTAACCCCTCGATTCGAGCTCTTCCCTCAGTATCCATGGGGCCCTTCTCAGCACGAAAGTCAGGGACACATGCTCCCTGTGCACCATATCCTGTGATAGATGCCCGTCTATGGTGACCGTACCCTCCGTGAACCCCATAACCCGGGTTATCGCCTCCTTCAGTTCATTCATGTCGACGACCGATGTGTCCCTCTCGTCGTCAAATTGAGAGATCTTTCCCTCCCCTATTGCGAGTGAAGAGACATCGATGTGCACACCGTTGAGCGATTTCGCTAACAATCGCGCAATCGTGGATTTTCCCACTCCGGGCGTGCCGGTTACGAGGATTATTCTCTTCATCTGATCGGGCATTGATGGCTCATCTACAAACAAGGGGGGGATACCGTTGAGGGAGCCGGCTACTCCTCTTCGTCCTCCTCATCGGACTTCTGGGTGAGCTTCATGAGGTCGCCGAAGGTCCTTCCGCCTGCAGGCTTCGAGGCCACCTGCACCGACGCGGAGGCTGTCTCACCCCTCTCCAGAATCTCGATGCTCAGGGCGTTTCTGATCTTCCTCACGAGCTTGGAGTCGGGATTGAACTCCTCCCTCTCCAGATTCTTGACCACCGACTCCTTCTCACTTATCATTCGGGCGAAGTCCTCGACCGTGAGCTTCTTCGCCTGCCTCGCCTTCCGTATCTTCTCTCCGTAGTTCTCAACCAGCTCCTGGGTCTCAGCCGCCTCGAACTCACTCCTCGGTCGCCTCGGTGAAGCTGGCCTATTGCTCTGCCTCACCTGGGTTACTGACGGGTCCCAATCTGAGGAGCCATACTTGGCGCATCGACCGCAGACGGTCATCCTTCCGCCCTCGATGATCTTGTAGTAGGGCTGCTCCTTAATCTCGGCACCGCAGACCTCGCAACGCATAGTCATCCCCTACTAGTCTCTTTGCGAATCGGCTATAAATGCTCAGCGCCTAGACAGATACGGCATGAACTCGGGCCTTCAGCGCGTCAGGGGGATAGCGGACTACCAGTTCGGACCAGGTACCGGCTCGGTTCTCTTCCCCGAGGATGTCAGGTTTGAACGCTCAAAGTCGACCGGGAAGATACGGTTTATATTCCTGAGAGATCAGCTCCTTGCCTCTCTGAGGCCCAACGACGGGGTGCTGACCCTCACGATCGCCGGCGCCGAGAGGGTAACCTCGGGACAGTTCAGGTATTCGGTGACGGTGATGGACGACGTTTCCGAGGTCATCTCCCAGGGAAAGAACGTCTTCTCTAGGCACGTCGTTGAGGCGGGCGACGCGATAAGGCCCGGGGACGAGGTCGTCGTTGTCGATTCAGGGAGAAAAGTTCTCGCCGTGGGGAAGGCCATGCTCAACAGGGGGGAGATGCTCTCCTTCAAGACCGGCGTAGCCGTCAGGACGAGAAGGGGGAGGGAGAGGGATCGCTGAGGGTCACTTCTCGTATTTGCCGAAGAGCTGCCTCTTCTTCCTCAGCTCACCGCTCCTGAAGTGGGCGACACGCTCGACGGAGTCGTTCACCTTCTCGACCTCCCTTGCCTCGTCGGCCAGCTTAGCCGCCGTCCTCATCAGCTCGTGGGCCGCTGTGACGATGGGGAGGAAGTTCTCGACGCCCTCCGTCTTATAGCAGCCCTCTGTGTCCAGGGACGCCACCTTCCTGGCGGCCTCAAAACTCGCCATCGCCTTGGCGTATGCGTAAGGATTCGATATGCCGCTGTGGGAGAGGGCCACGCTCTTGGTCACCACAACCCGGGGTAGCTCGGGCTTCTCCCCCTGCTCTATCTGCTTTATGACCCTGTCGAGCTCGGTGTGGATGAGGCGGAAGACGCCAGTTATCGAGAGCACCCTGATGACGTCGCTGTTGAACAGGGCCATCTCCACGGGGTCCAGGAGAGCCTGCTTCGCCCCGATCATGGGGTCCCCGTATATGACGATGTACCCCATGTTCCCCTCAGGTAGATCCCTGAGGGCCTTGCGTGAGGGCTCATCCGACACGGCTATGAGGGGCTTTCCTGTCTCAGCCAGCACCTCCCGGGCCTTCGTAGGGCCTGAGAGGCTAGCGTTGGGGGACACGACAACGTAGAGGTCCGTCGGTATGGACGCCGCTAT
>DATLAV010000246.1:0-12598 GCA_035527235.1 Patescibacteria group bacterium | reverse complement strand
ATACAGTCCCTCTACGGGCCCTCCGCGGTCGCCACGTACGCAGTGGGTGTGGCCCTTGTCATCTTCTACGGGGGACAGAAGGTGATAGCAGGACAGATCACGATAGGGGAGATGATTCTATTCAGCACATACTTCGCCCAGCTAGTGGGACCCATGAGGATGTTCGCCAGGCTCATCATGTTCTACCAGGACGCCATCGCCAGCGCCAGGCGGGTGTTCGAGGTGATAGACATCGGCGAGGACGTCCCTGA
The DNA here is from genome assembly GCA_035527235.1 of Patescibacteria group bacterium. Taxonomy (GTDB): domain Archaea; phylum Thermoproteota; class Bathyarchaeia; order TCS64; family TCS64; genus BS750m-G28. Next base: position 12,347 of record DATLAV010000246.1, on the reverse strand, counting down.
GGCCCCGAATGCCGTAGAGTTAAGCCGATTAGAGGGGGAGGTCAGCTTCGAGGGAGTCTCGTTCTCGTATGAGACATCCGCCGAGGTCCTCACCGAGGTCTCCCTGAAGGTTAACCCTGGAGAAAGCGTGGCGCTGATGGGCTTCGTGGGCTCCGGGAAGACGACCCTGGCGGAGCTGGTGCCCCGCTTCTACGACGTGACGGAGGGGAGGGTGACCGTGGATGGCTACGACGTCCGGGAGGTCAGCCTACGGTCGCTGAGGAGCCAGATAGGCATCGTCCTCCAGGACGTCTACGTGTTCTCGGATACGATACGGAACAACATCGCCTTCGGAAGACCGGAGGCCTCCTATGAGGAGGTCGTCAGGGTCGCTGAGGCGGCTCAGATCCATGATTTCATCGCCTCCATGCCGGATGGCTATGACACCGTCGTCGGGGAGAGGGGGATGACCCTCTCAGGAGGGCAGAGGCAGAGGGTCACCATCGCGAGGACCCTCCTCACGGATCCCAGCATCCTCATCCTCGACGACTCCACCTCCAACGTCGACGCGGAGACCGAGGTTCTCATCAGGAAGGCGATAGACGCCCTCCGGGAGGGGCGCACGGCTCTGATCATCACCCAGAGGGCGTCCACCTGCAAGGCCGCGGACAGGGTGGTCGTGATGGACGGGGGGAGGATAGCCGCCGTCGGGGCCCACAACGAGCTGATGAGGTCCAGCCTTATCTACCGGCGGCTCATCGAGTCCCAATCACTGGAACTGGAGGGGGATGACTGATGGCCGAGTACGTCGACAGGTACGACGTGGGGTCCCTGGAGTCCACCGAGAGGAGCTACAGTGACCTCGCCCTTATGCGGCGGATAATATTTGACTACATGCTCCGCCACAGGGCCCTCTTCGCCCTCGAGATCGCCCTCATACTCGCCAAGATGGTCACGCTCCTGGCTGGGCCGTACATCTACAAGGTGACCATCGATTTCTTCATAAACGACACCCCCACCGTGGACGGCAGGTGGCTGGCGGACGTTATCCAGGGGATTGCTGTCTCAATGAGCGGCCAGACCTCACCGGGGACCGCATCGCTCCTGCTCTCAGCGGCCCTGCTGTACGTCGGAATCTCACTCGTGCAGTGGATCGTCACGTCATTCCAGACCTACTATATTGACAAGCTGGGCCTGATAGTCATAGCGGACATCAGGGCCGACTTCTTCAGGCATCTGGGGGACCTGTCCCAGAGGTTCTTCGAGCACGGCAACACGGGGAGGCTCGTGTCCAGGGTGACCAACGACGCGGAGGCCCTGAAGAAGCTGATGTCCACAGGGGTCGTGGGGCTCTTCGCTGACCTTTTGATGGCCGTCATGATCCTAGCGGTCATGTCTGTTCTGGACCTCCAGCTGACGCTTGTGGCCATGCTCATAGCCCCTGTCCTGGCCCTAGTCAGCAGGGTCTTTCAAGGATGGATAAAGAACGCCTGGAGGACCGCCCGCAGGAACGTTGCGAGCCTCACGGGCAAGGTCCAAGACCTTATGTACGGCGCGAAGGTGACGAAGGCCCTGACCCAGGAGGAGCGCTCGCTTATGGAGTTCGACAAGGTTAACGAGCAGAACATGCGGGTCCAGATTAGAGCCGAGTCCGTCTCGGTCGCCTTCACGGGGGTGGTCACAGTCCTCAGCTCGATCATGACGGCCGCAATCTGGTACTTGGGCGGCCAACGGGTCATGATCGCGTCGCAGACATTGGGCCAGCTCGTGGCCTTCTCCCAGTACGCCACCAACTTTTTCGAACCCATCCAGAACCTCGCGTTGTTCTACGGGGAGATCCAGAGCGCCATCGCGGGGGCGGAGAGGATATTCACCATCCTCGACCTTGAACCCGAGGTCTCCGAGGCCCCGGACGCTGTCGACCTCCCACACGTCGAGGGCCACATCAGGTTCGAGAAGGTAGGATTCAGCTATGTCAAGGGGCAGCCAGTTCTCCATGACATCTCCTTCGACGCCCATCCGGGAGAGCGCCTCGCTATATTCGGCCCCACAGGCGCGGGCAAGTCCTCAATCATCAACCTATTGGGACGGCTTTACGACCCCCAGGAGGGGTCCATCGAGATAGACGGCGTCGACATCAGGAAAGTGAAGTTCGACTCCCTCAGGAGGACCCTATCCATCGTCCTCCAGGAGCCCTACCTCTTCTCGGGCACCATAGCGTACAACCTCAAGTTCGGGCGTCCCGGGGCGACTGATGAGGAGATGATCAAGGCGGCCAAGATCGTGGGGGTCCACGAGTCCGTAATGAGGCTCGAGGACGGATACGACACGGTCATCCTTGAGAGGGGGGTGAACCTCTCCTTCGGGCAGCGCCAGCTCGTCTGCCTCGGTAGGGCCATACTGGCCAACCCCCGGATACTCGTCTTCGACGAGGCCACGAGCAGCGTGGACCCCTACACGGAGGCCCTCATCCAGAACGCTTTGAAGGAGGAGATGGTGAACCGGACGGTGCTCCTGGTCACCCACAGGGTCTCCACGGTGAGGGATGCGGACAGGATCATCATACTCGACGAGGGGAGGATCGAGGATGTCGGCTCCCACGACGAGCTCATAGAGAGGAACGAGCTCTACAGGAGGCTCTGCGAGATTCAGCTGGTCGCCATTGGCTGATTATTCTTCTGTTGAGGTGCTATTAATTCATGCGCGCGTGTCCTGATCGGGAGGACTGCAACCAACATGACGCAGATATTGCTATCGTCATCATCTATGGCGTGGGGTACGGTGGGACGATCCCCGTCTCATCCTCCCTCCGAGCGAACTACTTCGGAAGGAAGACCTACGCCACCATCACCGGGTACACCACCCTTTTCATGGCTTTGACAAACATCATCTACCTCATCTTCGCGGGATAGACCTACGATGCGACCGGAAGCTACACGTGGCCTTAGTGATAATTGCGGGACTGCAGGCCCTCGCCATCGTGTTCATATACCTGGCGAAGAAAACTGTGCATCCCTCACTGGCCTAGGCTATGTCGTCAGCCCAGCTCCCGGTGTAACGGACTTTCGTAAAAAGAGGCTGGAGCTACTTACGAAGGTGAAGCAGGTTAAGGATTACTGTAATATAGTGGATACTTTGCAACAAAGGTTTAAAGATAAGGGGAACGGGGCAATCCACGGATTCCCAGAATCACTTACATTTTTCAGCTACTCAAAAGTGATCAGTATAAAAGCTGTCAAAGAACCCTGAAAAGTAAATTGCTCAATGGTCTTTGAAAACAACGCGTCAGAGGCCTAGGAGAACGGATGGAAGCGTTCATCTACATTATTTTTGTACATCTTCGGGTTCCTTCACGAATAGATAGACAAGTACCAATGAGACAAAGAGAGCGGCGGATGTGATCATCCAAGGGTAGTTTGGGTTCAGCTTGTACACCCAGCCTCCTATGTAGGCCCCGAGAGCCGCCGGTGGGAAAAGCAGGAAACCTCCGCCCCAGAAGTTCCCGAAGCTGATCATGACCCCGCGCTCGCCGATGAGGCTGAAGAGGCGTCCTCTTCGGTTCCTCGGGATGATGTTTGCTATGATGGTACTAAACGCAGGCATCATGGCGCTGTTGCTGAGGGATATCCCGCAGAGGATCAAGGCGACGCCAATGAAGCCCCCTGCATACTGGTAACACCACAAAGTGATGGGTGCCAGCAACATACCCATCAGTATCATCTTCCTTGGGCCAATCCTGTCTACAGCAGCGCCCAACGGGAAGGCCAATCCCACTCCGACTAGACCGCTTATGAACATGATCAGGCCCCATTGGCTCTCGGATATTCCGATGATCTGCTTTGCGTAGACAACGTAGAAGGGAGCGCTCATGGCGACGAAGAAGCTCGTGAACATCTCAATCCCCACAATAACTCTGAGACTCCTGTCCATCCACTTGACACTCTCAAAGATGCTGCGGTACGCCGGCATGATCATTTTGGGTATCTCACTGAACCTAAACACGGTCTCGGTCTCCCCTTCAGCCACGGTCTCCTTCAGGTAGCGTAACCTGATCCACGCGATAAGGAGCCCCATGAAGAAGGCTATGCCCCAGCAGATCCTAACCGCAAGCACCAGAGCCTCGTTCTGCGTCAGGCTACTGGACACACGGAACCACTCGATGATGTAGCCGCCCATGACGGGGGCGACGATCCTGATGGCCCCGGGAACCGTCATTATCAGGGCGAATCCCTTACCCCTTACGCCTGGGGGAAGGCTGTCAGCCTCCAGCGCGGCCATAGCTGGCATGTAGAAGAGGAGCAGTTGGCTGAAGAACTGGCCGAGGGCTATGACCTTCCAGTCGTCGGCGACGACGAAGAAGAGGTGGGCAAAGGTGTAGAGCAGGGTGCTATAGCCGATGAGCTTGACTCTGCCAACCCTGTCCGCGATATAGCCACCCACGGGGTAGAGCACCATGCCCGCGATGATCCCAAGACTGTTGATGAGTCCAATCTCGGTGCTGGTTCCTCCCAACGCCAGTATATAGAGGCTGAAGAAGGGGTAGATGATACTGGTGCTCCAGCTCCACAGAACCCGGCATAACATGAGGACCTTAACGTTGCCCTGTATGAACCAGAACATGCCCTTCCTCTGCTCGGTCTCAGCCATTTTTTCGAAGCCCCCGAAAGTCTATGGAGATGGTATTGCAGTGTTAATAAATTTTCCTGTAGTGTTACACTCTAGTGTAGCGATTCAGTTACATAAACATGAAAAAAGGGAGGTTCACTTCTTCGCGACTTTGAACGTGACGAGGTTGTACCTGTCGGGGCACTCGTATGTGAACTCGTCGTTGTTCATCCACGGGATCTGGCCGCCGTAGCACATGTTCATCAGCGTCGGGAAGAGGTCGTGGTAGCAGTAGCCGCAGATGCCGCCGGTCTTGTGGGTGTTGATCTCAAACTCGTCGCCCTCCTTGTGACCCGCGCTGCAGCTCTTCTTTATGGACTCGACCCTGGCCACGTAGACTGGCTCCTTCATGCTCGTTTGCATCTCACCGTTCCCGTATCGGCTTGTTGGCGATAAAAGGTTTCACAATGTGATGGCAATCGTTAACAATGCCTCAAATAATGGTGTAGAGGACATGATCCCCAAGGTGGAGATGAGGAAGAGGATAGCCAGGATCATCGCGGCGACGAGGTTCCCCTTCATCGACCAGACGACGTGGGGCGACCTGAAGACCGTGGTCAACGATGAGCCCCGCTTCGGCGTCGAGGGGCCCGACGGTGTCGTCTATCCGAGTATCGCTATCCTGCGTCCCGACGGAGGGCTCCAGGAGGTCGGCGAGGTCGAGATGGAGGACTCCGTCACAGAGGTTCAGGTGCCCAAGTGGAGGTTACTCTCTGAGAAGACCGGGATGGGGCGGAAGGTGAAGAAGCTCTACATCTACGTCCCCGAGGGGCTGGAGGATGTAGCAAAGAGGCTTCTTGAGGAGAATGGAATCGAGTACGCCGGCCTCCGCACCTGGGCCATCAGGGAGGGGCAGCTGGCGCTTACGCCCATCGTGACCCCGGACGGCATGGTCGACCACCGCCCAACTTAATCTCACCCATACTTTTTCATGGATTCTTCTAGCTAGATGATAAGTTGAAAAAAGAAAGGAAAAATGGGATTTTAGCCGTAGAGGCTGTTGAAGACCAGCTTGTACGTGCCGTGGGTCTGCGCCCTGTGCTGAGGCCTGAAGCCAATCAGCGTCACCTTACCCTTACCGTATCTGACGACTACCATGGCCACCTGCCGCTTCAGCTTCTCCTCACCGATGAGCCAGCCGCTCTCCAGGATGTCCCTCTCCGGGTAGGTCGCGACGACCTCGTACTTCTCGTTCTCGCCCGAAGGCACGATCTGGAAGGCCCTGCTGTTCCAGAAGAAGATCAGGCTGTCAGTGGGCATACCGTAGGCCGCCGGATACGATGGGTCAACGCAGGCGTGGAGTGTAGAGCCGGGGCAGAAGAACTCCTTCGACGGGACGCCGTCCAGGACGTTCGTCAGCTTGAGGCTCAGCTTGTCGATGGCCAGCTGGCATGCTCCGTCGAAGCAGACGAGGTTGCCCCCGTCCTCTACGAATTTCTTCAGCGCCTCGACGCCCTCGTCTCCGATGCCGCTTCTATATTCTGGCGGGTAGTTGGGGGCCGACATGGCGCCGCCGTACCTCTTCTTGTAGTACTCCTCTATGTCCTTGCCGATGATTACCTCGGTGCTGTCGTTGGGCAGTATAACCGTGTCGTACTTCTTTCTCAGGTCTCCCTTCTTGATCTCATCGTCCATCAGGGTCGTGTAGGGGAACTCGAACTGCTCCAGGGTGAACCTGGTCCAGCCCTCGTCTATGTTGCCTCCCCAGTACCTCTGGTACATGCCGACTTTGGGCGCCTTGACGGAGGTGGTGTCCTCGACATCGTCCACCAGCGGGTGGAAGGTGAGGTGCAGCTGCTCCGCCAGCATCTCCAGGGTGCTGATCTTGGCCTCCCTCACGATGAAGGTGCCCGGGGGCAGGTTTAATCCGCCGCAGTCCACGGTGTACTTGGCACGCGAGACCTTGGCGCCAGACGCTAGGAGCCTGTTCACCGCTATGAAGCTGTCGTTGACGCTGCAGTCGAGGGCGTACCCGATCTCCGATGTACCCTCCAGCCCGCCCACGGGCCAGTAGGCCTCGTCGATGGGCTCGAGGTCGCCTCCGAAGATGGACTCCACGGGGTCGACCCTGACCCCCATGTTCTCAAACATGGTGTCGGTGGCGGAGTCCTGGGGACTAAGGGGTGAGCCGTCCCTGCCGCGGGTCCACTCCATGTCTGGATAGAGAGTTCGGCCCAGAAGCGTCTTGACGAGGCCGCTCTTGGGCTGGGCGCAGTCAACTACGTATGAACCAGCGGGATAAGAGATGCCGTTTGCCATGAAGTCCTCCCTCGCCCTCATCACATTGATGCCCTGAACCAGTACCTTGTCGACGAGCTTCGACGTTGTGACGGGGTCGTGCTGCTGGCAGGGGATGACGTATGCCGCAGGGGACCCGCATGCGCCCCTCTCGGTCTGCCGCTTCCCCTTCAGGTAGGCGTTCCTCAGCACGGTCTCCCTGTTCCGGGCGGCCATGTCGAGGGACGCCCAGCCGGAGATCTTCTGCTGCTCGACGATATCCCTCAGCCTCCACCAGCCACCCGGCCACGGGTGCGGGAAGTTGGTCTGGGGATCGTAACTGGGCAAACCCCTGCCGCCGCCCCTGAGCTGGCTGGGATGTATGTAGAGGGGCGTCGCCAGCTTGGCGCTCGCCGACTCCGTGAGGGTGCCCGCGATGTTGTGGTAGATGGTTATCCAGTGGAATCCCAGGTGGCCCCACGCGAGGAACTGGGCGCCGTTGATGATGCCCGTCTTCCCCGCCGCCTCGAGCCTGTAGGCCATATGCGCGCCGAACCAGCTGTGCTCCCTCCAGATGAGGGGGTCAGCGTGGGGGTGGATGGGATCAACATAGGGGGGCACGTAGAGCCGTGCGCCGTAGCTGCCCATGTGATGGTGGTCGACGTAGTGCTGGGGGGTCCAGTCCTGGAACATGATCTTCGCCATGTACTTGGACTCCACCATGTTGGTCTGGAAGGCGTCCCTGTTGTTGTCATGGCCCACGTACTTGTGGTAGAGCCAGGGGAGGCCCGTGCCCTCGTACTCCGTTCCGAGCCATCGGTTGTACCAGTCGGTCACCATGACTTGGCCGTCGGGGTTGAAGCACGGCACCATTAGGAAGATGACGTTGTCCAGGATCCGCTTGGTCTCCTCGTCGTCCTTGGAGAGGAGCTCGTACGCCATCTCAGGCGCCATCTGGGTGCCGCCGATCTCTGTAGCGTGGAGGCTCATGGACTCGCAGATGACTGCCTTGCCCTTCGCGATGAGGGCCTCGACCTCCTCCTCGGAGAGTCCCTCGGGGTCGGCCAGCCTGTTATTTATCTCCCTGTACTCCTCCAGGTTCGCCAGGTTATCGGGTGACGAGATTATGCACTGCAGGAAGGGGTGGCCCTCCGTGGAGGGACCCATGTCGATGACCTTGATCTTGTCGCTCTGCTCCTGAAGCTTGTAGAAGTACTCGACGATCCGATCCCACCGGGCGATCTTCCTGTCGCTCCCGAGCTGGAAGCCGAAGAACTCCTCGGGGGAGATCACTTTCGTACTCATTAATTCACCAGTGAAAGGTTCTCAGGTTGGTTAAAAAACATGCAGGTTTTACCTTGGCCTCATATTCCGGGAACTCGGGCTCGCTGGGGGGCGTCGGGTGATGGTTTATGTCTTATTTACATATGAAGATACCAATCGATAGGAATAAATAAGGTTCAATGTAATTCAATATCTGGAAATAACGATGATGACCACCCTCACCGTCGTAGCCGACGACTTCAAGCTCTACCAGGCCCTTGACAAGTTCTCCAACCAGTTCGGGGCGACCTACACGTTGACGAGGGAGAACGGTAGCTTCACCCTCCGTATTCGGACCGGCAACTTCGGGGAGCTGGTGAGGCGCCTCAGCCACATAAAGGACTGCACCTACAGGATAGAGGAGATCATCAGGACCGACGAGGTCTCCTCCAGGGGAAGCATGAACCTGACGAGGACCAACATCGAGGCCCTACTCGGGAGGGAGACGGAGGCCCAGACGGACCTCACACCCGTGGACGGCGGCCTAGTGAAGCTCATCGGGGAGCTCTGGTTCAGCCGCCCACTAATCGACAAGGTCATCCCCAAGGGCACCCGGGTCAGAATCATTAAGATAGAGGGAGTAAGTCTGTTAGTTGAGGAGGTAGATAAAAGTGATAGCTGAAGTGGGTTTGAACCTCGCTCAGAACTTCGAGCTGATACTCCTGGCGTCGGTTGTCCTGATGGCCGTGCTCATCGTGCGCGCGCCAGCGTGTTGCTAAATTCTTTTAATTAACATATACGTGCCAATAAAATACCGAGAACGGACACACATCTCCCTGAAGATGGAGAGGCACGAAGACGCAGTCTTCGCCCTATCCAAACTGAACCCAGACAACATCGAAAAACCATACACACAGCATACCACCAGGAAGGCCCAGGCAGACCCCCAGAAACCCGCCGGGCATCTTCAAAGCACTGATGACCAAGAGGCTCAGACAGATACAAGCGACAGAGAACTCTACCGACGACTGTGGAACGACCATCTGCTGAGAATGATCTGCGACATCGAGAAACGGGAGAAGCCCTACCACCCCTCCCAGCTCACCAGATTCAGGAGCCGGGTCGGCCCAGAGAGAATGGAGAGGATCATCGCCGGCCTGGTGGAGACGCTCATCGAAGGCGGAATCATCCGAGGCGATACGGTGGCGATGGACGCCACCTTCATCAAGGCCTACAGCAAACGGGACTCCCGAAACAACCGTCGGGGATCCTCGGATCCGGATGCACTGGTTGGCAGGGACGGGAGAACATACGGCCTCGGCTACAAGGCCCACATCGCCGGAGATGTCTACTCCGACCTGCCCCTGGCCTTCACCGCCGCCCCGGCGAACGAGAACGAGAAGAAGCATGCTCCCGAGCTCCTCGACAAGGCTGTGGAGGCAGCCGGAGGGCGGGTGGAGAGGCTGGTGGCGGACTCGCAGTACAGCAGCCGGAGGTTCAGGGAGAAGGTCGCTGACTGTGGGGTGGTGGCGGTGATTCCGTATCCGTCTAATCAGAGGCGGGGTGAGGATGTGCTGCGGGTAGACAGGTTCTTCAGGGTCTATGGTTCGGAGGAGGAGAGGGGGCTGTATGTGCTGGGGAGGTCGTCTATCGAGCGGGTGAACTCGAGGTTGGAGGGTCGGGTCTGTCTTGACCGGCACATGGTCAGAGGATTGAGAAACGTCACGGTTAATGTAGCCCTCTGCATCATCGCTATGCTGCTGGTGGCGGTGGCTGCGCTGCGTTTGGGTGTGCCTTGGAAGGCTAGGTCGATAGCTACGTTCGGATGGTGAAAAGGGATGAAGCAAAGATGCAATTTAGCAACGCGCTGGCGTGCACCTATCAGGAGTACAAGTGGCTCCAGACTAGGCAGGCGTTCAAGAGGTCCATCAGCTCCAAGAAGATAAAGCGGATAGTCAGGTGAAGAAAAGGGGTTTACCCCCTGACCAGGGTCTTGCCGGGCCTCTTCCTCGTATGCCCTTGGTTCCTTACGACCTGCACGCCGTTCACGAAGACGTGCTCGATGCCCTCGGGGTAGACGCAAGGGTTCAGGGCGGTGGCCTTGGGCGTAACACGGTCGATATCCATGACGACGATGTCGGCGTAGGCCCCGGGTTTCAAAACCCCTCTGTCCTTCAGGTGGAACTTCTTCGCCGACCTACTCGTCACCTTGAGCACGGCCTCCTCGATGCTCAGAGTCTTGCTCTCCCGGACGGCTGTCTTGAAGTAGCTGGCGAAGCCCCCGAAGCTGTTCTCGCTGGGCTTAGACCAGGGGGGGTACTTGGACTCGTAGTTGATGTCGACGGCGAGGGTGTCGATGCCCACCATGGAGACCGGGTGCCTGTAGAACATGCCTTTCGTCGGGCTGTCCATCCCCCTGCTCCCGGTCTTGGCGTCGGGGTCGATCATCAGAACGTCCATCAGGGCGTCCAGGGGGTCGACGCCGAGCTCCTCGGCTATCTGGGCGATGTTCTTATCCACGAAGCGGAGGTCGCTGCTCTCCATGACTAGCTTCCCCCGAGCCCAGTTGGCGTTGATATTGGGATTAAGGCCGTAGTACTTGCCCGACCAGATGGTCGCCTTGATCTCCTCACGGAACTCCCTCATCCTTAAGGCCTTGGCTAGCTGCTCTCGGGTACCCGTTACATTGAGCCAAGGCAGGAGGCTGGCGGCTAGCCAGTTGTTGGACATGGTTCCGAAGCCCCTGTTGTGGGGGATCTGGTCGAAGCCGACGTCGATGCCCTCCTCGAGGGCGTCGTCGACGACCTTCAGGGTCGCCCTCGCGGCGGCCTCGGCGAGGTCGGGGTCGTCGGCGGGGATGACGTCGTGGAGTGTCCCCAGATGGGAGAGCTGGACCGATACCTTCGCCTTCCTGCCTACGTCGATGGCCTCCAGTATGCCGTTCACCTTGACGGGCGGGAACTCCCCGGGCCTTCTCGCCTTCCTGAGGCCGGTGCGGAGGCTGTGACAGGTGTAGACGCCGCCGTACTCGGAGACGACGGAGGCGAGGGCGACCAGCTCGTCGAGATTGGCCCAGTAGCTGGGCTCGTAGTCCCTGCCGACGCTCATGCCCAGGCATCCGTCCTTCATGGCCTGCTTGACGTGGCTCCTCATCTCCTCGACCTCGTCCTCCGTGGCGTGGCGCTTGAAGTCTTTCCCCATCGCCATGTACCTAACCGGGTGGTGGCCCACGAGGGGAGCGTAGTTGGGGCTAGTACCGCCCCTCTCCTCCAGCTTCTTGAAGAACTCTCCCATCGTACGCCAGTCGACCTCCCAGCCGTAGGCCTCCCTGTGCCTCTCGTTTACCGCGTCCCGAGGCAGGAACCTCTCAGGGTAGTACATGTCGGGGTTCAGGTCGTTGCAGATGTCGCTGATGGCCATCCCCAGCGCCACGAAGTCGCCTAGGGGCGCCGGACCGCTCCCACAGTTGCCCCCCACGAAGGTGGTTATTCCCTGCCTGACGAAGCCCTCGGCCTCGGGGTAATAGATGATCGTCATGTCCCCGTGGTTGTGGACATCGATGAAGCCGGGGCTCACGATGTGCCCCCTGGCGTCGATGACGGTCTCGGCTCCGCTTAGGTCCCCTTCCTTGCCCACAGCGGCGATGCGTTCACCCTCGACGGCCACCGACCCCCTGAAGGCGGGAGCCCCCGTGCCATCGACAATGGTCCCGTTCTTGATCAGAACATCATAATCATCTGACATAATAATCGGTTCAAAGAGGTAGTACGAGCGCTTAACGTTTTAGATGTAGACAGATAGAAAAAGGGGAAAAAGTGACCCCAAGGTCACTCCCTGTACAGGACCTTGCCCGGCAGGGCGCCCGTGTGCTCCTTGCCGTCGAAGACCATGGTGCCGTTGATGAGCACGTAGTCGAAGCCGTCGGGGTATCTCCTTGGCTCGATCTGGTCTCCCCTGTCACTGATGGTCTCGGGGTTCCAGACGGCGATGTCCGCGTAGGCCCCGGGCTTGAGGACGCCCCGGTCGGTCATCTTAAACTTCTTCGCAGGCTGGCTGGTCACCTTCCTCACCGCCTCCTCCAGTGTGAGCCTCTTCTCCTCCCTCACCATCCTGCGGAGGTAGAAGGCGAAGCCACCGAAGGCGTTCTGGTTGGGCAGCATCCAGGTCGGGTGCCTGTTCTGGGTCTTCTCGTCGACGGCGAAGGTATCGCAGCCCACCATCAT
>DATLAV010000245.1:0-10284 GCA_035527235.1 Patescibacteria group bacterium | reverse complement strand
GAAGAGATAAAAAGGGCGGATGCCGGTCTCTTCGCCGCCGTGGGCGAGACGGCTAAGGAGGTCATACTGCCCATGAGGCAGCAGCTCGATCTCTACGTCAACCTCAGGCCCGCTAAGGTGTACCCCAACGTCCCCCACCTGAAGGAGGACGTCGATATAGTGATGGTCAGGGAGAACACCGAGGGCATCTACAAGATGATCGGTGACCGCGACGAAGACTGGGGATTCAACGTCAGGGTGATCACCCGGAAGGCCTCAGAGAGGATAGCGAGATGGGCCTTCGAGTACACAGTGAAGTACGGCAGAGAGAAGGTGACGTGCGTCCACAAGAGCAACGTCCTCGACAAGAGCTGTGGAGTCTTCCAAGACGCCTGCCAGAAAGTAGCAGAGTCCTACCCTGACATCAAATATGATGAGGTCTTAGTCGACGCCTGCGCAATGCGCCTTATCCTACGACCCGAGTTCTTCGACGTCATCGTGACGACGAACCTGTTCGGCGACATCCTCTCGGACGAGGCCGCCGGCCTTGTGGGAGGTCTGGGCATGACCCCCTCGGGGAACATTGGGGACGAGAACGCCGTCTTCGAGCCCATCCACGGTACCGCGCCCCGGTTGGCGGGGACCGGAAGGGCGAATCCCATGGCCACGATCCTGTCGGCTGGCATGATGCTCAACTGGCTAGGTGAACATGAGGCTGCTCAGAGCATCGAGGACGCGGTGATGCAGGTGCTCATAGATGGGAAGGTCCTGACGCCCGACCTCGGGGGCAACTCGAAGACCTCCGACATCGCCGACGCCGTGAGCGCCAAACTCGTCTAGAAACCTTTTTTAAACCCTCAACTACCTATTTCTTCAGTCTGGAGTGAAGAAAATGACAGGTGAATGTTTCCTCCATTCATAAGGACGAGTTCTACCCACCTCCAGAGCTGAAGAACTTCTTGGCCGCGGCAGACATATTGAAGGCCGAGTTCTCCATGCGCTGGAGGGGTGACGAGGGAGAGACCCGATACAGGCGAGTCATGGAGAACCTGGAGACCCTCCAGGAGTCCCTGACCGTCCACTACAAGGAGTTCTACGCCGTGGAGAGGGCGCTCATCGCGACAGCGTCCAACAGCTTCACGGAGAAGCAGAGGACACTGCTAAGATGGCTCTCTGAATTCTCCGGCTGTGGCGATGTCTACACTGTGCTCATCGAGCGCTTATCCCGTGACTTGGGCATCCCCAAGTCCACCGTGAGGTGGAACCTGAGGAGGCTGAGGGATTCAGGCGTCATCACGGCGGGGGACAGGGACAACAAGGGCATACCCGTGGAGCTCACGGAGATGGGGCGGCTGATCGCTGGCCACGTCTCGTCGACGATGGAGGGCACGGAACACATTTAAACGCTGCTGTAATCGATAGGTTCGAGGCACCATGACAATCAAGGCCTACATAATGGTTGGTGTGAAGACGGGTACCGAGGACGAGGTCTGCAAGGAACTCGTCAAGTTCGAGGAGGTTGAGGGAGCGGCCACCATCTACGGCGAGTACGACGCCCTAATCAAAGTCGCCGCGAAGGACATGAACAGCCTCGACGACTTCATCACAAAGGAGCTGAGGAGTGTATCAAACATCACATTGACAGCAACAATGATAATCTCAAAGGAGTATAGTTGAGAGCACAGTAACCGAGGTGCCCAGCACAAACTTTATTTGATGCAGGGCTTTCTAGATTTCGACATCCAAAGTGCCCTGGTAGTATAGTCCGGCCCAGTATGCTCGGCTGTCACCCGAGCGATCCCGGGTTCGAATCCCGGCCAGGGCGCCATCTTATTACAATTAAAAGGCAGTAGACCCCTTGAAAGGGGACGACCGATCATACGAGAACTCCGCCTAAACCCAACTAATCCCTCAATGACCTTTTATCCTGTACATCACACCTAGCGGAATATGAAGGACAAACCGGCGATGCGTAGAATCGTGGAGAAGGGATACGACGAAGGGGACTACGAAGGGCGTTTCCGCCTAGGCAGAGGCCTCAATGAAAGGGAGATCAGACTATTCACCAAATTAACGGGGAACATCCCGGACGGAGGCAAGATCCTGGACCTGGGTTCAGGAACCGGCATCCCCTACGACCGTCACCTCGTCGAGAGAGGCTACGACGTCACCGGAATAGACATATCCGGCAAGCACGTGGCGATGGCCACAAAGAACGTGCCAGGGGCAAGGTTCGTGAAGGCCGACTTCTCAGAGTACGATCTCGGAGCCGGATCCTACGACGCCATCATATCGATGTACTCCATCTTCCACATCCCCCGAGAGGAGCACACCGACCTCTTCAAGCGGATATACCGGGCCCTGAAACCCGGAGGCCGAATCCTCGTGACCCTGGGAACCACAGACATGGAGCTGGACGTCGCCGAGTTCGTTGGCTCGACGATGGCCTGGAGCTCATACGCCATAGAGAAGAACATTAGAATCGTTGAGGGAACCGGCTTCAGGATCATAACAGTCGAAGAGGAGAACGAGGAGGAGAACGAGCACCACCTCTGGATCCTGGGCGAGAAGATACCCTAACATCACCCCCAATATCTAGCCACTCGGAGTTGAGTACACATCTCCACGATGATCCGCCTTAAACGTCCACATCCGGGACGGCCGTGATCAGTGCAAGGGAGGGCATCGACGAGACCCCCGAGGAGGACCCTACCCCCCAGGGGGGAGCGACCCCAAGCAACCGCTAGTGAAAAAGATTCCAATCACCCGGATCAACCCTAAAAACGTTTCAACCTTCTCCGGGACGGCAAATAAAGAAGATCCCACGCACACGAACCCGAGCACCACTGAACCGTCAACGCCCGCCCCCAAGTCAGTCCCACTCACACCAATAAAAACGCCGTAAAACCCTTATCCCTACTAGCTGACGCGCGAAAAACACCTATTCCAGCAGACTCAACGGACCCAACCAGAAAAATCCCCAAAAAACCCAACAAACTCTATTAGTATGGTTTAAATAATATACATGAGGTTAAATCTCGAACATACATCAGAGAGAATAAGGAGGACTGGAAATTTGTTTATGCCAAGAGCTTATGACCGCGCCATCACCATATTTTCACCCGAAGGACGCCTCTACCAGGTAGAGTATGCGTTAGAGCTGGTAAAGAGGGGCGCCCCTATAGTCGGCGTGTCCTCTAGGGAAGGAGTAGTACTGGCGGCCAACGAGACACCCGAGAGCCGCCTAGAGGACCCGGAATATTTCAAGAAGATATATCAGATAGATGATCACATAGCAGCGGCGATCGCCGGCCTAAGCTCAGACGCAAGGATACTCATAAACCAGTCCAGAGTCTTCTGTCAGAGCAATCGCTTACTGTACGACGAGCCCGTCGACCTAGAGGCATTGACGAAGAGGATCGGCGATCAGGCTCAGGTTTACACTCAGCACGCTGGCGTCCGACCTTTCGGCGTAAGCATGATCATAGCCGGCATCGACAAGACCGGAAGCCGCGTATTCACTGCAGATCCCAGTGGCTCCTACAGGGGCTATAAGGCCACGGCTGTAGGGCGGAGGAACGACGAGGCCAACAAGATGCTTGAGGAGCGCTACAAGCCCGAGCTCGTGATGGACGAGGCGATCGGCCTCGCCGTCGAGGCGATAAAGATCGCCTCCGAGGGCCAGCTCACTTCAAAGATCTGCAAGGTGGCCCTGATACCCGCCGATACTAAAACTTTCAGGAGACTCTCTGAGGAAGAGGTGGAAAGATACCTCAACTAGAAGGCTCCATAGATGAGTGACAAGTATACGCTGGTCAGATACTCACCAGCGGGCGAAAAATTTGAGATTCTGGTCGATCCCGACAAGGGGCTCTCCTACAAGCGAGGAGAGATCACTGAGATCTCAAATGTACTCATGATAGACACCATCTTCACCGACGCCAACAAAGGGGAGAAAGCCTCAGCTAGCAAGCTGGAAGAAGCCTTCGGCACAAGCGACCCCCTAGAGGTCGCCAAGATCATGTTCGAGAAGGGGTTACTCCAGCTGACCGCCCAACAGAGGAAGGAGATGATGGAGCAGAAGCTGAAGCGGATAATAAGCATCATCTCCAGAACATATGTAGATCCATCCACGAAACTCCCCCACCCGCAGTTAAGGGTGGAGAACGCGATAAACCAAGCAAGGATATCCATCGACCCATACATAGATGCCGAGGAGCAGCTGAAGGAAATCGTCGACGCCCTAAGGCCCATTCTACCCATGAAGATGGAGACCGTTGAGATCGCCCTCAAGATACCGCCCGAGCACGCCTCGAAGTCATACGGCGTGGTGAAGAACATGGCGAAGATCATACGAGACGAGTGGGGAAACGATGGCTCGTGGATCGCCGTAGTGTCCATATCTGCTGCTCTGCACGCCGAACTCCTCGACAGGCTCGGCAAAGTCACTCAAGGGAACCTCCAGACGAGAATAATGAAGTGAATTATAATGTCAGCACTATTTGAAAACAGGGACCTCGTGGTCCCAGGGGACGTCCTCTACGAGGGAAGGATAAGGACTGGGGACAACACATTCAGGTTCGAGGGCAAGGTATGCGCCAACCGCATCGGCCTTGTCAACTACACCCAGAACATGGTCTCCGTCATAGCCCTTGAGGCGGGTTTCAACCCTCTCTCAGGGGACCTCGTGATCGGTGACATCATAGAGATAGAGCTCGGTCGCTGGCTCGTCGATATCGACACACCAGAGGACGCTCAGCTCAACGTCCCGGACGCCATCGACTCTCCGTTCAGGTCAGACATAGTCATGCCCGATATCTTGGACGTGGGGGACACCATCGTCGCCAAGATCGTGGATATGGACCGGAGAGGAACTCCGATCCTATCAATTCTCGGCAGAAGCCTCGGAAAGATCGAAGAGGGATTCATGATGCGGTTAACGCCCTCAAAGATACCGCGGCTGATAGGGAAGAAGGGATCGATGGTGAACATGATCCTGAAAGAGACAGGATGCAGCATTATCATCGGGCAGAACGGCAGGGTCCTCATCAACGGCAAGACCCGGGAGCAGGAGATGCAGGCCGTGAGCGTCATCGAGAAGATAGATAAGGAAGCTCACATCTCGGGCCTAACCAACAGGGTGCAGGAGTACCTGAAAACGATCAAGGAGGAAAATAGATGAGTAAAAGTAAGAGAAGCAGAAAAAAGAAATTTGAGAGATACGACGGAAGGGAGGCAACCGAGCTCCGACCAATCACGATAGAGAGTGGAGTCCTCCCCAACGCAGACGGATCGGCCTATATCGAGATGGGCCTAAACAAGATCGTCGTCGGCGTCTTCGGGCCGAGGGAGATGCACCCGAAGCGCCTAGCAAAACCCAACATGGCAACCGTCAGGTGTCGTTACCACATGGCGCCCTTCTCTGTGGACCCGAGGAGGTCACCTGCTCCGTCCCGTAGGGACAACGAGATTAGCATGGTGATGAGGTACGCCCTCGAACCTGCTATATTCGTGGAGAGGTATCCGAGGTCTGCCATCGACGTCTACGCGGAGATCATTCAGGCCGACGGTGGAACACGTACTGCCTGTATCAACGCTGCAACGGTGGCCCTCGTCGACGCGGGGATACCGATGCGGGATCTAGTGGCGTCATGCGCTGCAGGAAAGATGGATGACAATCTGATACTCGACCTCGGAGACTACGAGGACAAGGAGGGTCAGGCCGACATACCGGTTGCGTACATGCCCAAACTCAACAAGATAACGCTCCTCCAGATGGACGGAATGGTCTCAAAAGATGAATTCGAGAGCTGCGTGAACATGGCCATCGACGGATGTAACCAGATATATGAGATCCAGAGGGAAGCGCTCAAGAAGAAGTACGGACTCGATGAGCAGCCCCAGGAGGAGAACTGAAAATGAGCGGAATAGGGATAGTGTCAAGGCTAAAGAGGAAGAAGATATCCGAGGTCATCGCCACCGGTAAGAGAATGGACGGCAGGAGCCTGACGGATCACAGGGAAATAATGGTCAAGACTAGCTTCCTAGAGAAGTCGGAGGGCTCAGCTGAGGTCCACCTAGGTAAAACCAGGGTAATAGTAGGAGTCAAGGTGGGCACGGGGACTCCTTTCGAGGACACACCCGACAAAGGGGTGCTGATATGCAACGCCGAGTTCACACCCATTGCGCATCCGACATTCGAGCCCGGCCCCCCGCCAGAGAAGGCAATTGAACTCGCAAGGGTAGTTGATCGTGGGCTGAGGTCTGCCGAGATACTCGAGCTGGAGAAGCTATGTCTGATACCGGGGAAGGTCGTCCTCATGGTGTTCGTCGACCTCTACGTAATAAATTACGACGGGAACCTCATCGACTGCTCGGCCATCGGCGCACTGGCAGCGCTGAAGAACGCTAAATATCCGGTTTATAAGGTTAAAGACGGCGAGGTGGAGAAGACCGACAAGCTGAATGATCTGGTGGTGAAGAGGGAGCCCCTGGCTGTCACCATGGTCAAGATAGACAATAATCTGATCGTCGACCCCTCCGCCGACGAGGAGGAGGTCATGGATGCACGGATAACCATAACACTTGACAAGGACGACAACGTTTGCACGGTACAGAAGACAGGCTCCGAAGGCTTCACAGTCGAGGAGCTTAAGAAAGTCATAAATATCGCGTCTGAGAAGGCTGCAGAGTATAGAAAGCACCTATAGGGGAGCAAGTGATGCCTAAGAAGAAGAGCTTCGGTCTGAGACTTCGGAACAGGGGCGGCATGTCCGTCAGAAAACAGTGGACCCGCATAACCCTGGCGAAGAGGGGCGACCACCGGTGCCCCCGGTGCTCGAGTAGAACGGTAAAACGCCACAGCGTCGGTATCTGGAACTGCTCCAAGTGCGGCTACCGCTTCACAGGAGGGGCCTACATGCCGTCGACAAAAACAGGTCAGGCCTCGCTTCGCATCCACCGACAAAACCTTTTTTAAAACTTTTTTCTAGTCAACTTGGGGAAGCCTGTATATAGTGGTAGATAACTCGATGCCCATCACCGCCGAGTTAAAGGTCGAGGTGCCTGAATCCCTAGCCCGCACGCTGGAGGGCTCGCTCCTCCCGGAGGCGGAGAGCCCTCTATCAGACCGCTCAAGCGTAGAGGTATCGCTCAAGAATGGGGATCTGATCATTAGAATTCAGTCGTCCGACGTCACAGTTATGAGGGCGGCAGTCAACAGCTACCTTAGGTGGGTAGGCGCTATCGTAGGCATTATAGAGAGCATCTGAGCGGGTCCTTTATGCAATAGGTATAAACGTCTGTTTGAATAGTGAAGTGGGGAATATCATGTCGGCTGTAAGTCAGCTTCCACCTAACATCCAGGAGAAGCTTGCAAGGCTCCAGCAGCTCCAGAACACGATGCAGCAGCTTGGAATTCAGAAGCAACGCCTAGATCTGGAGATGAACGAGTCCGAGAGAGCCCTCAAGACACTTGAGGAGGTCCCAACAGACGTCAAGGTCTACAAGTCAGCGGGAGCGATCCTCGTCGAGAAGAGCAGGGACGATGTCGTCAAGGAACTCAAAGATCGAAGGGAGTTCCTGGAGATGCGAGCCAAAGTCCTTGTGAAACAGGAGGGGAACACCCGAGAAAGGCTCACCGCCCTCCAGGAGAACCTCCAGAAGGAGTTACAACCAAGTCGATAACCTCCAATGTAAAGGCATAAATATATTTTTATAAATAAATAAAAGTGAGAATGATACTTGATTTAACATACACTTTCCTAGACTTTGTCAAAGATGAGGGGTTAAGATTAACATTTTTATTAGGGTTAGTACTTTTGATATGTTCTCATGTTCATAAAAAAATCCCAGAATCTGACTGTGATTAATAATATACACTTAACACGCGCGTTTAAAAAAGATTTGATTAATATGCCTTATATTTGATACCTAATGGCTATTCGTTTTTTCTAGAAATATAGCTATAGAGTGAATTATACACTCACCCGCCCTAGACCATGAACACATAGTATTACATCTCCTCTTTAAAAGGGGGCACATAATCTCAAGAACTTCATTCGTTATAATTCTGACCTCTGGATTAATATTTTTATTTTTATATGATATTTATAATTTATGGGCGAGTCGTGATTTTTAATATAATTAACAAAAGAGCGAGGCCCAGGTCGCCAACCCACGGAGTCTATCCGAAGAAGCCGCCCATGGCGAGGGTTGAGACGATGAGGGCTGACTCTATCAGGGCGGCGACGATGAGGATGAGGACGATCCTGAACGCGTAGAGCCTCAGGGCCTTGACGACCTCCTGCCTGAGGCCGGTCCTGCCCCGTATCCGGTTCACCAGAGCGTATCCCACCCTGAGGCCGGCGGCGGCGCAGAGCAGGATAGCGGGGAACTCGAATATGCCGTGGGGCAGTAACTCCATCAGCGTCCCGATGAGCCCGATCTCGCCGGCGCCCATGTTGAAGACCCCTCCGAGGATGTAGCCGTTCATCTCCAGGAAGTAGACGGGATAGAGGCCGAAGAACACCCCCAGGAGGATGACGAGGAGGCTCTGGAGGGCGTTGTTGATGAAGATGAATAGGAAGAAGACCACGTAGGTGGTTACCCTGTCCTGCCCCATCACCGATGAGAGGAGATCTCCCAGGACCTCCTCGAGGGCGCTGTCCGGGAACCCCTGCTGATAGAACCCTATGACGGAGGACAGTACCATCACAGCGAGACTCACGGCGAACAGGGGCATAAGCTCCCTCACATAGTCGGCGCTCCCCCCGAAGATGAATTGGATGAATCCGCTTCGCTCCTCCTTGTTGTTGTATCCAGTCATCTAAGCACCCTTCTCTGAAAGTTGCCGGGCGGCCTCCCTCACGTCTCTGTCGAGCACCGTCTTCCTGCCCTCCTTCTGAGCGTTGGAGATAGCTCCCTCAGCCACTTTCGTGCCATACTCCCCGATCGCCTGCCTTAGCTCCTCCGCCGCGCTAGCTGAGACCCTGAGGTCCCCCCGTTTCCTGAGCAGTCGCCTCATGGGCGTGAGCGTGAATTCCTCTGCCATCGCCTAGATTTAAGAGCCCCACCGCCTATTTTAATCTCTGCAATCATGTTTCACCTCGCTCTCGTTGAGGCTGCCCTTGAGTTGGTGCCCCCGGAGATACTGAGACACCCGTCAGTCCGCAGGAATGCGAAGAGGCGGGGGAAGAGGGCAGAGGAGACCCTACTGAACAGGAGCCTCCACCACTCTGCAATGGACCGGATCCCCGATGGCCACAAGAGAGGAAGGCCGGACATCGTCAACCTCTGCCTCCTGGAGGCCCTCGGATCCCCTCTGAACAGGGTGGGGAGCCTCAGGGTTTGGATCCACACATATGGGGACCAGTTGATAGAGGTCTCGCCGCAGGCGAGGCTGCCCCGGGACTGCAACAGGTTTAACAGCCTCGTGGAGCAGCTCTTCGCCGAGGGCAGCGTCCCGCCACAGGGGGAGAAGCTCATGTCCATGACGGAGGGGAGCCTGACTGACCTCATCGGGAGGATAGAACCAACAAAGGTAGTGGCCCTGACGAGCCGCGGCAGGGAGTCTAGCCTCGAAGAGGTGTGCGGGGAGCTCGTGGGGGAGGAGAGGCCCCTGATTCTGGTGGGTGCGTTCCCGCATGGTCCCTTCAGCGAGTCAACGCTCACTCAGGTAACGGAGGCGGTTAGCATCAACACAGAGCCCCTGGAGGCCGGGGTGGTCACGTCTAGGCTGATCTACGAGTATGAGAAATCCGTGGAGCGCGTGAAGAGAGAATAGGGGCTACTTGCCCTTTGATTTATAGTACTCATCAAGCCGAGGGTCAACGTTTGACCAGTCCAGATTCTCGGAGAAGAGGTCATCCCTCTCCTCCTCTGTGGTGGGGAGGGTCTCGAACTCGCAGTGCTCGTCCCCCACGGTTAGGCACTTGGTGTGAACCAGCTTCTCCTCGGGGTCCGCGAACATGGTCTTGGCGGGGTCGACGAGGCAGTAGAGGCTCCCGATGTCCATCTCGTCGTACTCGAGGACGATCTTTCCCAGCTCGCAGAGGGGGGGCTTCCCCTCCCGTCTCTCCCAGAATCCGTATTTTGGTAGGCTCTGGTGCCCCTCTGCGGTCCTCTCGGCTATGCGCCGGCTGTACTCCTTGATGGCGTTTAGGACGAGCTGCTTCCCCCGTTCCCAGCCGAACTCGTCGACCAAGGTCCTAGCAAATGAAAGATGCAGGAGCGCCAGCCTCTGGGTTGCGACCTTGACCTCGTTCTCGGCCTCCTCGAGGGGCACCATCTTTGCTTCCGACATGA
>DATLAV010000244.1:0-4671 GCA_035527235.1 Patescibacteria group bacterium | reverse complement strand
GCTTTCCAGACCCTGTTGGTGATCAACGCGTCCAGGCCCGCGCCCTCATCCACCTCGTTGAAGTGAGGCAAAGCCTCGCTAGTGTAAAGCTCCTCGCCGGTCACCGCATGGTAGACCGGGGGACGGTCCACGTTATTGAGGAGCCCCTCTACCAGGTCGCTGGCGGGCGCCATGTCTTTGAGTCCTTGCTGGTACTGGATGCCGATGAAGGCGCAGCCGAACTCGTCTGCGATCCTGACGGCGCTGATGTACATCTTGCACTGTTCCAGTATCTGCCTGTCCGTTAGCTCTGTCGCCTCGTCTGTGCCTGTGACGAACTTCATGCCTTTCGCGTCGAGCCAGTCACGTACGGCTTGGGCTTCCTCGTCGGTGACTGTGCACATCTTGGCTACCAAGGCGCTTTGGCTGAGCCGCTCCGTGTAGACGCCGAGGGGGTTGAGCAGCTCGTCCTCGATGATGGCGTTGTACATGCCCATGCAGCCCTCGTCGAATATGCCCATGACGGCTTTATCGTGCTTCAGCTGCCTCGCCAACGCCACGCCAAGCTTCTTCTCCTTTGCCGGGAGCTTCGCGGGGTCCAAGTCTCGTACGTGGCTGGTGTCGTGTGTTATCTTTCCCTCACGCAGCCACTGCCTGATGCCGTTGAGGAAGAACTCGTCGTCAAAGTTCTCGCTCCAGATGGTGCTGTACTCGGCCCCCATTTTGGTCAGACAAGCGTTGAGGTTCAGCATCCCTACTAAGCCGGGCCATTGGCCGCTCCAGTTAGCGAGCGTCAATATAGGTCCCTTGTGGTCTCTTAGCCCCGCCAGTACATGGTGGCTGTACTGCCACACTGACTCGGCGACGATGACCCGCGCTTCCTTAGGGATGTTCTTGAATACGTCCATGCCCATCCGCTGGTTCCAGATAAAGCCGTGCCCCAGCTCCGTGTCGTAGGGGTGGCCACGCATGACATGATATCCTTCCCGCTCGAAGACCGCCCTGACCTTGTCCTCCATCTCCTTCTGGGCGGGCCAGCACTCCTGGTTCGCGCTTAGCCTCAGGTCGCCGCTGGTGACGAGCACGATCTCGTTGGAGGCGAGGGGCTCAGGCTCCTTGACCTCTGGTAGAACGTATGAATCCATGTGATAAAAATGGGTGGTGAAGAGTGATAAAACTTAGTCTCGGCGCCCGGCGCGGTACAGAATATCCTTAACGCCTAGGATCTCAAGGGTAGTGGTGAGGCCGGGCGCTATCAGGGTCGACCCTGAGACCACAGATATGACGTCGTTCTCGTGGATATACCCCTCCTCGATGCTCGTCTTCACGGCGCGGATGACCAGCTCGTCTCGGTCGTCTGTCCAAGGAACGTTCAGGGGCTCCACCCCCCAGTACAGGTGCATCCTCCGGCTCACCCTAGGGTCCTTCGAGACCGCTAAGATCCTTGCCTTCGGCCTGTGGGTGCTCACCATGAGCGCGCTGAAGCCGCTTCTTGTCACTACTATAATGGCTGACGCCTCGACGGCCTCGACAGCCCTAGTAGCCAGGTAGCCGATGATGTTTGGGAGGAGATCGCCCCTCTCCGACGGCTCTCTGTGAGTTATCTGCTCCTGCACCACCCAGCCGATGTTGTTCATGGCGCGCACCGCCTCGACAGGATACTTGCCTATCGCCGTCTCGCCGCTGAGCATGATGGCGTCGGCGCCGTCAAGCAGCGCGTTGGCTACATCGCTCGCTTCCGCCCTCGTCGGCCTTGGGGTGTGCATCATGGACTCCAGCATCTGGGTCGCCACGATCACCGGTTTCCCCAGCCGATTACAGGCGGCTATGATCTTCTTCTGGAGCAACGGCACATCCCACGGCGGTATCTCTATGCCTAGGTCGCCCCTCGCCACCATTATGCCGTCGCTGGCCTCGATAATCTCCCCTATGTTGCGGACCGCGTCGCCGTGTTCTATTTTGCTTATCACCGGCTGATCGCCTCCAGCGTCGGAGATGGCTTCGTTAACGGCTTCTACGTCCGACGCGTCCCTGATGAAGCTCGCCGCGAACCAGTCGCAGTCCATCTCGACGCCGAACCTTATCCCGGTGAGATCCTTCCCGGTCGGAGGCCTCATGCTTAGCAACGCCCCCGGCGCATTCACCCCCTTACTGCTAGAAACATCGCCCCCTGAGGTGACCACGGCGTCGAACCCCTTCAGGTCTTGGTCTAAGCCCGTGATCTCAAGTTCGATTATGCCGTCGTTAATGAACAGGTATCCCCCAACCTTTATCTCCGAGGGGAGCTTGTCGTAGCTGACGCTCATCTCCCGCTTGTTACCAATTTTAGGCTGGGTGGTGAAATGGATCTTATCCCCCTCCTCCAGTACGTAGGTCTTATCGAGTTCACCGAGCCTGATCTTGGGGCCTGGGAGATCGACCATGATGCTGGTGTCACCGATCTCGCGGAGCCTCTCAAAGACAGGCCTTTTCTCCGCGGGTGTCCCGTGACTCATGTTCATCCTGGCGACATCCATTCCGGCCTTGACCATCGCCCTCAGGGTCTCCTCGTCTTCCGAGGCCGGCCCTATTGTGCACACGATCTTGCTGCGCATGAAAGGAGGGATAGTCATTTCATATATCGGTGGATGCTTGTAGGTTAAAAGCAACTCGCAGCCCAGTAGCCTTCAAATCCTCACACGCAAACTATGTGTCGATTCAGATGCATGATATGACTTCAGTGGCTCCCACCGTCTGCAGGGCCCTCGGTGTTAGGCTGCCGTCGTCCGCCGAAGGCTCTCCGATAAACGAGGTGACAGATTCCATATACCAGACCGACAGGCTGGCTGTGGTGGTGATCGACGCCTTCGGCGTTAGCACGTGGAGGAAGGTAAAGGAGAACACCCCAGCCGTCAACAGGCTGAGAGACGTCCACGGTACCGTGATCAGGGCCGTCATGCCAAGCATAACACCCGTGAACTTCGCCACCATGCTCACCGGGGCGAACCCCACAGAACACGGGATAAGAAACAGGGAGCAGCCCCTGAGTAAAGAGACCATCTTCCACGTCATGAGAGAGACCGACATGGTCTCCGCGACCGCCGCACGAGCCAAAAGCAGCCTAGGCATACTGATATCACCCCACGCCGACAAACCAAGGCTGGCGGGCTCCAACCTCGACTCAGAGGTCACGGAGATCGCTTGCAGGATGATCGATGAGGACGTGAATCTACTATGGGTGCAGCTCCTGGACGTCGACGACGCCGGCCACGCACATGGGCCCCACAGTCTTGAGAGCAAGGAGGCCGCCGAAAGGGCCGACGCTAACCTCAAGCGAATCCTAGAGGCTGCCCGAGTCAAAGGTTACTCAGTCATGGTCTTGGCTGACCACGGGCAGCACCCGTCATCAGACGGCCCGTATAAGGGAGTCCACGGCACCGATATGCCCGAGGACCTGAACGTACCCTTCCTCTGGGCTAGTAACACCGAGCTAGGAGAAGCGTTGGATTGAGTCGGTGTTGAAGCCGAGAGCCCTCATAATACACGGCCCCATAGGGTGCGGGAAGACCCAGAGAGCCCTCGAGCTGGCCGAGAGAGCAAGGCAGAGCGGGTACAGAGTCCTTGGGCTCGTGAGCATCAGAGTCACCGATGGTGGAGAGACGACCGGGTACACGGGCATGGACCTCTCCTCCGGAGCAAGGTTCCCGCTGGTCAAGCTTACCTCACTCGCCGAAGGCGAGGACTGGAGGAAGCTCGGGGAATGGAAGTACTCGTTCAGCGAGGCCGGCTTCGAAAGGGCCAACACCATTCTCGAGGACGCCGCAGGGTCTCTGGATGATGAGACCGTAGTGGTGGCCGACGAGTACGGCCACGTCGAGCTCTTGGGCATGGGCATCCATAGAGGGGTAGCCAGGGTCGCGGAGGCGTTGAAACGCGGTGGATGCCTAGTGGTCCTGTGTAGGACAGAGAAGGTGGACGCTGTCGTCGAGATGCTCCCCGAAGAGGCGGGTGTTATCGTGGCGGAGGCGGATAGACCAGGCTTCTGGCGGAGCCTCAGAGATTGGTTTAATTAAAACATAAAACAGAGTTTCCTCACAGTCTCAGCATATAGAAGGGTCCCAATTGGAGTATGACAAGATACTATCCGACATATTAGGCAGGGAGGACTTCCTCGTCGTCGGCAAGAACGTCGTCAGGACGGACGCACTGGACAAGGCGCTGGGTAAGGCAATGTACACGGCCGACTACGTACCGAGGGGCACCACCCTCCTCAAGGTCTACCGGAGCACCGTGCCCCACGCCCTGATAAAGAGCATCGACACAGCCGAGGCCCTGGAGCTGCCCGGCGTAGAGGCTATATACACCGGCGCCGACGTGACGGGCAACAACCAGATAGGCTACGCTCTGCCCGACCAGCCCTTCCTCAACGACGAGAAGGTCCACTACATCGGTGACCCCATCGCCCTGGTCTGCGCCAGAGACGAGTACGCGTTGGAGAAGGCCTTCCAGAAGATTAGCGTCGAGTACGAGGAGCTGCCGGCGATGCTGGACATCGACGCCTCTCTCTCCGAGGACGCGGTCGACATCCACGAGGGCGGGAACATAGCGCTCACCACAAGAATAAGGAAAGGAGACGCCGAGAAAGGGTTCAGCGAGGCGGACGTTGAGGTCGAGGAGACCTACTGGAGCCCCTATCAGGACCACATGTACATC
>DATLAV010000243.1:0-4460 GCA_035527235.1 Patescibacteria group bacterium | reverse complement strand
TTATATTTAATACTTTTTCGCTTTGACTAAATCTAACTCTTCACGTTTGCACAGATGATAATGCGCGTTAGAATATTCAAAAAAACTCACAAAACGCTTTCATTAAAAAAAATGAAAAAAATATTTTGTGAGCAATTCATTTTTTTTCTATAATTTCGACTTTCTAAACTTGCTCCCGACATTACTTCAGTTTCTGGCTTCGCGTTCTCAAAGTAAAAACAACGATCATGACGCATATCTGGAAATTTCATCAATCAGTATCCGCCTTATTTTCCACGAGGTTCAGATCTCTAGAATCGTTGAACATCTTTCATTGATCTTCTAGATTGCTTCATGATGGCTGGGGCGGACTTGGACCCACAGTAACTGGCTGCCCTGCCCCGGCCATTCCCCTTTGGGGTTGTCTACCCCCTCCTCTTAGGTAGAAGATGGTCGCCCCGGCTATCAGCAACGTTCCGACGATCCCGATTATCACGTGGGGATAGGGGAGCGCCGTTACCTCCCCGCTCATGGCGCCCCTCATGAGGGGTGTCAGGTAGTAGACGGCGATTGAGATGACTATGGTTCCAAGTGTGAGTATTATGAGGTATGACATCTGGCCCTTTGTCACCATGTCGACGTCTGCGGGCTCGGCTCCCCGCTCCTCGAACTCGCTCCTCAGCAGCCTGAACCTCACTGTGTACCTGAGGAGGACGTAGGTCGCCTGCAGGATGAGACCGACGCCGAAAACCCAATACTCCTGCACGAGGGGCGACGGCTCGTAGGGCAGGATTAGGTTGACCCAGTTAAACATGGAGAAGTCGAGGACGGCTGGAAAGAAGAGCAGCATGTTGAGGGAGAACAACCTCCCGAAGCCCGCCTCATCGCCCCGCCTCCAGAAGAGGAAGGACATCATCATGACCATCGTGAGGATGAGGAAGTCCAGCAGATCCGGGGTCATCCCGAGCACCGCTATGATGGGCCAGAGAACCATCATGGCCCATGGCCTCAGCTGGGCGAAGATGGATGTCTGGAGCATCGTGACCGCCACCATGTAGGTGGAGACGAACGCGATCCCCAGCTCAGTGCCCCGGATGAAGGATACGATCCTCATGTCAAGCCCTCTGCCGAATCAACGCCTGCGCGAAGCTCTGTTCCATGGGGTCCCAGTTGACCACTGTCGTCCCCATCCGCCTCAGGCTCTCTATGACTGGGCGGTTCCTGAAGTTAAGGAGGTCCGCCGCCATCCCCTCCTCCTCGCTCTGGGCCGCCACTTTATAGCCTAATACGTTGAATATGATGATGTTGGGCTTCTTCCTGATCTTCCCCGAGTACTTGTAGAGCTCCCGGATCCCCTCGTAGAGCCCCTCCATCTTGGATGCATCGATCATGGTGATGATGATGAACAGGGGCAGAGTGCCGATGATGTGGCCCCTGCAGCTGTGGATCGCCTCCTTGAGGGACTCTCCGCCGTAGCGGATGTCGACGTTGATCATCTCCCTCATGATACGGAACTGCTGCTTCCTCCCGAGATCCGGGAATAGGATCCTCGTCCCGATGGCCGCCCTTGACGCCTTCCTCTTCTCGGGCACCAGGGGCTCGATGTCCTTCTCCATCTGGTAGACCTTGGAGAGGGCCGCGTCCAGCTCGGGAGAGACCTCCACCCGCTGGTAGGAGCCCTCCCACTCGTGGGCGTCGTAGTCGTATATGCTGAGGCCCACCTGGCACTCCCTGTTGAGGTAGAAATCGGTGAACCCCAGGGTCGCACGCACGGCGTGCTCCAGGGTGTTCCTCACCGTCGTGCCCAAGGCCATGTGGGAGGCGCTGTCCAGGAAGATCCAGACAACCTTCTTCCCCTCCTTCTCGAACTCGTTCACCTGGAAGGCGGAGGGATTGGCGGAGAGCCTACGGGCAGTCACCTTCCAGTTGATGTTCCTGTAGGCGTCCCCGGGCCTGTAGTCCCGCACCTCCAGGAAGTCGGTGGTAGGGAACCCGAACTTGATCCGGGCGTCCATGGGCATCGGTATTCGGGTAATCGCCTTCCGCTCCCGAACACGCTTCACGAACAGGGGCTTGGGCTGGACGATATATGTCCTCGGCGCCGGGTACTCCCCAAGGGCGTTATCGGTTATCTGGAGGGGGTGACGTGTCTCCCATGAGACTCCCTTGAGCTCAAAGCGACCCCGCTTGGCGCAGGTCGCCGTGTATCGTATCGTCTCCCTCCTATCCCTGGCGCCCTTCCAGATCACCTTGAAGTTGGTGCCATCGTCCAGCTTGAAGTTGTCCGGCAGGACGTCACTAAATGTCACCATGCCGACCCCGCCACTGACGGTGGCCGTAACCTCGTCGGTCACCTGGTGGTCGACCCAGATCTTCTGGTCGTCTCCCCCCCTCTTAACGGTGACCTCCCTGGGTTGGCCGATGATGATGCTTATGGCGAGGAAGATGATGGGGAATAGGCCTAGGATTATGAAGATGAGGTTGCCCAGGAACATACCCATGACTATGAACGTGACGCCGCTGACTACCAGCTCCTGGGTGTCTCTGGTGAGCATCCAATTAACTTCCACTTACGACGAACTGCTTGGGGACCTCGACCTGGTTAAGGATCTCGTCGAGAACCGACGTGATGCTGAAGGTCCCCTCGATGGCGTACTCCATCTTCATGATCATCCTGTGGCCGAGGGCGTCGTTGATGAACATCTTGATGTCGTCCGGGGTGACGAAGTTCCTCCCCGAGATGGCCGCGTGGGCCCTGGCCACCTTGAGCAGGGAGAGGCCTCCCCTAGGGCTTGCCCCCACCTCCACCATGGGGTGCCTCCTCGTGAGGCGGACGATATCGCTGATGTAGTCGATGATCTGGTCGTCGACGTAGACGTCTCTCTCGATGAACTGCTGCATCTCGACGAACTGCTCCTGAGTCGTCACGGGCTTGATGAGGTTCGTGGGGTCGTCCTGCCTCCAGCTGATCCTGCGTTTGAGGATAAGACTCTCCTCCTCCTTTGTCGAGACGTATCCCATGGATAGCTTGAGGAGGAAGCGGTCCATCTGGGCTTCCGGCAGGGGGTAAGTCCCCTCGAGCTCGATCGGGTTCTGAGTAGCGATTACAAAGAACGGCGCGGAGAGAATGTGAGTCTCACCCTCTATGGTGACCTGCCTCTCCTCCATGGCCTCCAGGAGGGCCGACTGGGTCTTCGGCGGAGACCGGTTGATCTCGTCGGCGAGGAGGATGTTAGTGAATATGGGGCCCTTCTCCAATACGAACTTTGACTCCTCGAGGCGCCAGACCCTTGTACCCAGGATGTCCGCCGCCATGAGGTCGGGGGTGAACTGGATCCTCCTCCAGATGCAGCCCGTGACCTTGGCGAAGGTCTTAGCAAGCAGGGTCTTACCTAGACCGGGGAAGTCCTCGAACAGGAGGGAACCGTTGGCCAGGCTGGCCGCCAGCATCTTCTTGAGCAGGAACCTGTTTCCTACGAAGTACCTGCCCACACCGTCGAGTATCTTAGTGCATGTCTCCTTCACTTCCCATACATTCATGTTTTTCACGATCCTCTCAGCTTTCTGCCTCTGTCGTCGCGGCTACTTGACCCGCGTTCTCAGCCGTCTCCGCGGGAACTACAGGGCCGATGCCACCTATGGGCGTGATCCTGCTTATCGTGTTCTGGAGAACGTAGAGGCGCCTCTCCATGTTATGGTTCTCGATCACCACCGAGCGCCCGCTCCTCGATATGGCTGGCCTCTCCGCGTCCTCGTAGTTTATCAACTCCACTAGGAGATTAGATATCTCGTCGTCGGCGACGTGGTTCTCGTGGAGGAAGAGAGCGAGCTTGACGAAGAGGCGCTCCTTGTGCCCTTTCTCCACGAAGTCGTCGATGATCTCGGTGAAGCCGACGAACCTGTCCCCCTTGTAGGTGGTCACCGTCTGGAGGTGCTTCCTCCAGTCACCGAGCCTGTTCCTCACCATTATAGAGCCCTGCATCCCCCGCCTCATCACTGTGAATAGGAGCGCCGCGATGATGCAGATTCCAGTCCACTCCACGTACGGGGTTAGGCTAGTGACCTCCGGGGCGTAGGTCGAGAGGCCCCCTAGGAAGAATCCGTAGTAGAGGGCTCCGATGAGGCTCAATGAGACCGAGAAAAGATAGTTGGACGCCATGCTCCCGAGGGAGGAGAGGTAGGCGTTCCCCGAGTCCTTGAAGATGGCGAAGAGGGTGAAGATCGCCGCGATGGAGACCCCGAGGTTGACGAACTCGGCGATCCCAGTTATCATGTCGCCCGGCATTGTTGCCCCGCTGGACTCGATGAGCAGGGAGATCAGGCGGATGGCGATCTGCCCTTCGGCGTAGATCGACGCGCTTATGGCGAAGGCCCTCAATGGAGGACTTTTCCGGATCCTAGCCCACGTCGCGACGAGGTTGTATACGAGGAGGACACCGAACGCGCCCGACAGCAGGTACCCCGCGCGGTTCACCCCCTCT
>DATLAV010000242.1:0-4344 GCA_035527235.1 Patescibacteria group bacterium | reverse complement strand
GTGCGCCACCTGTATCTGGAGCAGCTGCACCCGTCGTCTCTGGGATCGAGCCCCCTCAACGCGTGGACGATCGACTCTGCCGCAGGCCTGCCCCAGTGCTCTAGGAACTCCCCGAAGGCCTCGTGGCCGCTCCAACCCCTGGAGACGAGCCCCTCCCCGTAGTTGGAGACCAGCTGCAGTGTGGCGTAGCAGGCGCCTATCTCCCGGGCGAAGAAGACTTCCGGCACCGTGTTCATGGTGACGACGTCAAGCCCTCTCTCCGTGTACCTGATCCTGATCTCCGAGGGAGACTCCAGTCTCGGCCCCTCGGCGACCCCGATGACCCCCCTCTTGAAGACCCTGGGGAATCCCACCTCCATGGAGCCTTGGACGAGGAGGTCGCTGAGCCTCGGGCAGAAGGGCTGGTGGAGCCTGTACATCGTGGACTCAACTTCAACCCCCTTCCTCCGGAGACTCCTGGTGAGGGACTGGGCCCTTTTCGTCGTGTAGTCGACGAAGCCATCGGGGATCACGACGTCCGCCGGGTCGAGGAGCCGGTTCGTCGAGCCGCAGAGGGCGCATCCGATGATCTTCCTGACTCCCGCCCTCATCAGGATGTAGAACATCCTCTCCCCCGCGCTATCCGGCTCCGTGTTCCTTATCTCGGACGTGATGCCGTGGAAGGGGACGTAGAGGAACTCGAGCCCCTCGACGCGAGCCCGGGTGAAGGGGGCCGAAGAACCGAAAGGTGTCTCGTATATGACCCCGTCCTCCAGAACATCGACACCCTCGAAGCTTGAGGGGAAGCCCGAGCCCATGATGGCCGAGCCCCCGATGACCGCGACATCTACCCTTGGGATCTCCATCTCGATCTGTCTACGTTTCCATGCGGTTAAAAGGGTTGAGAGGCCCGGTCGCTACTCGAAGAGCTCGTTGATGACCATTAGGCTGACCCCCTGCGAGGCTGGGGAGGATGATGGTCGAGAGGAATGTGTCGAGGGCCTTGAAGGCCTCCTCCAGGTTCTCGAACTCCCCCTTAGTGTCAGCCAAACTTGACCCCGATCAAGGGATTCAGTGCCCGGAAATAACTCCCTCCATGGGATGGGCTTTTATAAAAAAAATACTCCACTAGTAAAACCCCCATTACCAAGGAGTTCACGGCCCTCCCGTTCCATTTTTTATTCAGGTATTCCCTCTAGAACCTTGGTGAAATTTATGAAAAGCAGTATCGTCTACTTCGAAGAATCGAAGCCGGAGAACATGGACGTCGTCCTGAAGCTCGCTAAGGAGAAGGCCGAGGAGAAGGGCATCAAGCACGTCGTTGTCGCCTCCACCCGCGGCGAGACCGGTGTCAAGGCCGTCGAGGCCTTCAAGGGCACCGGGATCACAGTCGTCGTGGTGACCCATCAGATCGGCCCCAGGGGCCCCGAGCTCCTGCCAGAGAACGAGAAGAAGATCAAGGACATGGGCGGAAAGATCGTCACCTGTACCCACGCCTTCGGCGGGGTCGGCAGCAGCCTTAGGCGATCCCCCCCGAGGGAGCCTGGGCAGCCTCGCCCCCAGCCCTTCTGGCCCGCCTATGTTCCTTCCACAGGTGACCTGATCGCCAATATACTTCGCCTCTTCAGTCAGGGCATGAAGGTCGTGTTCGAGATCACGGTGATGGCCGCGGACGCGGGTGCTATACCCATCGGTGAGAACGTCATCGTCGTGGCGGGTCAGGGTATGTGGGCGGATACAGCGGTCGTCATCAAGTCGGCCAACACAACCAGTTTCTTCGACCTTGACGTCGGTGAAATACTCGCCAAGCCCATCATGAAGAGGATACCCCGGCCCGATTGACTATCTTCTTCTCCTTTTTTTTAGCTTGATAGAAAGGAATTTCACTGCCGGCGATGTGGGATAATCCATGTCAAAGGTACGCGTCAGGGTCATCAGTCAGGAGGGCACCTGTTCTGCAGGCCAGGAAGTCGGCAACGAGGTCATTTTCGACTGGGACACCCACGAGATCGAGGGTAGGATCTGCCTCCACGCCCTCTATTCCATCCTTCCGAAGGTCTACGCACTGGCCCACGGGGCCAACGTCGCCTTCGCCGTCAGGGAGGACGGCGTCAGAGTGGCGAGGCACGCCTGCCCGGACGGCTACAATCCCGTCATCTACGAGCTGGAGTTTCTTTAGCTCCTCATTTTTTCATGTAAGCACGTTCTATGACGACGTCCCTCACGGGCCAGTCCTCGAAGGGATCCCTGACCCCAGTCGTCACCCCGGCGATATCCTCGACGACCTCCCATCCCTTCACGACCTTGCCGAAGACGGCGTAGCCGTAGGAGTTGGAGCTCCGGTCGAGATAACCATTGTCCACGAGGTTGATGTAGAACTGGCTCGTGGCGCTGTCGGGGTCCTGCAAGCGGGCCATGGCGACGGTGCCCTTTAGGTTGCTGAGGCCGTTGCCCGATTCGAGGACAATGGGATCACGGGTCTCAGCCTCCGTGCCGTTGGGGAAGAAGCCGCCGCACTGGATCATGAAACCAGGGATCACCCTGTGAAACACCTTGCCGTCGTAGAAGCCCTCTTCTACGTATGCGACGAAGTTCTTGACCGTCATGGGGGCCGCGTCCCTGTTGAGTTCCAATTCGGTCTTCCCCATGCTGGTCTCCAGGACCGCGACCTCCAGCTTCTCCTTCTCCCAGAACATGGAGGCTAAGGAGGCAAGTGAGGAGCCTATGAACAGGACTATCAAGGCGGCGGATATGACCGTCCTCCACGAGCCCTTCATATTAGGAAAGAAAAAGAGGGATAGGGCCTAAATATCTTTGCGGACCAGGGTCTAGACTTCCCGCGTTGCAGGGAGCGTTGCTAGCCCGGGGACTCAGCCTCCTCAGGCTCCAGAGGAGCATCGCTCCAGCCGTCAGGGCGATGACGGCCACGGCGGTCACGACGCTCCTTGCGTATGAGAGGTAAGGAGGCATCACCTCGCCCCCCACTGGGACACCTATCCGTATGGAGACGGAGGCCTCGCCGGAGACGTAGATCCCCTCCACGGAGGTGGCGGCGTCGATGACCCTAGCAGTGTCTACCATGTCCGCAGGGAGTTCCGGCGACGGCCTTGAAGACGATCTCCACGGTTAGGCTCTCCCTCAGGAGGAGGACCCCCTTCCATGATGTCGCCCCAGGTTAGGATCCCCGAAACCTCGTCGACCAACGTCGGGGGCGGTAAGGTTAACTGGTAGTCGCGTTTTTCTGGGTCATAGGTGTCGTTGAGTGGGACAGATTTGAGCGTAAGCACGAGGACGACGAAGAATACGTAGTAAAGGGCGCCTGATGCCCTCCCCTTCTGGGGCATCTCAATTATTGGGCGTGCTGTGTGTTCAAAATTGAAGAGTCACCCGATGTACGAGACTCTCGATACTCTGGTTTTATTAGATGTTCAGCGCTCTCAGGCCAGCCTGAAGGGGGTCCTATAGCCCTTCTCAACTAACCTCTCATGGATGGCGTTCTTCAGCTCCCCGAGCCCCTCCCCTGTCCTGGCACTTACTGGGAAGATGTTCTCCCCTACAACTGAAGGCACGTCTTCACCCAGCTCCCGGACGAGGCTCTCAAGGCTGGTATCGAGCCCCTCCCCCGTCGTTTTATCGATCTTGTTTGCCGCAATGAGTGGGGGTGCCCCGATGTTTACAAAGAGTAGTTTCGTCATCTCGATGTCTATGGAGATGAAGCCCTTCCTATCTAAGCGCTCAGTGATCTCCTGGAAGGTAGAGGCGTCTAGGACGTGGACCGCAAGCGCTATTCTCTCGGCCTCTCCCTCTATGAACTCGATTATCTGATCCTTGACCTGATCCTCGATACCCTTGCGGACCCCCGTGATCCTACCATAGCCGGGCATGTCAGCGACCGTCAGCCCCTCGTTAAGGCTGTAGAACATGATCCGCCGGGTAGTGCCCGGGCGCTTGCCGGAGGTGGTCTTAATACCAGTGATGCTCCTGATCAGGCTGCTCTTGCCCGCGTTCGGCCTCCCCGTGAAGACCAGATACCTCTCGCTCATAAAGGATCAACTCTGGCTTCGCTTACTTAGAGGTATCTTCTTCCCAAGGTTGACTGGTACAACTTTATTGTGCAAGAAAAGGGGTGGTTTTTTAGACTCCCGTAGGAATCATTTGGCCTTTGGTACAGTGTGGCTGAGTTTTCCGCCCTTATAATAGGCGTTGAACTTCTTATCACATGCAGCGCAGTGATATCCTTCCACATCGAATTGACCGAACTTCCACTTCTTACCCGTAACCTCTGATTGCTTTCCACAACGAGGACACTTCATAGTTTTACCCCAAAATAAATAATTACTTTATATTTAATACTTTTTCGCTTTG
>DATLAV010000241.1:0-19228 GCA_035527235.1 Patescibacteria group bacterium | reverse complement strand
TCTCGGGGTACTCATCTATGCTGTGGGTTCCCCTGCTCTCCTTTCGGGTCAGCGCCGCAATCGTGATGAGCCTGGCGACGTTCACCATCGAGGAGAGCTCGACCAGGTCGAGGCTTAGCCCCTGGTTGTGCATCACCTCAGCCCTCTCCTCGATCTCCTTCAGCTCGACCAGGGCCTGGCCCAGCTTTGATTCGCTGCGATGGATCCCCACGTAGTCCCACATCAAGTCCTGGAGGTGTGACCTGAGGACCGAGACCTCGCGTGCCTGTGGAGTTTCGACGGACATATCCAGCTCTGGTTCCGGCCTAGGGGGTGTGACCTCGATGGGTATCCGTTCGAAGGCGACGTCCGTGAAGGTAATGCACTCCAGGAGGGAGTTGCTCGCCATGCGGTTGGCCCCGTGGACGCCCGTGCGTGCGCACTCCCCGAAGGCGAGGAGCCCCGGGATGTTCGTCTCGCCGTGCACGTTGGTGACGACTCCGCCGCACATGTAGTGGGCGGCCGGGGAGACCGGGATCAGGTCACTCTCCATCCTGAAGCCGTTCTCTAGGCATCTCGTGTAAATGGCGGGGAACCTCTCCTGGAGGAACTCTCCGTCCCTGTGGCGGATGTCAAGGAAGACGGGCCCCGTCCTCTGCTCCTCGACGATCGCGCGGGAGACGATGTCCCTGGGAGCGAGGTCTCTCTGGGGGTGGATGTTCTCCATGAAGGCTTCACCCCTCGAGTTCCTCAGGATACCGCCCTCACCTCTCACGGTCTCTGAGATGAGGAAGAAGGGGCTGGATCCCGTGTTCAATATCGTCGGGTGGAACTGCACGAACTCCATGTCTGATAGCTCGGCTCCGGCCCACCAGGCCATCGCGATGCCGTCACCGGTGGCCCCAATCGGGTTGGAGGTCCTTGAGTACAGCTGTCCGACACCCCCGGTCGCTAGGACGGTATAACGTGAATGATAATTGGTCAGCTTACCTCCAGCGACGTCTAATGCCCTCACGCCGAGGCAGTGGCCCTCCCCCATGAGGAGGTCGGTGGCGACGGAGTTATCCACGACGGAGATGTTCCCGTTCTCCAGAACGCGTTCGATCATGACCTCCTGTATGGCGTGCCCGGTCTGATCGCCTACATGGGCGACCCGCCTCCTGCTGTGGCCTCCCTCCTTCCCTAGGTCGAAGGAGTTGTTGGACTCGTCGAACTCGACGCCGAGCTCGATGAGCCTTCGAATTGCCTCGGGGCCCTTCCGGACCATGAGTTCGATGGCCCCACTGTCCCCGAGCCCTCCCCCGAGTCTGAGGGTGTCCGTGATATGGCTGTCGAAGTCGTCCTCAAGACTCAGGACGGCAGCCACTCCCCCTTGAGCATGATCGCTGTTGGAGTCCCCGAGGTTCCGCTTGGTCAGGACGACTACGCGGCCCAGCTCCGAAGCCCTCAGTGCGAAGCTGAGGCCTGCAAGGCCGCTGCCTATCACGAGGAAGGAGCTGCTCATCTTTTCACGCGGCTAGCTATAACCCCGAAGCCCCGACAACCCATATTAATGATTTGGGTTTTTCTTGGGATGAAAAAAAAGGGGATTGTGTATCTCACCGTTTCCTCAAGGTCCTCCCCGCGAGGACGTTCCTGTACTCTCCCTTCTCGGCTGTTATCTCGCCGTTCACGATGACGTACTCTATCCCTTCCGGGAACTGATGGGGGTCCTGGTAGGTTGCCTTGTCGATCACGGTCTCCGGGTTGAAGACCATGATATCGGCCCATATGCCGGGTTTCAGCAGGCCGCGGTCGTGGATTCCGAACCTCTGAGCGGGGAAGGAGGTCATCTTCCTGATCGCCTGCTCCAGCCTCAGGACGCCGTGCTCCCTGACATACCTGCCCAGTATCTTGGGGTACGAGCCGTAGCCCCTGGGGTGGGGCTTCCCCCGGCGCATGAACCCCGTGGGGGAGGCGCTCCCAGAGTCGGTGCCCACCATCTGGAGGGGGTGTGCCATGATCCTGCGGACGTCGTCCTCCTTCATGGCGAAGAGCACCATGCTGACGGCGCCCTCCTCCTCACGGAGTAGCTGGAAGAGGCTCGTAAACTCGTCGGGATCCCCCCTGAGCTCCATTATCTCGCAGAGGTTCTTCCCCTCGACGACCTTGTTCTCATCTGACTTCACGCTGGTGACGTAGATGTTCTCCCAGCCAAGCTCGCCTCCAAAGTTCTCCCAGCCTAGGATCCCCTCGACGATGTCCCGCTCCATCCTCGCCGTGAGCTCTGGGTCCTCGAGCCTCTTGAGGAGCCTCTCCATCCCGCCCTCGTGGGCCCAAGGTGGGAGCACCGTGACGAGGGACGTCGAGCCGGCCCTGTAGGGGTACTGGTCCACGGTGACGTCCACTCCCCGCTCCCGGGCGTCCTCTAGCATCTTAAGGGTCTCGACGCTCTTCCCCCAGACCGTCTTGCTCGCGGCCTTGTGATGGCTTATCTGGACGGGGATGCCGACACTCTCACCGATCTCGATCGCCTCCCTCAGGGAGGCCATCAGGGCCCTCCCCTCCCCCCTTATGTGGCTGTCATAGACGCCGCCGTACCTAGCAGCTATCTTCGCCAGCTCGATGATCTCATCGGTCTTCGCGAATATCCCGGGGGGATAGATGAGCCCCGTGCTGAGGCCGTAGGCGCCCGCCTCCATGGCCTCGGCCGTGAGCTCCCTCATTCTCTCAAGCTCGCTTAGCGTAGGCTCCCTCGCCTCGTAGCCCATAGCGGCGATCCTCACGGCGCCATGGCCGACCAGGTGGGCAATGTTGACCCCGAGGCCATCCGCCTCCTCCAGATTGAGGTAGTCGTCAAATGACGTCCAAGTGATCCTGGGGTCCACCTCAGGGGGGAGCACCCGGGCGCGCCTGCGCTCCATCTCAGCCCTCAAATCAGGGTTGACGGGCGCCGGGCTCGAGCCGCACTGCCCCGCTACGACCGTGGTGATCCCCTGCATCACCGTGTTCTCCATCTGGCGATAGTATAGCGTCGAGCCGTCCGAGTGGCTGTGGGCGTCGATGAACCCAGGCGAAACGACGAGGCCTGAGACGTCTATAACCTGCTTCGCGTCGTCCCCCGAGAGAGCCCCGATATCCTGTATCCTGCCGTCCTTGATGGCGAGATCGCCTCTATACCACGGGTTCCCGGCGCCGTCGATTATCCTGCCACCTTTGATCATGAGGTCATACGACAATTATATCATCAAGAGCTGGAGGGAGGCTCATGGTTTATCTCATTTTCCAGTGGTCGCGAGGCCCATAGGATGGAGGGAGGAGCAGGTACAACCTTTTTATGCGCCTCAGGGGTCATAGCCTTTTAGGAAAATGTCTGATCTAGACGTTCCAACTTTCGTTGAAGGGCAGGTCAAGGCGGTAAAGGAGGCCCTCGGGAACAGGAAGGCCCTCATCGCTGTCTCGGGGGGCGTGGACAGCACCGTCTCGGCGGTCTTGACCCACCGCGCCCTCGGGGAGAACCTGGTCTGCGCCTTCATAGACGACAACTTCATGCGTATCGGGGAGCCAGACCGGGTCAAGGGGATGCTCTCAGCTCCACCTCTCAACCTGCCTGTGAAGGTGCTGGATGAGCGTGCTCGCTTCATGGAGGCGTTGGAGGGCCTGAGCGACGCGGAGGAGAAGAGGAAAGCCTTCAGGGAGGCGTTCTACCAGACCCTCAGCGACGCGGCGTGGGCAGAGAACTGCGACTACCTGGTCCAGGGAACCATCAAGGCGGA
Organism: Patescibacteria group bacterium; assembly: GCA_035527235.1. Classification (GTDB taxonomy): domain Archaea; phylum Thermoproteota; class Bathyarchaeia; order TCS64; family TCS64; genus BS750m-G28. The sequence continues at coordinate 15,494 of DATLAV010000241.1, read as the reverse complement.
CATCGACGAGACGAAGGGCGGCATCAAGACCCAGCACAACATCCTGGAGCAGATCGGGATAGACCCCGTGGAAAAGTTCGGCTTCAAGGTCATCGAGCCCATAGCATCCCTCTACAAATACCAGGTGAGGCAGGTGGCCCGGTATCTTGGCGCCCCGCCGGTGCTCTCAGAGAGGCAGCCCTTTCCGGGCCCAGGTCTATCCGTAAGGGTCGTGGGGAAGATCACACGCGAGAAGCTCGATCAGCTGAAGGCGGCGACATCGATAGTGGAGGACTCCTTCAGCAGCCTGTCGCCCTCCCAGTACTTCGCCGTCATCCTGAGCGGCGGCAAGGCCGATGCTCCCAAGATATTGAAGAGGGAGGCAGCTGAGGTACTGAGGCTGGACCAGGGACGACTGAAGGCGAGTTACCTCACGGAGAAGGCCACAGGCATGATCGAGGGGAAGAGGTCCTACGGATTCGTGGCGACCGTCGAGGCACGGGATGAGGGTGGCAGGCCGACTGAGGTCGGCTACGACGGACTGAACTCCATGAGGTCGGCGATACAATCCAACTTCCCTGAGGTCTCCCGGGTCCTCTACCTGATATCGAGTAGGAGCGACGACGAGGGCTACTATCTGGCGATGAGGTCGGTCGAGACCCAGGACTTCCTGACAGCGGAGATCACCCAAGTCCCCTGGGGGACCCTTCATTCGGCCGCGATGAAGATATTGAGTACCTGCCCCAAGGTGACCAAGGTCTTCTACGACGTGACGCCGAAGCCACCGGCGACCGTTGAGTTCGAATAAAAAAAACTGGGCTACTTGATGCCCAGGCTCTTCATATGGTCGTTGACGCCGTTCTTTAGGTAGATGAGGTCGTTCCCTATCGTGATGAAGTTGTAGCCCTTCTCCATACGGTCCTTGATGGTCTTCCCAGACCCCAGATGGACCCCTGTGGCCTTCCCCGCCGCCCTCGTGGCGTCGTACACCTTGTCTATCGCCTTCTGCACCTCGGGGTGGGAGTGGTTGTTCAGATGGCCGTATGATGCCGAGAGGTCGGCGGGCCCGATGTATGAGACATCGACTCCCTCCACGGAGACGATGTCCTCTATGTTCTCGACGGCCTTCTTGGTCTCGATCTGGCAGATGACTATGATCTCGTCGGCGACCGTTTCGTAGTACTCGGGGTCGAAGAGGGACGCCCGCCTCGGGCCACAGCCCCTCAGCCCCTCCGGTGCGTACTGGGTCGCCTTCACAGCGAGCTCGGCCTCCTCCTTCGAGTTGATCCAGGGCACCAGGACTCCGTAGGCCCCGATATCCAGGGCACGCTTGATGGCCACGATGTCATTCCACCAAGGGCGCACGATCGGTGTTGTCCCTTGATCCCTCATCGCCTGCATCAGCGTCTGGACCTTGTAGATGTCGAGGGGGCTATGCTCCGTGTCGAAGACGAAATAGTCGAATCCCAGGGTGGAGAGAAGCTCAGTGCACATGGGGCTCTCGATGGTAACCCAGCTCCCGTAGGTCTGCTCGTCGCGCTTCAGCCTTCGCTTAAGTTCGTTCCTCAATTCAGATCACCTTGAAACCTCAGATACGCTCCTTTGACCAACTATAAAGGATTTGACGTAGGAGCTACGGTGTAAAAAGGAGGGGACCCTACTTGCCCTTCTCCTTCAGCTTCTCGGAAAGGACCCGGTTCCAGATCTTAAGCATCCGCTTCGACATGGCGTCTGTCCTATCGCAGACCACCTCGCTTAGCCACTCGGGTCCGATGGGCAAGTCCTCGAAGTGATCGCCGGCGTCGTCGTACACCCAGGCGTTCAGGAGCTCCATCTCGATCTTATGGATCTCCTCTATGGGTCGCTTTAGTAGTTTGGCGAGCTCCTCGGCGGACATCTCCGACATGAGGACCTCAACGTACGTGGCGTATGCTCCGCTGGTGACGTAATCCATCAAAACTCCTCCAGTTAATGAGGACTGAAGGGCAGGATAAAAGGCGAACGCGGGGCTAGAGCTCCTCTTTGTTCGTCATGTCCTTGATGTAGTAGTAACCGAACTGGATGATCTTGTAGAGAGCGTAAACGCTGAAGAGGTTCGTGCCGATCATCAGAAGCAGCTGAAAGACCTCGCTTGAATCCATTTTAACTTCCACCATCTACTCTGCATCCGGTTATTTAAACCATGATAGAATGCCCTGAACCCGTTCTCCGAAGAAGGACTGAAGATTTCAGATGACATATAAATAGATGAGGGACTCCTCGTCCACCTTCTCGGCCTCCCAGTCGTCGAACGTGAAGGCATATGAGACGACTCTGGTCCCCGGCCTCAGCTCCCGGATGAACTTCTCCCTCAGCCTGTTGTTGATGCTATGGCTCTGATATACGGTCACGAGGGTCGCCTCGCTGAGGTCCTGATTAAAGAAGTTGTCCCAGGCGACCCTGACGTGTCCCCTGAGCCCTGACACAAGTATCCAGATCCTTGATAGGAGGACCCTGACGGGATCGGCCTCTATACCCACGGCTCTCGACCCGTACTCCTTAGCTGCCATGACGATTATCCTGCCATCGCCTGACCCCAGCTCGTAGAGGACATCGTCGGGCCCCACCTCGGCCAGCTCCAGCATCCTGCGGACCACCTTCATGGGGGTCGGCACCCACCCAGCGCCGATGAGAAGGGGCCAGAGAATCCAGATGACCAGGACTCCCAGAGCCGCGAAATAAAACTTGATCTCAGTACCGAATAACCCGGTCGCACCCCTCTCAGTTTTCGAGGTTCTCAACGTATAAAACTTGGAGGGTAAGCCGCCTAGAGGCGGTCGATCACAGTTTCCTTGAAGTGGGAGAGCATCTCATTACTCTCCTCAACGTTTGAGGCGGGCTTGACGGAGACGATCATCATCTTGACGCCCATGTCCTCCGCCCTCCTCAACTTCTCCACGAGGGCATCGGGGGTTCCCACGAAGGAATTATTCTTGACGTACTCCACAGTCGTGGGACCACCGGAGCCCATCACGCCCCGACTTGCGAGGCGCTTGGCGAGGGCGTCATACTCCTCCTCGTTCTTGGACATGATCAGTGTGTGCTCGAAACCCGAGACAAAGAAGTCATCAAGCCTCTTGCTGCTCTTCTCCAGGGACGGCTCCACGATCCTCATGGCGTCCTCGATGGTCTTCAGGTTCCCCTGTATGTTAACGCCGTCGCAGTACTTGGCGGCTATCCTGAACATCCGTGGCTTCCTGGCGCCGACGGAGATACGTATGTTCTTCTGGATGGGCTGAGGGACGTTGATGGCGTCCTTGAGCTTCCAGTACCTGCCTTCGAAGGAGAACTCCTCGTAGTTGAGCATGCCCCTCAGTATCCTGACGCTCTCCTTTACCATGTCCACCCGGACCTTGGGAGTTGGAAGCCCCCTGCCCCTCCCCATCAGGTCGTAGCCCTCGTACTCCTGCTTCATCCATCCGCCACCAAGTATCACCTCGTATCGCCCCCCGGTCATGTTGTCGAGGGTCGCGATGATCTTGGCGAGGTACGCCGGATTCCTCAGGTTGTTCAGGAGGGTGATGTGGCCGAGGCGTATCCTCTTCGTCTGGACGCCGATGCCCGTCAGGGCAGTGAAAGACTCCAGGAAGGGAGCCGTCTGCTGGCCGAACAACCCGATGAGGTGATCGTTGATGAACGCCCCGTAGAGTCCCAGTTCCTCGGCGTGGAGGGCCATCTCGAGCATGCCCTCGTAGGTGACACCTGGCCTGAGGAAATATCCAAATTCCATAACGTATGAACACGATATCTAATATTTAGACGTATTCTTCGGAAACATAGGTTTTTCAGGCTCGTCGCCATTCACAGGTTGATGAACTCCAGTCCGGCGGACAGGGTCCTAAGGGAGATCGAAGGCGAGCGAAGGGGATGGTTTCTCCCCATCATAGGCCGTGAGAGGGGTGCCGCCCTCGTGGAAGTCGTCCGTAACCACAGACCCAAGCGGGTCCTGGAGGTGGGCACCCTCGTCGGCTACTCTACGATACTTATAGCGAAGGAGCTCGATGAGGGGTCGGACATCACCACCATCGAGATCGATGAGGACGAGGCCGAGATGGCACGGAAGAACATCAGGAGGGCCCAAGTCAGGCCCAGGGTGGATGTCCTCGTCGGAGACGCCATCGAGCTGCTCCCATCTCTGGACGGGCCCTTCGACCTCGTCTTCCTGGACGCCGACAAGAGTGAGTACATGAGGTACCTTGAGCTGGTGGAGAGCAAGCTCCCCTCAGAGAGCGTGGTCGTCGCCGACAACGCGGGCTCTTCAAGCCGGTCCATGGGAGACTACCTCGACCACGTGCGTGACTCCGGCCTCTACGAGAGCCGCTTCGTGAAGGGCGGATGGGACGGCCTAGAGATAAGCGTGAAGAAATAGATGAGATTCAGCGGGATGTACCCTGTCAGAGCTGGGTCATCACCGTGTCCCTGAACTGGGTGAGGCGCTCCTTCATCTCTTCAATGTTCCCAGCAGGCCTCACGTAGATGACAAACATCTTCATTCCCAGATCCTCGGCTTTCCTAAACTTCTCCACGAGGACCTCAGGGGTTCCGGCAAAGATGTCCGCCTTGACGTCATCGACTGCCCTCGACGACCGCCCCGCGACCCTCTTCGCCATCGCTGCATAATCGGACGCGTCCCTTGTCAAGGTCACCTGGGAGGCGAACCCGGAGAGGTAGTAATCCTCGAGCCTCTTCCCATTCTTCTCCAACTCGGGCTCAAGCTGTTTGACCATATCCTCTATGCCCCTGAGGCCACCGCCCGTGTTGAGGCCGTCAGCGTACTTGGCAGCAATCCTGATCATCCTGGGCTTGCTGGCGCCGACGGATATCCTGAAGGGCCTCTGTATGGGTTGAGGGATGTTTATCGCGTCCTTCAACTTCCAGTACCTGCCTTCGTATGAGAACACCTCGTTGGTAAACATGCCTCGCAGGATCACGAGCGCTTCCTTGAACCTGTCGACCCGCTCCCCGGCGGATGGCATACCCCGGCCCCGCTCCATAAGGTCGTAGCCGACGTACTCGGGCTCGTTCCATCCCGCCCCTATGAGCAGCTCGTACCTTCCGCTGGTCATCCTGTCCAGCGTGGTGATGGACTTGGCGAGGAAAGCCGGGTTCCTCAGAGAGTTGAAGAGGACTATATGCCCCAGCCTGACCCTCTTGGTCTGGACGCCTATGCCGGCTATGGCGGTCCACGCCTCGAGATAGGGGTCCATGCCCTTCTCCCGCATCCCGTGGACGTGATCGTTGAGGAAGACCCCGGAGAGCCCCAGGTCCTCTGCGTGCCGCGCCATCTCGAGCATCCCCGAGTATGTCACGGCTGGTCGTAGGTAGTAACCGAACTCCATAGACTGGAATAGGCACCGTCATATTTAGGAGTGATTTCCGCGGGCAAGCTATTTTTAACCATGGATTGAATACTCATTGCAGCAAACGGAGCACCCGTCGATGGAGAAGGGCTTCAACGTCGTATTTGAGGGTCAGAGGTACCACCTCAGAGTGTTCAGGCGGTACTTCTACCCGATCCCATACAAGATTGGGGATTCGACGTACGTGGTCTATTCGGACACGGGGAGGGAGATAGAGATCAACTATGACAGGTCCGAGGACTACGGCCTCGATAACCCCTTCAACAGGATGTCCCTCCTCCGGCTTGCGAGGGCGATCAAAGGCCTCCAATGCGACGACTCCTATGAGGAGATGAGGCGTTGTAGGGTCACCATCTGCACCAACAAGGAGCTGGACGACCCCGATACCTCGGAGATCAGGTGGATACCCTTCGACCCAGGAAAGGTGGAGCCCCTCGAGGAGCGCCTGAAGAGGCTCAGGATAGAGGTCGAGTGGGAGAGCCGCAAGATGATGGGAAGGCAGACACAGTAAAGGAGGGATGATCACGATGGGGAACATAAGTGAAGGTGACGACGTCCTTCTCTACCTGGACGGCAGCAGGACCTACATGATACGTGTCGAGGACGGGAAGCAGTTCCATACCCATAAGGGCTTCATCGAGCTGGGGGCCCTCATAGGCGTCTCCTTCGGCTCACGGGTGGTGAGCAGCCTTGGCATCAAGTTCTACGCCCTGAAGCCCCTCATCACGGACAGGATCCTCAAGACGGACAGGAGAACCCAGGTCCTCTATCCCAAGGACGTCGGCTACATCATCCATAGGCTGGACGTGGGCTCGGGGAGCCGCGTCGTCGAGGCCGGGACCGGCAGCGGCGCCCTGACGATGGCTCTAGCCTACGCCGTGAGGCCCGATGGGCGGATCTATAGCTACGAGATTAACCCCCGGTTCCAGAGAGTGGCGATGGGCAACATCGAGCGCGCTGGGCTTCTGGACTACGTCGAGCTGAAGGGAGGGGACGTTACCCAGGGGATCGACGAGGAGGATGTGGACGCCGTAGTCTTGGACATGGCGACGCCCTGGCTCGTAGTTCAACTGGCCCATGATGTCCTTGCGGGCGGTGGCGTATTCGCGTCCTTCAGTCCCACTATCGAGCAGGTGATGAAGACCGTCTCGAAGCTGAACGAGCATCCTTTCGTGGAGATCGATACCATCGAGCTGATTCTGCGGAACATCACGGTCGCCGAGAACAGGACGCGTCCCCAGACACGGATGATAGGTCATTCAGGGTACATCACCACTGCCCGAAAGGTCCAGAACGATGGCAAATAGCATTAAAGACTAAATTCCCCGCGCCCCGGTCCACGTAGTTAAATTCATATCTGTAGATCGTCAATCAGAATCGGTTGTTATGCTCGACGAGAAAGCATTAGACGTTATGAAGAGGATGATGGAGGCATTCGGACCGTCCGGCTTCGAGAGGGAGGTCAACGCCCTGTGCAAGGAGTACATGGTGCCCTACTCGGACGAGGTCCTCCTGGACAAGCTGGGGACCGTGACCTTCGTCTCCAAGGGTTCCAAGGAGGGGCCCCGGGTCCTCATGGCCGGTCACACCGATGAGGTGGGCTTCATCGTCTCATCGATATCTAAGGAGGGCTTCCTCACCTTCAACCCGCTGGGGGGCTGGTGGGACCAGGTCCTCCTGGGCCAGAGGGTTCTGTTGAGGGGGTGCAAGGGGGACGTCCCGGGCATCATAGGCGCGAAGCCCCCCCACATCCTCTCGGCGGAGGAGAGGAACAAAGTCGTCGTGAAGAAGAACATGTTCATAGACATCGGGGCCACGAGCGATGAGGAAGTTGAGGAGGCGGGGATAAGGATAGGGGACCCCGTCGTCCCCTGGAGCCCGTTCAGCGTAATCCAGAGCGGAAAGGTCGCCATGGGGAAGGCCTTCGACGACAGGATAGGCACCTTCATCCTGATGGAGGCGATCCGCAGGATCAAGGAGCAGAAGATCGACCACCCCAACACGGTCTACGGGGCGGCAACGGTCCAGGAGGAAGTGGGGCTCAGGGGCGCCCAGACGACGGCCCACGTCGTCGACCCGGACGTCGCCATCGTCCTCGAGGTGGACATCGCGGGAGACATCCCGGGCATTAAGCCCCACGAGGCCCAGACGAAGATGGGTCAGGGTCCGGGCCTCATCACCTACGACAGAAGCATGATCCCCAACCAGCCGTTGAAGGAGTTCGTCATCAACGTCGCCAAGCAGGCCCAGATACCCCTCCAGCTGAGTCAGGTCTCGGGGGGAGGGACGGACGCCGGCAGGATCCACGTGAACAAGGCTGGCTGCCCCTCCGTGGTGATCACTGTGCCTACCCGGCACATCCACAGCCACGTTGGCCTCCTCAGCCTGAAGGACGTCGAGAACGCCATCAGGCTCGTCATCGAGGTCGTCAGGCGCCTCGACTCCGAGACGGTGGAGGGCTTTACCTCCCTTTAACCTTTTTTACGTTCGAACACTCTACCTCTAGCTGATCGATTGTGAGGCCTCTCCTCAAGTGGGCAGGCGGGAAACGCAGCCTGGTGAAGAGGATAGTAGAGATGTTCCCGGACGACATCCAAGATAGACGATACCACGAACCCTTCTTCGGCGGGGGCGCCGTTTTCTTCCACGTCGAGCCGTCCAGAGGAACGATAAACGACATCAACCCCCAGCTGATGAACTTTTATCGCGTTGTCAGGGACAGCCCCGAGGAGCTCATCGAGGAGGCATCCAATTACAGCTACGAGGAGTCGGAGTACTACGAGAGGAGAGAACGCTTCAACACCCCCGGCATCACGGACGTCGAGTACGCCGCTCTCCTGCTGTACCTCAACAAGACGGCGTACAACGGCCTTTACAGGGTCAACTCGAAGGGGGGGTTCAACGTCCCCTACGGGAGGCACAAGAACCCCACTATCGTCCCCAAGAGGGCGATAATGAGGACCAGCAAGCTCCTCGAAAACGTCGAGATCCACTGCGGCGACTTCAGCTACCTTCTGGATGTTACCAAAGAGGGCGACATTTGCTATATCGACCCCCCGTATCACCCAGCAAGCGACACCGCCAATTTTACCAACTACGTAGAGAACGGGTTCACGCCCGCAGACCACGAACGCCTCAGGGAAACCTGCAACGATCTAGACGTGATGGGGGTCACCTTCGTCCTCAGCAACTCCGACACCGAGCTCATATGGAATCTGTACGGTGAGGAAAAAGGATACAGGATCATCTCTTTCAGCACAAGGAGGATGATAAGCAGCAAGGTCTCAAGCCGAGGGTCTGGCAGAGACCTGCTGATAACCAACAGCCCTAGCTAGCCTTGCTACCGGTCTCGACTTTCAGGAAATTTGTCCAGTCGATCTTGATCATGGCGATGATGACCGCGGCAAGGAACACGACCGAGGCCAGCCCGCCCCAGATGCCGCTCGACTCGAAGACCCCGAGGACGAAGTCGTAGCTGTAGAGTCCAGCGTAGGCGAGTGCGATGCACATCAGCGTCTTTCCCACGAACATCGCCAGCATCGCCTTCCTGAGGTCGTATCTGAGCATCCCCAGGGGGATCAGTATGAGGTCATCGGGGAGGGGGAGCACGGCGAACAGGAAGATGAGGAGCATCCCGTGCCTCTGAACCAGCAGCTTCGCGCCCTCCAGCCTTTCCCCGTAGCGCTCGTCGATGACACGCCGACCCCCACGGCCGACAAGGTATGCCGAGAACTCCCCCAGCATCGACCCTAAGCCGCAGACCAGGCCGAGGAGCAAGGGGTTCAGCGTCGCCCCGAAGGCGTAGATGGTGACCGCGAATGGCACCGGGAAGAAGATGGTGAAGTTTCCGAAGATGGAGATAACGAACGCCCCTGCGTAGCCGTATGTGGCTACGAGGTCCCCCATCCAGCCCCAGATGTCCATTTACCTTCACCTCCCATCCACTCCTTATTAGACTTTCAGGATTTGGATGCCGTACCCACCAAAAAACTGAAGGCTTCTGCACTCCTTATTGGTGTGACGAATGTTGAAGATCAATCCAGTTATCAAGTGCCTACTCGACCACAGGTCGATCAGGAGGTTCACAGACGAGGACCCTACCGACGAGATCGTCGAGACGGTGGTGAGGGGTGGCCAGCAGGCTCCGTTCGCTTCCCAGACATATAGCGTCCTCCTCTCCCGAAGGAGGGAGAGGAACCCGATGAAGGCGCCCCTTTCCTTCACTATCTGTGTCGACGCCCACAAGTTCGAGCTCATCATGGGGCGCCGGGGCTGGAAGTTCCACATGAACGACCTCTCGTTCCTTCTCCTCAGCATCCAGGACGCGGCCCTAATGGCGGAGAACATGGTGATCGCCGGGAGAAGCCTAGGGCTTGGCAGCTGTCTCCTCGGGGGTGCTTCGAGCCGCGCCGACAAGATCGCCGAGGAGTACCAGCTACCCCCCAGGGTCTTTCCCCTCGTGGGGCTGGTGATGGGCTATCCGGCTGAGGACCCGCCGCCGCGCCCGAGGTACCCGATGGGGTACACACTGTTCGAGGACAGGTATCCCGACCTTGATGAGGAAGTGGTTGGGGAGGCGATGAGGGTCATGGATGAGGGCTACATAGCCCAGGACTACTACAGCTCCAGGAGGGCCATGATCCCCCTCACAGGGGGGAGGGAGGAGACGTTCACCTTTGAGGAATACAGCTGGACGGAGCACATCTGCCGAAAGCTGGGGCAGTGGAGCCCTGATCCTAAAGGGCTCTTGGAGCAGCTTGAGAAGAGGGGCTTCCACATCACCAAGAAGAACGGATGAACTTATCTTCTAAGCCCCGTTTTTTCTCTACAACCATGACTAGGATAGAGGACTTGAGTAGAGAGAACCTTGAGGATGTCTTCAAGGTCTGCTCATACAACAGGCTCGACGACCACGTGCAGCGTAGGGGCATGAGTTTGAAGAGGGCCTGGCTCCTCATGATGCTCGATGAGTACGGCCCATGTACCAAGATCGCCTATCAGGAGGATAGGCCGGTCGCCCAAGCCCTCTTCTTCCCCGAGGAGTCTGTGCCCTTCATACCTCAACCGAGGGAGGATGTCGTCCTGCTCAACTGTGTCTACAACCCGTTCCTCGAGGTCCAGGGGAGGGGCGTGGCGACAGCCCTCGTGAATGAGTTGATAGACGAGTGCAGGACCGGCCTCCCCTGCCTCGGCGGTGACCCCTGCTCCTTCATAGCGGCGAAGCCCTTCGAGACCGGGGAGGGGATCTCCCTCAGAGACTTTTACGCTCGGTTGGGCTTCGTGGATGGCTCCTTCGAGTCCTATCTGGAGATCACGGGCGACTATATGCCTAGGGAGTCGGGGAGGTACGTGCCGCTCAAGGAGGATGAGGGTAGAGTCGTCGTCTTCTATGACGTGATGTGCGAGTGGGGGTACGGGATGGCCCTCAGGGTGAGGGACGCCATCTATGACGTCGACCCGGAGATCTCCGTGGAACTCATCGACCCCTGGGAGAGGCCTGAGGAGTACGTGAGGCGGGGGAACCAGTGGCTCGTGGTGAACGCCAAGCCCATCAAGAGCTTCGTCACCGACCGTGATAACTTCGAGGCGGAGATCCTCGGCGCCCTGCAGGGATGAGAGCCTACGAGTCTTTCACCTTGACGGCGAAGACAAGAACCGCTAGCCCGACGACGTAGATCAGGAGGGCTGCATAGAATATCGAGTTGAATCCAAAGGCGGCTGCCATATACCCGGCGAGGACGGGGGCCACCGCCCCCATTATGCTGCCTGGGAGGAAGAGGAGGGCGAACCCGAGGCCCCTCTGGCTGCTCGGTGACAGCGTGGCCATCATGGAGTTCCTGGCGGCCATGCTCAGCGTATTGCAGAAGCCGTAGGTAATGAACAGGACTGCGAACCAAGTGATGTCGGGCACGGCGAGGGAGAGGGCGAGACAGATGTAGCTGAGGGCCTGGGCGCTTACCAGCCACCGTTTCTCGCCGAACCTTGAGGCCATCACACCTCCCAGGGGAGCGGAGATGAAGCCGGTGAGCATCGTCCCGCTTGAGATGAAGCTGGCGAAGGCGAGGCTGAGGTGCCTCACGTCCTGTAGGTAGAGGACGATGAACGTGTTGATCATGCTGACGCCGATCATCCTGAGCCCCGAGAAGCCGAGGAAGCTGACGAGGTTGGCCGTGAAGAGGGACCTCATACCTTGATCTCCATTTGACGTGGACTCTTCCGCCTCCTCAACGTCCTCCACAGGCTCATCCTTTAGGAAAAGGATCATGACTATGCCCGCTACCATCGGGAGGGTGAGGAGGAGGTAGACCTGCCTCCACTTGAAAGCGAGGACCCCGATGAGGATGCTCACCGCCAGGGGCCCCGAGGCGTGCCCTAGGGTGCCACCGGCGCCGTGGAGCCCCAGCGCCTTGGGCCTGTCCCTGGGGGCGAACATCTTGGTGGTGAAGCTGTAGGAGGCCGGGTGGTAGATGGTTGTGTTGATGTAGACTAGGCTGACAGCGACGATGAAGGCGACCGGCCCGGAAGCCTGGCTGGCCAGCAACGCGCCGACGGTCCCGACGACCGCACTGAGGAGGAGCATCCTCTTGGAGCCGTACCTGTCGGCGAGGATCCCGGTAGGTATCGAGAGAATAGATTGGCACAGGGGGGGTATCGCCGCTATCAACCCGAGCTGCTGAAGTGATAGGCTGAACTCCTCCCGGAGGAGGGAGAAGATTGAGGTGTGGATGCCCTCGAAGATGTGGGTGAGGGTGTGGCTCAGTGTCGCCACCAGGAGACCGTAGTTCATGATCGAAGCGGCCTTCTTGGTATTACCCTCCTCCGTCAGCCTCCCTCCAGATGAGATATAGATGTGGAGAGGAGTTCTCTATTTAAACGGCTCGACAAGAATCGGAAGGCTAGAGTCTCTCCGCGATCATCCGCAGCTCCTCGAGGGTGAGGACTCTAACTCTCTTGTCCAGCAGAGCTTCTTTGAGCCCCTTTTCGTCGATGAGCTTCCTCGCCTCGCGTTTGGTCTTCGGGCCGTCGTTTAAATGGGCCGTTGAGATGTAGGCCTCCCTCAGAGCGTTCCTCAGCTTTTTGTCCTCCTGCCAGAGGACGCTCCTGAGGATCAGGCTCACCCCTCCTTCGTCAACCCGGGGTTCGAGGATTATGATGGCGGTCTTCGAGCTAGGAGGGGGCTCATAGTTCTCGGGCTCCACCTCCCTCAGTTTCTCGATCGAGTAGAACGTCGAGGCTAGGCAGCTGAGCCGGCTGTACCCTTCATCCTCCTCGTTCGCGGTGACCTTGTCCGCGTAGGAGGAGGATACTACGAGGGCTGCCTTAGAGAAGCTGTGCCAGATGAGCCGGTGGGTCATGGCCTCGCAGATGCTGTAGGGCAGGTTTGAGACGATTTTGGTAAACTTGGGCAGCCTCATGGTCAAGGCGTCGCCCTCTATGATCGTGGTGTTTTCAAGCTTGGAGGTCCTGTCTCGAAGGAGCTGGATGAATTTCCCATTCTTCTCCACGGCGACGACCTTTCCCGCCTTCTGGGCCAGTGCCATCGTGATGTTTCCGCACCCCGCGCCTATCTCAAGAATGGTATCGGCCTCACCCACGTTGGCCGTGTCTATGAGGAGCTCGATCACCTCGGGATTAACCAACTGCTGCTCATCCCACTCGGGTGCAAGTGAGATGCCGTAGCGTTTGGCCAGCTCGAGGGTCTCTTCCCTCAGCATGAGAGTTCTCCTCTCACATGTTCTAGCTTCAACAGAGCCACGTCTGACATCTCATTCCTAAAGATACTTAATCAGCCAATCCAGCACGGCTTCATACAGCTGAGTCCTATGATCGCTGTAACCGTGATCCGCTCCCTCCACCTGGACCCATTTCCTAGGCTCGTTGGCCGCCTCGTATAACAAGTGGGCCATCTCGGGTGGCACAATCGTGTCCCTGGATCCTGCTATAATGAGGAGGGGTACGCTTACGTCTGAGATGTTAGCTATGGGGTTTATCTCCTTAATGACGTCCATCAGGTCCCGCTTGTATTCCTCTGAATCGCCTGTGTTCAGCTTCCCGGAGGCCTGGCTGACGAAGGACATCATAAGGTAGTCAATGTCGACTGCGGTCAGCCATATGTTGGTGTCGGAGACGGGGGAGATCAGTATCCCAGTTTTCAGGGATTCATCGTGCTTCAGCTGCTGGACCGCGGGTATCGCGCCCATGCTGTAGGAGATTATCCCGGTCCTGCTCGGGTTAACGTAAGGTTGGCTCCTGAGATAGTCCAGCGCGTCCCGGGTGCTCGGATGGAGGTTGCTGAATCGGAAGACTCCCTCGCTCCCCCAGGCCCCCTGATAGTAGAAGATGAGCACGGCGATGCCGTTCAACGCCATCTCCTCGGCCACGTCCATGTGCTTCGTGTCGCCAGGATATCCGTGGCAGATGGCCACCGATGGGTACCTGCCCTCCGCCTGCGGCCGGTAGCTCCTGCCCTTCAGGAGGTTGCCCTCGCTTCTGAACTCCACGTCCTCGACTATAATGGATCTACCCGTTTCAACCACCTGCTATCTATTTCGCTGACTCCATATTAACGCGTTGCGAGTGTACTTTGCATTGAGCGTCATTTGAAAAGATACTATTAGCCTGACAACTTGGGTATGAACCGCCCGGTCCTATCCATGTACTCCCTGTACACGTCGCCGAACATCAGGGTGAGCATCTCCTCCTCGTCTCCGACGATCATGACGTACCCAGGGATTGCGGCGAGGGGGAGCAGTGCCACGGTGTTCTGGACCGTCAGGAGGAATCCCGTAAACATCAGGAAGTATCCCAGGTAGGAGGGATGGCGGACCAGCCCGTAGGGCCCCGTGGTCACGAGGCAGTGGTCCTCCGTCATCTCCCAGGAGACGGAGTTCTGGCCTCGCTCGATGACGCTCCACAGGAATAGGAAGAAGCCCGACCCCACCAAGATGAGGCCCATCGTCTGGACAATGTTGCTCGCGTTTCCGAGGATTGACGAATCATTGAAGAAGGGGAAGCCCAGGAAGCTGGCGAGGATGAAGAGGAGCTCCTCGAAGAAGAACATGCCCGTGCCGAACGAAGCGAAGAGCATGGACAGGCCCCACGGCCGCCCAACCTCGGCGTTAGTGGCCTTGCCGGCTCTGACCAGGCGCCCCTGAACCACGTTACGGATGTTCACCGCGAAGAAGGCGATCAACCATAGTGCGAGGTAGACAGAGACAAACCTGCGATTCAACACAGTTAAACCTAGGTTTCAACTGTAAATACGGCTTTCGTATAAAATATAAATGAACAATGATGACCTGATGAGATATTATAGGGTATCGTGGACAAAATTATGGAACGGACTCCATTCCAGTGACGACTATCCAAACTTTAAAATCATGGTAACAGCTTTCAGAAAAATAGGAACAGGGTTATGTCAGTGCCGAAAGACAAAATCAGTCTAACATGGTTGAAGGCGAGGTGGCCCGTTTTCCTCGTCGTTGCATTCCTCGTCCTCATCATCTTCGGATTTCCACCAGCACTCCCAACAGGCATAGTCGGTTTAGGCACTGGGCTCGAGATATCCATGAGTAAAGCTGAGTATAACGTCGGGGATGAGATCAACGCGACTTTCTATGTAGTCAACTCTCTGCCCGTCCCGGTGAGGCTGGAACCTTATAACATTGTCGAGATCAGCGCCCAGAGCAACGGCATCCCTCAAGGCGGGACCCAGAGTATGCATGTTATATGGGGAACCGGAGTAAAGATAACCATTCCCCCGAGGTCCCGGCACGAGATTGACGACGTCTCTTTCAAGGCCAGGGAGGTAGGGAATCTCACGATCAGCCTGAATGTCTATGTGAGGGACGATCTCGCGGGCAGCGCCGGACAGACGGTCAAGATCAAACCTTTTAGGGAAGGGGTAATATACAGCGATTCCGACGTGTCGGAGTTAATCAGGTTGTCGCTGACAACTGCACTTGTTGACGAGAGGATACCCGGCTACAGGTTCATAGAGGATAACATCATCCTGTCGACGGAGAACATCAGGGAGGATCTGGTCCCCGAAATACCTGGCGTAGACCTGGTCATCCTCGAGCCCGATGAGATCAAGTTGAAGGCGGACAGGGAGGG
>DATLAV010000240.1:0-14553 GCA_035527235.1 Patescibacteria group bacterium | reverse complement strand
CGATGTAAGCGCCAGCATCGTGAACGCGGAGAAGAACGTCATCCAGGCAATCGCTAGGGACATAACGGAGATGAAGAGTTTCCAGGAGAGGCTCCCCGCACTTCACACCTGTTCAATAAAGCTGAACCTCGCGAATGACATCGAGGACATCCTCGAGACTACGCTCCAGACCATAGAAAGGATATTCGAGTTCGACTTCGCTGGCATCTCAACCATCGAAGGCGACGAGATCCGATATATTGGCGCCGTCAACAATATGATGTCCGGAGACTTACGCATACCCATCCAAGGGAGCATCATGGGGAAGGTCATCCAAACTATGAAGCCGCAATTGATCTCAGACATCCAAGATGAGCCCGAATACTACAAAATTCATGATGAAAAGGACATCTCAGCGAAGATGCGATCCGAGTTGGCGGTTCCCGTCATCGTTGAAAACGAACTGGTATGGGTGATCAACCTTGAGGACGAAGAGGTGATCGCCTACACGCCCCTTGACCAGGAGCTCCTTGAGATTTTAGCGATGCACGTTTCCTCGTCCATCATCAGACTTCAAAAGAACAGTGAAGAAGATTGCCCTGATGTGACTGTAGAGCAGTTAGCTCCTCCCGTAAAATTCCTGTCACGGTAAAGAGAAAATCAGAAATAATGTCGCATTTCTCAGGTAATCTTGGCTCCGTTGGGTATCTCATGGTCGACCGTCAGGAGAGCGAGCTTTTCATCCTTCTCCGCGGCTAGTAGCATCCCGTAGGACCACTGTCCGAATATCTTCGCGGGCTTCAGGTTCATTACGACCGCAATCACCTTGCTCATCATCTCATCGGCCGTGTAATAGTCAACGAGGCCGGTTACTATCTGACGCAACTCGCCGCCGATGTCCACCTTGAGTTTGTAGAGCTTGTCGGAGCCCGGGACTCGCTCCACCTCGGCGACCGTCCCGATCCTGATGTCCAGCTTCTTGAACTCTTTGTAGGTGATCTCTTCACTCATATCAGGCACCTTGCAGATATTCCCCTTCAGGACATATTAAAAGGAAACGTTTTCTCAGCTTCGAGGAGGACCGATGTTAAATATATAGAGGGAAAGACACCCCGGAGGAGGGCCCTCAGCCTATTCAAGGAATCTAGCCGCTATCAGGGCGAACATCCTCGAGACCTTGGGCAGCCAGTCGAGGGGCACGTACTCGTTCTTCTGGTGGGCCCCACCCCGTCGGGGTCCTAGATGTAGGCAAGGGATGCCGCCCTCGCCAGCGAAGATGTTGGCGTCCGTGATGCCGTAAGCGTGCTCGTAGAGGGGCGCCGCACCCATGACCGCCCTGTAGACGCCGTCGAAGACCTCCAGGATGAGCTCATCCCTATTCATTACGTACGCCTCGTATCTCGGGGGCTTTGTTCTGACGTCGACCTCGGCGTCAAGGCCGAGGGAGTTGACGAGCCTCTGCATGTCCTGGATGGCGGTCTCCACGGTCTCCCCGGGGACGAGGAGCCTGTTCACCTCGAACCTGCACCTGGCGGGGATGACGACGGAGTAGACCTCGTAGCCGCCCTCGATCTTGAGGGTCGAGTAGTTGCCGGTCCCGAAGTCGGGGTGCTCCTTGAACTCCAGCCTGTCCAGGCTGGCGATGATCTTGGACGCCTCCTCGATGGCGTTGACGCCGAGGTGGGGCCTGAAGCCGTGGGCCGCCTTCCCCGTCACGTGTATATCGTACAGTATCTTCCCGGTGATCCCCAGGGGGATGGGCTTCGTCTCATCGCCGGGATAGGGCTCCGCCAGCACGATAGCGTCGACGTCGGAGTAGTCCGACTTCATCATCGCCTTCGCCCCCTTCCCGTAGGCCTCCTCGTCGATGACCCCCGAGAAGGAGAGCTCCCCGTTGAACTCGTGGCCTGACTCTATGAACGCCCTAATCATGTCCAAGGTGCACGCGATACCCGCCTTCATGTCGCAGGAGCCGAGGCCGTGGAGCCTTCCATCCATCTCCACCGGGGTGAAGGGGTCGGTCTCCCATCCGTCGACCACGGGCACCGTGTCGGTGTGACCGTTGAAGTTAAGCCTCCTCCCTGGCCCGGAGCCCTCGAGCCTCGCGTAGATGTTGGGCCTCCCGGTCTCGACCTCGTCAATCTCGCATACGAGCCCCAGGGACTCCAGCTCGGAGCGCAGGTACTCGGCGAGGCCCCCCTCGTTGCCGACAACCGAGTCGATGCGGATCATCTCCCTCAGCTTCACGAGAGCGTAAGAGTCATCAAGCTTGGCCAGTAACGCGTCCATCATTTCAGCTACCTTGAGGTCGCGATGAGGGTATAACTGTTCCTCAGACTGTCTTGTGCTGGGAGTTGTACATGTTAACGACCTCCCCGACCTGGGTGGCGTCCTCGGGGGCCTTGTCATCCCTCCAGCGTATGAACCTAGGGAACCTGACGGCGACGCCCGAGTCCTTCCTGAGCTGGTCGTAGGCCGCGGTATGGACGGGGCTCAGAGTAAGCTCATCGCCCAGCACCTCCATGACCAGCCCCGGGCTGAACCAGATGTCTGCCTCCATGAGGGAGTCGACACGGGGATGCCTGCCCTCGTGCACGTATTCTTCCAACATTTCGGGGATTTTCGCGAGGTCCTCGTCCGTGAAGCCCGTGCCGACCTTGCAGATGCTCCTGAACACGTCCTCCTCGGGATCGTAGACGGCCGTCAGGAGGGCGCCGTAGCTGCCGGCCCTCCGGCCCCTCCCGTGGAATGCACCGACGACGACGAGGTCGACGGGGTCCACCATCTTGCTCTGATAGCTAGTCTTCAGCTTCACCCAGAGCCAGGAGCGGGCGCCCGCCCTGTACACGGAGTCCTCAGATGTGGACTTGACCACGAGGCCCTCGGTGCCTTCGGCGATCGCCTCCTCGAAGAATTCGTCGAGTTCGGATTCTTTCTGCACTAGAGAAGCCCTAACGAGCTTGAAGCGATCGGTCTCCTCGACGACCTTTCCCAACTTCTCACGCCTGACGGTGTAGGGCTGAAGTGTTAGGTCTTCGCCGTCCACGTAGAGGCACTCAAAGAGGAAGACGGCGACTGGGAACTTCTCCATCATCTCCTCGATGCGGTACTTCCTCCGGCGTTGCATCAGGGTCTGGAAGGGCTTCATGTCCCCCGACTCGGGGTCGATGGCGACCGCCTCGCCTTCCAGGATCGCCTCTTCGGCCCTCACCTGCTCCAAGGTCATCTTGACGGCGTCGGGGTACATCCCGGTGATGTTCTCGAGCCTCCGGGAGAAGATGTCCACGTCCCCACCCTTCTTGTGTATCTGGAACCTCTCGCCGTCGAGCTTGTACTCCGCTGAGCAGTCCCCAAGCTTGTCAAGTATCTCCTCGGCGGTCGAGAGCCTCTGGGCGAGCATCATCCTGATGGGTTTACCGACGACGACCTCCGCACTTTCGAGCGCCTCGAGGCCTTCCTCGGCCAGCTTCCTGGAGACGAAGCCAAGGTCGCTGGTGAGGTTGTACGCCCGCTCCAGGGACGGGCGATTCTTGGATGAGCCGGTGTACGCTTGAGCGAGGGCATCGAGCATCGTCATGTCACCTACGCCAAGGCGCAGGGTGCCCACAACCACCCTCGCCAAGTAACGGGCGCCCAGAGGGGAGGCGTTAACCATCAGCCGTACGAGTCTGTCGATCTTCCTGCCGCTGCTCCCCTTCCCGGACTCATTCGCTATCTGGTCGAGGGCGTTATAGACGTCGGAGACGTTAAGCTTGTGCCCTCCGAGCATCGCCTGCCGCTTGGACTCCAAGGCCTTCTCAGCCGTCAGTCCGACGTCCCCCGTCTCGGAAAGGAGGGACTCGACCTCATTCTTGTTGAGCCCCGAGGCCCGCGCGATTGT
Organism: Patescibacteria group bacterium; assembly: GCA_035527235.1. Classification (GTDB taxonomy): domain Archaea; phylum Thermoproteota; class Bathyarchaeia; order TCS64; family TCS64; genus BS750m-G28. The sequence continues at coordinate 10,694 of DATLAV010000240.1, read as the reverse complement.
CTCCACGATCATCTTCTCGGCCATGCCGATCTCGGGCTCCCCCGTCCAGTCAGGGTGGATCTTTCCCTGGGTGAGGTAGATCACGTTCTCGAGCTCCGCTGGCTCCGCCGCGAAGAGGAGCTTGGCCAGGATGTCGGTCATCTCCAGCCGTTTAGTGGTCGACTCAAGCCTGACGTAGGTCTGAACGAGGGTGTCAAAGAGCATACTGAACAATAGAACGCTGTGAAACGGATATAAACTCCGCGGAGGTCAGACGGCGTACCGCGTCACGTGCTTATCCCGGATGCGCTTGGACTCTAGGAGAGCGTCGATGATGCAGTACTCTCCCGCTCGCTCGATCATCTTCTCGAAGACGTACCTCATGTCCCTCTCGATCTCGATCTGGGTGAGGAGGTTGGGCGGGAAGAAGTCGTTCTGCATCATGTCCCACACCATGTCGAGGCGGGGTAGTCGGTGGTGCCTGAGAACGACGTAGGACCTATAGTGGGTGAGGAGGTTGACGTACTGGATCGCCCAGATGTTGGCGAGCTCCTCGCAGTTGCAGATGCAGTCCCCGTTGTCAGCACTCTCGATGACCTCCATGCCGCTCTCCAGCTTGTCCCTGTGATGCCTGAAGAAGTGCTCCCTCGTCGCGTGCAACGTGACATCGCCGCCGGCGTGATCGTCGGCGTGGATCACCTCATGGACGGCCGTGTAGCGCGTCATGGTGGAGGGCACGTCAGGTATATCCATGGGCATGTCGCAGAAAGGGAGGTGGCTGTCCAGCACGATGGTGGCAGGCGGCGAGAAGGAGCCGAACGCCATACGATATGTCTCCTCTCGCATATTGGAGAGGGGCTTCGCCTCGAAGGTCCCTTCCCTGAGCCTTCGTTTCGTCTCCTGAATGTTAGGGCAGATTTTAAGATCGAGGTCATCTTGGGCCCGGGAAATTAGCCCGATGGACTCGAAGACGAGCGAACGCACGTCTTCCGAGGTGAGCGCCCTCCGCCCTACCAAGCTATATCTAATGCTTGTGGGCAATGACAAATTTAAGGACAGTGGTGAGGTCTCCATAAATAACAAATATTTAATATTTTCTGAAAAAACATTACGCAGGAAAATACGATAATTGACTGATTTATGCATAATATCGATAGGGAACTCAATATGGGCTAAGATCAGTATAATTGAGACTCCCATTGCGATTCAGGTTCAGGGGAAAGGTGTCAGTCGGACGGGGCGAGGGAGCTCGCTACCTGAGCCTCGACTGGGTTATCATTCAGATAGAGGAGAAATGCGGATTCACGCCCTTCCCAGGAACCTTGAACGTGATCGTGGATGAGTCCGTCAGGGGGAAGTACAGGGCATTCATCGACGCCCATGACGGCATCGCCGTTGAACCCATCGACAGCAGATACGCCTATGGTAAATATTTCCAGGGCATTATCAACGGAGAGGTCGACGGCGGAGTGATCGTGCCACTGGTACCGGGGTACCTTGAGAACCTGGTCGAGGTCATCTCAGGTGTGAACATCAGGGAGGCACTCGGGTTGAGCGACGGCGACGAGGTCTCGGTCAAGATACTTGATCAAGATGGCTGAAACAGTTCCTAAGATACTGGTTCAAGAAAAGACTCCTTTGAGGTATGCCGTGAACCCTCTGTTATCCGCAAGGAACATTAGCACCAGCCCCATGGCGATCATCTCGCATACTGCCTTCACGAGCACCTGAGTGGCTATCGCCGTCGCCAGGAACGACGGCATCCCGAAGTAGAGGGGGTAGAGGGAGATGAAGATGAACGCAGTCAGGATACCCTCGGGTATGTAGGATACAAGTGTCGAGGGCACGAGCATCGACCTCTTCTCACTGGCTCTTAACATGCTCATGACCAGACCCGCGACCACACCGGTCATCGCCTTCCCGACGGGTATCCCGAATCCAGATATGAGATTACCCTTGGAGAATCCGAACTCGAACGCCGCCACCAGGCCTCCGATGAGGCCCGTCAGGCCGCCGATCACGGGACCGCCGTAGAGAGCCGTGATGAATGTCGCGAGATGGGAAAAGTCGAGGGCAAGTGAGATCGAGACTGGCCCAACGGGAATGGATGGCACAAGGGGCGCCAGCTGGATGGAGATGAAGGAGAGCACGTTGCCTAGGGCCGCCATCATGGCGACGAAGGTCAGGTTCTTGGAGCTTCTAAGACCGCTCATAAGCATCCCGTCTACATCTATACCTACCAATAAGAAGGTTGCTACAAAAAAAATAGTAGAATGGAGGATGAGCTTATGGAAGCTTCCGCATGGAGCGCTTGAAGTAGTCCTCTATCTCCTTCTTCTGCTTCTCGGGGATGGTCCTCTCGAAGGGGAAGCCTGCGGCGTTGGCGACGTACCTTGTCAGGAAGAGCTCTATGAACTCCCCCTGATCCTGCAGCGCCTTCGGGTTGAGCCACCTTATATCGTCCTCGACGCTGTGCATCAGCTGGTTGGTCGGAGTTCCCCTCGAAAGGGAGACGCTCGGGATACCCACCGCCGACAGGGAGGTCCCGTCTGAGGAGTAGACGCCCTCGTTCACCGTGAAGACCTTCCCGGTCTCCTTGGAGAGGAGCTTCACCGAGGCGGTGAGTTCCGGGGGGCCCAGGACCCGTGAGGAGTTCGTCCCTATGTATCCGCCGTGTACGTCGAGGTTGACACAGAGGACCGTCCTGTCCAACTCGGTCTGGTCGTCGTCCTCGTCCTCCTTCTTCGCCTCCTCAGAGGCCTTCCTCAGCTTCGTGGCGTAGTCCCTGCTGCCCAGAAGCCCGAGCTCCTCGCAGCCCCAGGCGGCGAACTTCATCGTCCTCTTGGTGCCCTTCTCCTTGAAGACCCTAGCGAGCTCCATGGCGATGGCGGTGCCTCCGGCGTTGTCCCCGGCCCCGGCCACCTCCAGCACTGTGTCATAGTGGCCACCGATCACGACGATCTCCTCGTTTCTCTCGCTGCCCTCCAGCTCGGCAATCACGTTCTGGGAGTTGACGGTCATCGTCTCGGTCTCGGCAGTGACGTGGACCTTCTTGGCCCCCGACTCTAGGAGCTTGAGGGCGTCCCCGAAGGTGATGCGGAGGGCGGGGAACTCACCGTACTTCTTCTTGACCAGGTGGCTCCCCCAGAGGTTCTTGGCCAGCACCTTGGGCGAGGTCTCTATGAAGATCATCGCCTTGGGCTTCAGCTTCGACATGATGCTGTACGATTTTTTACTATTCTGCGGACGCCCGGAGGTCATTATGATCTTACCTGCGATGTCTGGCGTGAGGTATTCCTCGTCGTAGGTCTCCAGGTAGATTAACTCCCCGGTGACCCCGTTGGGGCCAGTGCTGCCGTAGAGGGGCATCACCTCGCAGTTCACGTCCTCCTGGTAGGGCTCCAGCACCTTGAGGCCCTGGGAGACGACGCGCCCCGTCGTCACCTCGAACTCCTCGATGGTGGCCTTCAGACCCATGCTCTTGAACTCAGATGCGATCCACTCCGCGGCCTTCTTCTCGGCATCGCTCCCGCTTGGGCGGGTCCCGATGTTCACAGCCATCTTCTCTATGTACTTGAAAGCGTTCTTTCCGTCGAATAACAGTTCAGTCAACTTACGATCCTTCGTAAGTTCACCTGTATTCATTTATAAAATGTGGTTGTAGAGGGGGGAAATGAAATCTTAGTATAAAAAGATAAAAAAGGTAAGAGTAGGCCTATGTGCTCTCCGAGATTACACCCTTCTTCTTGAGCTCGATGTACTTCTCTTCCGGCCAACCAAGTATGTCCGTGATGACTTCTTTGTTGTGCTGCCCGAGCAGGGGTGCGGGTGAGTGCACCACACCGGGGGTCTCTGTGAACTTCACAGGGAAGTTGATGGCTGTGTACTTGCCCATCTTGGGGTGCTCGAGCTCCGTGTACATGTCCCTGGCGATGGCGTGGGGGTCCTTAGTTATCTCGCTAGCCTCCAGTATGGGCGCTACGGGGAGGCCCACGTCCACGAAGAAGGCAAGGGCCTCATCCCTGGTCATCCCCTCGATCTTCTTCTTCACCTCGTCGGGGTCGATCTCGTCGGTGCCCATGATCTCCTTGAGCCTGTCCATGCCCTTCGCCCGCCAGCCGGCGACATGTATCCAGCCGTCGGTGCACTTCAGGATGCCCCCGATGCGGACCATACCTGGACCGCGGTTCTTCCGCATCTCCTCCATCTCCAGCCTGCGCTCCTTCTCGGTCTTACCGCTGACGAGGTAGGCAGTCACGTCCGTCTGATAGGCGATCATGCAGTCCAGCTGGGCGACATCGATCATCTGACCCTTGCCCGTCTTGTCCCTATACCTTAGGGCCGCGATGATGCTCATGGCGGCCATGGTTCCGGGAGCGAGGTCACCGAAGGCGCCGGTCATGCTGACGGGCGGCCCCTCTTTATCGGCGTTCCGTCCTTGGGCCAGAGCGTATCCTGCCATGGCCTCAGCGATCACGGCGTATGATGGTCGGGACGTATATGGGCCGGTCTGACCGAAGCCCGATAAAGCGGCGTAGATGATCTTCGGGTTGAGCTCCTTCAGGACGTCGTAGCCAAGACCCATTCGTTCCATTGCGCCTGGGGCGAAGTTCTGCACCACGACGTCGGCCTTCTTTATAAGCTCCTTGACGAGGTCGAGGCCTTCAGGCTCCTTAGTGTTGACGGCGATGGCCTTCTTGTTGAGGTTGAGGTGGTGGAAGGTAGAGCTCATCCCTCCGTACATCTGGCCACCCTGGGAGATCCTGCCCAGACCGCCCCAGGGGGGCTCGATCTTGATGACCTCGGCTCCCATCTCGGCCATCATCATCGTACACCATGGGCCGAACCATACATGGGTAAAGTCCAGCACCCGGATATCCTCGAGTATCTTGTCCATATTTTTTATCTCCCGATCTCTGTAGGAGTTCAATTAGATACTCATATATTTTTCCATGTCACAAAAAAGGTGATCATGTAAAAAATGAAGACCATACAAGCCCCGAAAAGGCATGTTCAAATGTAAGAGCTTCTATGATCAGTCATGCCCGTCATCAAGGCTTCAGGCAGCTTAATCTAGTCTAATTAAATATCTTTAACCATGCTTCCCCTCGGCGATGAGAACCCGACGAGGCTGACGCCCATCGTCAACTGGACCCTGATCGTGGCGTGCATCGCGGCCTTCGTCTGGCAGTCAACCTCAGGGAGCGAGTTCTTCTGGTTAACCCTCTACAGCTACGGCGTGGTACCTGCCCGCGTGGCTGCAGGAGGGGGACTGTACACGTTCTTTACGAACATATTTCTCCACGGAGGCTGGAGCCACCTCCTTGGCAACATGCTCTTCCTCTTCATCTTCGGGGACAACATCGAGGACTGCTGCGGCCACCTCAGGTACCTCGCCTTCTACCTAGTCTGCGGAGTGGCAGCCTCGGGCCTGTGGGTGATCACTGACTGGGGCTCTACCTACCCGGCAGTCGGTGCTTCAGGGGCGATATCGGGGGTCCTCGGAGCCTACTTCATCTTCTACCCGTCGGCGAAGATACGGACCCTCGTGTCCTTTGGCTACTTCTTCAGGGTGATAAGAGTGAAAGCCTTCACGATGATCGGGCTCTGGTTCGCCTACCAGTTCCTCCTCGCTCTCGTACCGTTGAACACGGGGGTCGCCTACTGGGCCCACGTGGGGGGCTTCGTGGTCGGAATAGTGCTATCTAGACTGATTAAGCCTAAAATAAGGCAGATACCTACCTACAGCGACCTAGATTATTATAGATGAGAGAAAACGGGGCTACTTCAGGACCTTGATCTTCGAGGGCTCGATACCCTCTTCGAGGAGTTCGATCAGGCTCATGGTCCTGCCGCCGACCGCTGAGATCTTGTCAACCGCCGTGTCAGAGAACGCGAAGGCCGCCACAGTCACGGGGTGACCCAGGGCGCCTGATGCCAGGACCTTCCCGGGTACGGCGACGACCTGGTCCGCTTCGGTGTGCCTGTTGATGTTGCTGAGGTTGGTGGAGACCCTCGACCTCTTGGAGGTGTCTAGATCGTCTGCCAGTTTGGCCCATATGGCCGCGTTCCTCTTCTTCGAGGCCGTCTTGAGGGCCTGGATCGTCTTCTTGAGCTCTGGGTTGATCATTCCTGCTGCTCCTCCTCTTCATCCTCATCTGGATCCGAAGATCCAACGCTGTAAAGTTTGCCTGATATCTGCTCCGCGGACTCGAAGTCCTCGATCTCGTCGTGGTACTCGCCCCTCTCCACCCTATCGGAGAACTCCTCAAGCTTCTTGCTGAGGATCCTCGCCGCCTCCGTGACCAGCCTCTCCGGGGGTAGGCAGCCAGTGGACTCGACGATCATGAGGAAGGCGTCTGCCTTCAGTCCCTGCTTGATGGCTGCGGGCTCCACGGGACACGCCTTGACGCATTCACCGCACAATGTGCATGCGAGCACGTCGACCACCTTGAGCTTGCCATCCTGAAGGGAGATTACGCCCCGGGGGCAGGCCTTGGCGCACTCGCCGCAAGCCGTGCACTTCGCCTCGTCTACCTCCACCTCTCCCATGTGCTGATAGACGGCCATGGAGACCGGCTGCCACTTGGCGTGGGTCTTCCCTGTCCCGAGGCGGGCGTAGGCTTCAATCTTCACCGCCTGTCCGGGGGCCAGCTTCGTCAGGGGGATGCCCGGGGTGACCGGGACCACGTTGGGATCCTCGGACACGAAGTCACCTGAGTAGACTGTCCGGATCTCGTTGTCCGTTTCGACGTCGAGGGTGAGGACGACACGGCAGTGCTCGCAGCCTAGGTCGCTCCCGCACTCGCAGTCCTCCGGAAGGACGTAGTTATCCAGATCGGTCGTCAGTGGGATGAAACCGATCCTGTGGGCCAGAACCTCGTCGTTGACCACCGATGAGTTGTCGAACACGAAGAGGTCGTCCATGGCCATGCAGGGCATATCGGAGATCATGGTCCTCCTCAGGGCGTTAATGAATGCTACGTCGACTCCCTCAATGAGGAACCTGACTGTATCGTCGCTGACGCTCAGAACATCGACCTTCATGACCATTCAACCCGACCCGCTAAGGCCTGCGACCTCTTCTTCCACCGGGCTTCCTGGTCCCGTCGTGTGGGACCGGCGTGGTCTCCTCGATCCTTCCTATCCTGAAGTTGCTACGGGCGAGCGCCCTGATAGCAGCCTGTGCGCCGGGACCCGGCGTCTTTGATCCAGATCCCCCTGGTGCCCTGACCTTGATGTGGATGGCGTTGATGCCGCGATCCTTCGCAACGTCGGCGACGTACTGGGCCGCCTTCATCGCGGCGTAGGGTGATGGCTTCAGCCTGTCGGCCTTGACGAACCTTCCGCCAGATGCGAACGCGATGGTCTCGGCGCCCGTCAGGTCAGTCATGTGAATTATAGTGTTGTTGAAGCTGCTGAAGATGTGGATAATGGCCCACCTCTCCCCTTCACTCAACGGGTGCGCCTCCTTTCAACTCCTCCATCCCGATCTCCTGCCTGAGGGGGTGATCCTTCAATGAAACGGGGCTTGAGCCAGCGTAAGCGAGCTTCGCCTCGTCCTCGCGGGTCACTCTGTAGCTGGGAGACTTGACCTTCCTTCCGTCGATGGATATGTGGCCGTGGGTGATTAGCTGCCTCGACTGGAAGAGGGTCTTCGCCATACCCGTCCGGTAGACAACGGTCTGGAGCCTCCGCTCCAGCAGGTCCCCCACTGAGAGTGACAGGGTGTTGTCTAGGGAGGATGATTCCGGGACGAGACCCAGCCCATACAGCTTCCTGATCAGAATCCTCTCCATCTCGATCCTCTCCACAGGGTCAAAGGAGAGCATCTCCCTGGCCCTCCTCCTGAGGGTGCTCAGCTCGGTCCTTGCGCGCCAGAGCTCTCTCTTGTTCCTTAGGCCGTAGACACCCAGAATCTTGAGGTCCTCCTCGAAGGCTCTCACGTCGTAAGGGCGCTTGGGCGTTGTATACAGCTTGTGCTTCTTCTTGGGGTCTCCCATCAATCATTCCTCCATCTACTGCTGCTGCTGTCTGATCCGGCTGCGGCTGACTCCGACGCTCCTACCCTTCCTTGCGGTGGTCTTCGTCCTCTGGCCCCTTACCTTGAGCCCTCTTGCGTGGCGTTCGCCCTTCCAGCTCCTGGTCTCCCTCATGACGTCGATGTCATCCTTCTGCCTGAGGGCGAGGTCGGATCCCAGGACGTGGAGGTCCTGCCCCGTCTGGACGTCCTTCCTCCTGTTGAGCATCCATGTTGGTATCCCCCTGGCCGTGGGATTGTCTAGGATATCCTCGAGGCGCCTAACGTCGGCCTCAGAGATGGTCCCCATCCTGAGGTTTGGGTCGAGGCCAAGACTCTTGATCATGGTCCGTGCGACCCTGATCCCGACGCCCCTGAGATCACAGAGGGAGTATGGCAGCGTCTTTGTGCCATCTAGGTTCGACCCGTGAATCCTGACTATGTAGTTAAACTCTCTGGACACGCGGAAATCTCCCGACTTGTAGGTTGATGATAAGCATAAAAACCTTATTAAAAGATATCGAATTCAGAAGGCGAAACAGAAACGATTTACTTCATTCTCTAGAATATAGAACAACGCGTAAGAGGGCGAATTTAGTCCCCAAACTTGTGAGCGGATGCGCACAAATCCTCATGGAGAAGATTGACTTCTAGTCCAAAGAGGAACCCAGCAATGAACTGGGAGAAATTCGTATGATCTTTTACTCATTCGTGGGGGAAGATGAAGCCGAGGGAGTATATCACGGCCATCCCGATGAGGAAGACGACAAACTGGATAAGTGAACGCCAGAACTCATCCTCCTTCTTCATTTCAGGTATCAACTCGGCGGCCGAGAGATAGAGGAAGGCACCGGCCGAGAACGCGATGAGGAATCCGCTCAGGGTGTCGACCGCCTCAAGGAAGAAGGAGGCGAATATACCCCCTACCACGACCGTTAGGGCCGCGACGAAGTTCAGTGCGAGGGCCTTCACCTTCTCGAAGCCCGAGTAGATGAGGATGCCGTAGTCTCCCATCTCCTGGGGGAGCTCGTGGAATATGACTGCGATCGTCGAAGCCACCCCGACCTGGTACCCGACCGAGAAGCTCGCAGCGATTATCATCCCGTCCAGGAAGTTGTGTATCCCATCGCCCAGCACGTTGAGGTAGGCGAACGTTGAGGTCTCGGTCTTCTCCCTTATGATCTTTATGTCCTCTGAGTGGCCGTGACCGTGGTACCAGTAGATGAAGCGCTCAAGGAAGAAGAAGGCGACGAAGCCCAGGGCGATGTAGGGGGAGACCAGGTGCTCATCTACCAGCTCGACGGCCTCCGGGAGGAGGTCGAAGAGGGATGCGCCAAATATGGTTCCCGCCGAGAACGCGATGAGGAAGAAGAGGACTGAGTGGAGCCTCTCCTCGTTGAGGGACAGAGCAAAGATACCGCTCAGGGAGAAAAGGCTGACGATGAAGGTAGCTAAAATAACGATGATGAAATCGGTCGCCATAGTTATTTCATCATATTTGGCGGTATTTTAATTTGAACTAGTGGTCGTGGACATCTGACGGCTCTAAGCCGTCTGCCTTGATGCCGCTCAGCCTCATGGAGTTCAGGATGACTGTAAGGCTGAGACCCATGTCCCCGACGGCAACGGCGATCCACAGCGTGATCATCCCCGGGAACGCGAGAGCCGCCACCCCGAGCTTGACCAGTATGGAACCGGCGATGTTCTCCCGTATCCGCCCCATCGTGGACCTGCTAAGCTTCACCAGATAGGGGAGCCTCCTGATCTCATCCTCCATAAGGGCGATGTCCGCTGTCTCCAGGGCGACGTCACTGCCTATCGCCCCCATCGCGATACCCACGTCGGCGGCGGCCAGGGCTGGGGCGTCGTTGACGCCGTCCCCCACCATCACCACCGGTCCGTAGGCCTCCCTCAGCTTCTCGATGGCGTCCACCTTCTCCTCGGGCAGCAGGTGGGCCATGTAGCCGTCGAGCCCTATCCTCTCAGCTATCGCCTTTGCGGTCTCCTCGTTGTCACCTGTGAGCATCTCGACCCTGATACCTTGGGACTTCATCTCCTTGATGGTCTCCTGAACGCCCTCCCGGATGCGATCCATCAGGGCGATGGCGCCGACGGTGCAGTCTTCCTCCGAGACCAGAACGACGGTTTTCCCTTCTGCCTCCAGCCTATCGACGACGCCGTCCATGGCGGGGATGCCGAGCTCCTCGAAGAGGCGGAGGTTCCCGATGCAGCACGTCTTCTCATCGATGCAGGCCTCGACTCCCCGACCGACGTACGCCTTGAAGTCGGTCGTCTCCTCCACATCGACGCCCATCTCCCGGGCCTTCTCCAGGATCGCTCTGGCTATCGGGTGCTCCGCCTTCGCCTCCAGGGAGACCGCCCGCCTCAGGACCTCCCGTTCGGACATCTCGGTTGCCACGATGTCCGTGACCTCCAGCTCCCCCTGGGTCAGGGTGCCGGTCTTGTCGAAGGCGAAGACCTTCGCGTTGCTCACCTGCTCAAGGTAGGTGCTCCCCTTGACCAGCACGCCGTTCCTGCTGGCGCTCGCAATGGCCGAGACCATCGCGACGGGAGTGGAGATGGCGAGGGCGCAGGGGCATGCGACGACGAGCATGACGAGCGCGCGGTAGACCCACTGCTGGAGGGGCTGCTGGAAGACGAGGGGCGGGACGACGGCGACGAGGACGGCCAGCAC
>DATLAV010000239.1:0-17562 GCA_035527235.1 Patescibacteria group bacterium | reverse complement strand
AGGCCCTTGATGCTGCCGAAGAGCTCGGGGTTGGTGTCCGCGAGGATCTTCAGTAGCTGCCTGTTCTGGACGGTGATGGCGGTGCTCCTCACCTCCAGCATCCTCTCAAGCTGCCTTAGGCGCTCCCTCACCTTGTCCACTATCTCCCTGCACTTTGCGACCTCGGATTGCTCCAAGGCGTCGGCGCCTCCCTTGGTGTCCTCCAGCACGGCAAAGGCCTCGCATAGGATCATCAGGTTGACGTACTTTATGCCGTCGGTGTCGATCCTGCCCATGGGTCTGGGGAGGCCCTCGGAGTACCTCACCTTCTCCTGGGTCCTCCGCATCATATTGGTGAGGTTGAAGATCTGCCCCTTCAGTCGGGACTCGTTCCTCTGGTCGGCGATCTGGAGGGCGAGACGCCCCTCCTTCCTCGCCTCGTTGAGCTTGCCGGCCGCCTCGTCCCTCACCATCCGGTCGTACTGGGAGAGGCTCATCTCCGCCTGCTCGAAGAAGAGGATGTCAGAGAGTTGGGAGGCGAGCTCCAGTCCCAAGCTTATCCCAAGCTTGGACGCGAGGGTCTGGGAGAGCCACGCCATCGTGGGTAGAGCCATACACCGTCCACCTGCGTGTAGCTAGTAGTTAGGTTGAAGGTCTTAATTTAAATAAATGGACCCGGCGATAGCGATCAGGCGACCATCTTCTCCTTGAAGGTGATCCGGACCGCCCTTCTGCTCTTCGGGGCGAGGATGATGACGTCGTTGTTCGCCAGCTCCTTGACCTCCCCGGGCTTGAGTAGGTCGCCGTTGACCATAGTCCCGTTCAGGGTGAGGTCGTCTTCGATGGTGCACCTGAGCCTGCAGACGATGTCCCTGTTACCCTTCGGGATCTCGTAGGACTTGTCGACGGAGATCCGGGCGTGGGTCCCCGAGACGTAGTTTGACCTTATGTTGGGGTACTCCCTTATGGCGTCGTAGTCGGCGTAGGACAGGATAACGAAGCCCTGGCTGTCCCGGCCTAGGAGGACGTTGGCGTTCACCTCGTAGACGAAGGGGTTCCTGGACCCCCGTTCGAACACCAGCTGGGGGACGATGTTGATCTCGGGGCGGTAGGCGTATCGGGTCTTGCACGCCGGGCAGGTCTGCTCCTCGCTCTCCTCGATCCTGATGAGGCTCCCGCAGTTGGGGCAGACGACGTCCTTCATGACGAGGGTTGGCTTGTCCTTCGATGCCATGTGTTCTTCCTACCTCCCTTTGATGGTGCTGATGCGCACAATCGTGATGAGCTCGCTGAGGTCCGGCCTCTGCTGCGGGTCCCTGCTCGTCATCTTCTCAATGATCTCGGTGACCCTCCCGATGTTGGATGGGTCGACGTTCCTGTTGACCTCCTTCACGACGCTAAGGTCCCCCCTCGGGACCCCCGTGACCATCTCCCTGAACAGCACGCCGAGACTGTAGATATCGCTCTTCTCGGTGATGATAGGCGGGTCATCCCTCGCCTCGGGCGCCATGTACCCGAGGGTGTAACCCGTAGAGAGGGCCTCGCGGCCCCGCATCACCTTGGCCATGCCGAAGTCACCGAGCTTCCAGATCTCCTGCTCGTTGTCGAAGAATGTGTTTGAGGGCTTGATGTCGCAGTGGATGATCTTCTGGTGGTGGGCGGCGATGAGGGCGAAGCAGAGGTCCTGTATCGTGTAACAGGATTCCATGAAGTCCATGGGGTTCCCGGGGATGATCTTGTCCTGCAGGGTGCCCCCGGAGATGTACTCCATGATGATGTAGGGGAAGGACTGGCCCATATGGTCCACGTTGTCGGCGCCGTAGACGCTTATGATGTTGGGCGACCGGAGGTTGAGGGACTTCTTGGCCTCCTCGATGAAGCTCTCCACGGCGGACGGATCGTTGATGAACGACTGCTTGAGGGCCTTGAGGGCCCTCCTCTGCCTCAGGAATAGGTCCTCGACGAGGTAGACCTTGGAGAACCCGCCCTCGCCGACCTCCTCGATAATCTGGAAGTTCCTGTTTATGACCTCCCCAACGTTGAAGGGCCAGTTCGTGGCCATCCGCTCCGCCCCGACGGACTTCCTCACCGGGATCTTAAGGGGCGGCATCTTATAGTTCATCTCTGCGCCCTCCTCGTCGTTGAAGGTGATCCCCGTCGTCTCGAAGACGACCTCCCCCCCATCGGGGGCCTTGATGCGGAACTGGTTCTCGTCCGACTGGCTCACGTTCAGCCTCCGGCGGGTGTAATCGACGGGTCCCTGCATCCTTGCTTCGGTGGGGGTGACCGCGATATTGAACCTAATGTCCCTAGCCTCCCCCTGGCCTATGTTGGTGACCTTGAGGGTGAGGGGGAAGATCTCACCGGACTCCACCATGGGGGCGACGTCCAAATCGATCTTCAGCTCGGGCTTTAGAGTGCTCACCCTAACGGTGAAGGGCTCAAGCTGGGTCGAGAGGAGATTGCCGTCCCCGTCCTCGTAGTGGATGGTGATGTCGTTAAGGACGAGGTCGCCACTCCTGATGGGACGGATGGTGATGGGGTGGTCTATCCTGCCCTTCACGCTGACGATGCCCACGTTCTCCCCCCTGAGAAGCCGGAACTCCTCGTGCTCGTTTAGGCCCCGTACCTCCACGTTCTGGGCGGCGCCCCTCCCGACGTTGCTCACACGGAGGATGATATCGACGTCCTGATTGTAGGTCGCCGAGATGACGCTCGTCCTCGGAACCCTCTCGACCCTCAGTTCTGGGGGCAGGGAGATCACCTTCAGGGGCGGGACCGGGAGCTCCTCCTCGTACTGGACTCCCTCGATCATGCCCTGGAAGGTGACCTCGATCCTCTTGGGGCCGTGCCTCAGCCCTAGGAGTTGGTACTTGTCGATGCGGCGCCCACTGCTGATCACGTCCGGGAGGGTGGGCTCGAAGTTGAGCTCGATGTCGTCGGGCAGTTTCAGGATGAGCTTTGGGCTCTCCACGTCCTTGTCCGTCACCAGCTCGACGACGAGTGAGACCTCCTCGCCCTCAGAGACCTGCTCGGGCTCGTAGTAGATCTTGAAGATGGGCTTCTCCTTGAGCTCGATGTAGTGGTTCAAGGTCATCTCGTTGATGGCGTTCCTCTCGTGCAGCTCGTGGAGGACCCAGTTCATAGCCTCAAAGTCTACGTCGAGACCCTCGGTGACCTGAGCGAAGGGCAGCTTCTCGGTGAAACCGTCCAGGATTATGTTCAGATCACCCTGATCGACGATATAGACGCCCTTCTTCTCGTCGTGAACAAGGAAGAACCTGTCCGGGTTCCTTTCGGCCTCCTCCTCCACGACCTTGAGGAACTCGTCGTAGAACAGGTTCTCCTCGAGGTTGAGCTCCTCGGAAAGCTGCTTCGCCCCAATATATTTCACAGCAGACGCCCCTTCTAGGTTGAGTTACAATGGAAGATATGCTTTTTCTGTTTTATGATATAAATTAACAGATGTTAGAATCTATAACATATCGCCAGAGATTATGATGCATCAAAGAGCTTTAATTGTCAATTATGGATAGCAATACACCTCAAGGGGGACCAATGCAACGTGACCAGCGAGAACAGTTCTCAGGACAGCCTGACCGGTTTGAGGAGGGGTTTTGGGTCTCTGATAAACCATCCCTACCTGAGCCGTGTAGTTGTGGCGTTACTGTATCTCTACGTCTTCAGTCAGCTGCTCTCCAGCCCCTTCTATCCCGCCCCGTACATCCTCTTCTTTTGCACGGCCATCACGCTCCTGTCGATGAGGGACCCGCCCTGGGCGATGACCTTGGGCCTCCTGCTGACGTTCCCCATCCTTTTCTACCAGAACCTGGAGTTTGCCATGATCTACGCCCTAATCGGCGCGCTCGTCATGGTCGTCACCCACGGGGACTGGAGGACAGGTCTCTTCATCATGTTCTCCTTCGTGTCGGCATTCAATCTCCACTACTCTATCTGCATGCTGACGATACTCCTCAGCGGCTTCCTTTTGGGGAAGAGCAAGGGGTTCCTCGTCGGCGCGCTCTCCTCGATACTGATCACACTCTTCGCCCTCGGATTCAACGATAACGTCATCGGCCTCTTCTTCCTCCCGACGATGTGGGACCCGCCCCTGTCGCCGTGGATTATGCCGCCTGAACCCTTCGACCTCACGAATATATTGAACCTAAATAGGTACCAGTTCCTGGACCTGACGCCCATCATCGAGGTCATCGTGGAGAACTTCAGCGTCATTGTACAGATGTTGACCTCGGGCATCGGGGGATACCTTGCCGGTGACGTCCAGAACTGGAGGTTCAAGTACAACGAACTCGCCGCCATGTTCATAGGTGCCCTGCCGTTACTGTTCGGCTTCGGCTTTTCGGAGCTGATGCTTAGGAACGCCGCCTCGATATTTATGTCTCTAGGGGTGCCCTTCATCTTCATCGCCCTCCTATTCTCCGTGACCTCCTACTTCTGGAGGCCCATCCTGTTCAACCTAGGCGCTGTGAAGCTGGAAGATCTCACCCTGCCGGAGGACTTCAAGAACGAGCTGAAGTCGATTAAGGGGGACTGGAGGACATTGCAGACGGAGAACGCGGGGTTAAAGAAGCGTGTCAGGGGCTACGAGGAGAACGAGACCAGGTACGAGATGCTCCGGAGCATCCTGGAGGGGGGCAGTGGCGAAGGGGGAACCCTGAGAATATCCAGCCTTAGTGAGGGGCTCGGACTCGACGAGAGCACCGTCCGCCGGATACTGTCCGAGCTGGAGAGGGAGGGCTTCATACTTCTCCACAGGGACTCGGTCTTCAACAAGACCTGGATCAGGGACAGGATACGGCAGAGGATCGTCGAGGGTCTGGACTACACCGTGGAGTAGGCGACCGAAGACTCAGAACTGCCCGATATGCCCCCTGACTTCATCGACGGAGAAGCCGCCGTCAAGGGGTATCTGGAGGTAGGCACCCTTCTTGTTCCTGTACTGGGGGAGCTTGCACGAGAACAGCGTAAGCACCGAGCCATCGCTAAACCTGAAGCCCCCATCGCAGGACTGGTGGCCCCTGATCAGCATTTCGCATCCCACCCTCTCCAAGAATCCCGAAGCTATATCCGCACCGAAGAGGTTTCCCACGCCCCTGTAAGATGGGCTCACCCCGGGCACGGGTGAAGGGTCGTTCCAGAGCATCTCCGAGAGGTAGCTCTTCCCCGGGTGGTGCTCATGGGCGTAAGCAATGTCGCCGAGGTCGGCAGCCCCGGTTGGGATACCCCCGTGCAGTAGCAAAGCCTTCCCATCGACCCTCACTGCGGTAAAAAGTCGGTCGAACAGCCCCTGGAAGGGCTCCAGGAGGAAATCGCCCTCATTCCCGAAGCGCCGTCTCAGCACCTGAGGGAAGTCGCGAGGGGAGAAATCGATGTCCTCGGGCCCCTCGTGGTTGCCCCTGAGCAGGATCACTCGCCCGGGGTGGTCCAGCATGAGCCTCAGTAGCGTGTATATCACCTCGACCTGGCTGGGTCCCCTGTCGACGTAGTCTCCCAAGCAGATCAGCGTGATTGGGTCCTCCGCCTCGACCCTCCTGAGAAACCCGGTCTCCTTGAACACCTTGAGCAGGCTCTCAATGTCGCCGTGGAGGTCACCCAAGACTATGGCCTCGCCCTCCGCAGGGAGCTGGACCAGCCGCCCCTCGACCTCTAGGTGCCCCTTGAGGGGCTTTCCCAGGAGTCGCGTCGCCTCATCGACGCACTGCCGTAGGGTCTCAGGGTCCTTGGGGAACCTCGGAAGAGTGTAGCTCATCAGATCATCCTTTTTTCAGGTTGTATAATAAGGACAGCCTATCCTAACCAAGACCTCGAGCCCGTCGGGACCGACTTACTGGTCTTCAGACTGCCCTTCAGCAGATCTATACAATTGGAATAGAACGAGGGTACATGGAATGGCTGTTCCATTCTGTTCCGGGGGATTCCTAATATTCAACGACGCACCCTTTAGATTCGGCGAACGGGCTGACGGAGACGCATCGGAGGCGCGATATCGTCGTGGCCTCCGATGTGAGTCCGCACGTGGACCGGAAATGAGTGATAAAAAATGAGAAAATCGAAGTTGATAACCCTCTTCACCGTGGCCATGATGATAATGCCGAGCATGAGCTTCGCATTTGCCTCCGGGGACTTTGTGATTTCCACGGAGGAATCGACCTACGAGGCCGGTGATGCCGTCAAGTTCATGGGCAACGCGACTGCCGATGCGAATATCACAATAGAAATATCGTTCAACTTCACGTCGGCCAGGATTCTGTCCGTTAATACGACAGCTGACGAGGACGGGGAGTTCAGCCACACGATGATGCTTTCGGAGAGTGCTCTGGCAGGTGTATACAACGTGACCGCATTGACGAGTAACTTGACCGCTGAGATCGACTTCACTGTGATCGCTTCAACTCCCGAAGAGGAGCCTGATGACACCGACGACGCAAAATCCGCGGGCGATGGGGATCTCGGGAACGCGATCGCTAGGGCCCGGGTATATCTGACCAAGACAGAGGCCATGTTGGAGTCCCTCGCTGAAGAGTACGCCGAGAACGAGGTTGTGATGGGATACATCGAGCGGGCTAACAAGACATGGGCTGAGGCCGAGTCCTACCTAGACGACGCTGAGGATGCCCTCGGTGATAGCGATAACAGCACGGCTGCGAGGAACTTGGCGGCCGCCCACAACATCATGGGCAGGCTGAAGGGCCTCATCAACAGCGTGATCAAGGAGCACAAGAACGCCCAAGTCGACAAGTTCATCGAGCAGGCGGAGAGCAGATTCAACGGCCTTGAGGACAAGATTGAGCGCCTAAGAGAACAGCTCAGCGCCTCCGAATCCGAGGGGATCAAGAACGCCCTTAAGAACGCTGCCAAGAACATGTTGAAGTTCAGGGAACGGCTGGGGAACGAGAGCGCTGATGACCTCCTTGACGACCTTGACGACGCAGTCAACGATGTCGACGAGGAGATAAGGAAGATAGGCGGAAAGGAGGTCGGGAACACCCTAAGGCAGATGAATCAGGTAGAGGCGAGGCTCAGGGTCCTGAAGGCATCGAGGGAGAGACTCACCCGGAAGTACGAGAACATCTCCGAGGTAAACGACGAGTTCGACGAGGCCGAGGGAATCCTCGAGGACATGATGGGCGAGATGGAGAAGGGAAACGTCAACAACACAAAGGCCCTGGTGAATCAGGCGAAGGAACTCACGAAGAGCATCCAGAAGCAGAATACCAAGGCCCTGAAGGCGATGGCTAAGAGCTCCAAGGGCAACTCTAGGCCCTAGAAGTCTCTTCCCTTCCCCCTGCCGGCTCGGAGTGAAGCCCCAATTTTAATTTCTATCTGATTCTATTACGGGAGTTAGACTATTTCAGGCCCCTTATCTCCTCCCCCTTCATGGCCCAGATAACCCTCAGGATCGAGGCGTCATGACCCAGCTCTATCATGTGGCACCCCATCTCCACGAACTTCCTAGCGTTCTCCACCCAGGGATAGCCGACGCCCTTGCAGACGTACTTGCCGTGCCTGTCAGCCGCTCTGACGGTCTCCCTCAGGGCCTCCATCACCCTTGGGTGGGACCCCTCGCCAGGGTGGCCAATGGAGGTCGAGAAGTCGCTGGCGCCGAAGAGAACGTAGTCGAGGCCCTCCACCGCCATGATCTCGTCGAGCTGCTCCAAAGTCCTGTAGTCCTCGATCATGACGCCAACCATCTGCTCCTCGTCGCTCCACCTGATCCAGTCCGTCGCCTTCACGGTGCCCCACCTGCCAGAGAAGCAGAGGCTACCGATGCCCCTGTCGCCCCTGGGCGGGAACTTGGCCATTCTGACGATGCCCTCAACCTCCTCGGCGTTGAGCACGTGGGGGATGAGCACCCCCCCGGCGCCTATCTCCAGGGCCTTCCTGATGACGTTGGGATCGTCCCTGTCGACCCTCAGGAGGGGGACGACGCCCGAGATGGTGGCGGCCCTCACCATGTTCTCCATGCTCTCATCCCGCCTCCAAGAGTGCTCGTTGTCTATACGGCAGAAGTCGAGACCGCAGTACCCCATGAGCTCAACCAAGGCCGGGCTGCTCGAGTAGACGCAACTGCCCACCGCGAGCCTCCCCGCCTCCAGAATCTCCATGAGCCTGTTCTTGCCCCACATTTCAGATCAAGAGTCAGATACGCCGCAGGTGTTTAAAAAATAAGAGACGGTTGAAGACGGAGTTCACCCCCAAACATTAATCCCTGAAGGAAAAGTCTCCTGATGTACGAGGTCCCTAGATGCATGGAAGCTTACATTACACAAGAATTTCGACCGAGTTCGGCGAGATAATCCTGATATGGAGAACACATGAATTCAAAGTGAAGAGGATACTCATCCCCCCTCACTCGGGGCTTCTGGAGACAGCATACCCCAGTGCTACTGAGGCTACCACCCCGGAGATCTCCTCCCTCGTCGAAGAGGTAACTCTCTTCCTACGGGGAGAGCCGGTAGAATTCAAACTGGACCTGCTGGACTTCAACCTATGCTCGGAATTTCAGATGGAAGTCCTCAAGGCGGAGCACGGTATCCCCAGGGGCTGGGTGTCGACCTACGGGAGGATCGCCCGCCACTTAGGAAGAAACGAGGGGGCAAGGGCGGTCGGTAGGGCCCTGGCGACGAACCCCTTCCCCTTACTGATCCCTTGCCATAGGGAGGTCAGGGGCAACGGTGAACTCGGGGGCTTCCAAGGCGGGGTGGCGATGAAACGGAGGCTCCTAGAGATGGAGGGCATCGAGATGATGGGAAACCGAGTCCGGATGAGACGAGTATTCTACTGAACGGGTGAAGCGAGTCTGTAAAAAAGCTTCCTGGTTCGATTTTGGTACCCGAGCAATACTTGAGGGTGAATTAATAATCCCAACTCGGAACCTCCCATTGGATCCGTTACAACCTTAAAAATCCGCCTTTAACGCCATTTTCGACATGAACACATAATGGTCAGTGTGGAGCCCCGGGTGGGATTTGAACCTAAGTAGCTCAAATCATTCAAGCTATTCAGTAGCTAAACAGTAGCCACACAGCATCAACACACACAAGAAAACACCCAGAAAAACAATGAAAACACCAAAATAACCACAAAAACAAACTCCTACATACCCTACGCAAACTCAAAGGGGGGGTAAAGATACATAGAGCCCCGGGCGGGATTTGAACCCGCGGCCAACAGCTTACAAGGCTGCCGCTCTGGCCTCTGAGCTACCGGGGCACACTCATCCAAAGTGTACCCAAGGCAAATATATATTCCCCCCTTCCAAAACCCGCAACCGCACTGCTCAGGGCCCTCGGACGCCCACGACGCCAAGGACCCCCCTCATGTACCTGAGATCCCTAAATCCCGCCCCCCTCATGCGTCTCATCACACCACGCCTGATGTCCAACCGCCGATACCTCGAGCCGGGCTCACCCGTATAATGGAAGATAAGCCCACCCGGCCGGAGCACCCTGAATAGCCTCGAGTAGAACTCGCCGCCGTAGAGCTCCCCGGCGTGGGCGAGGCGGGGGGGATCGTGGACGACGTAATCGAAGAAGGCGACGGGAAGCCCCTCGACCACGTGGAACGAGTCGCCGATGAGGAGGTGAGCCCTCGCGTCCTCAAAAAGGCCTCTAGACCAGGGGTTCAACTGGGCGATGCGAACGACCTCCGACCGCCGCTCCACCGAGACCACGAGCCCCGCACCCCTCCCGAGGGCGCCCAGGGCGGTGTAGCCGAGGCCGCCGCAGGTGTCGAGCACTCGCCCCTCATCGACGCCGAGGGCGTCCAGCTTGCCCCGGGCGTCCCGACCTGGGGTGACCCCCACGGTCCTGTGCATCCGGATCCCGTCGATCTCCAGCGTGGGCGCCCCGTCCGTCGCCACCAGCTTGTAGAAGTGCCCGTTAGAGATCGCCACCTGAAATAACCCTCCATCGCCGAGGAAGAAGACGCCGTTGCCCCCCTCGGCGATCCTCCGCAGCTCCCCACGTGTGACGCGGCTCCCGTCCGGCAGGAGCACATCCTCGGCGTCCGTCCCCACCTCGACCTCTGATAACCCTAGATCCAGGGAGACGCAGCTGACGCCCTCCAGCAGCCTCTCCGCCATCGCTGCGGTCAGGAGGGGGGGAACAGGACCCACCATGCCTACCACAACTAACACCCCGGAGCTTATGACGGTTCCCGCTCGCAACGCCTTCCATCAGAGAAATGTAAAACTTAAAATGATGACAACAAGTGTAAAAACAGTGATACCCGCAGGACCACTCGCGGGTTCATTACGTTTCCCACGTAAGCGGGTCTCACCACCCGGAAAATCAAATAAGATAAATGTTTTTCCCCACATGAGAATCGTGTGTAACAGGGAAGGATTTAATTAAGTTACATGTGGGATAGGCGTGTATTTCCCCCCAAGAACGGGTCACTTGGGCACGAATTTCTGAATTCGCTTCCCGGCCAGCGACTCCCCGACATAGAGGCCACCGTGGGAGTCGGTCCAGGCGCAATGGGGGGCGACGAACTGCCCGGGGGCGTCGCTGCTCATCCCTCCCCATCTGGCGAGTACCCGGCCCTCCCGGTCCAGGACGCTCATCCTCGATCTCAACTCCGAGACGTATACCCGGTCCTTGGAGTCCATGTAGATCGTGCACGGGAGGAGTAACCCCGTCCACTCGTCCAGGTAGCCCCCCTCCTCGTCGAAGATCTGGATCCGATTGTTCTGACGGTCGACGACGTAGACGAGCCTGTCATCGGTCACCCAGACGCCATGGGGAACATCGAACTGCCCTGGCCCGACGCCCTTCTCACCCCATGAGAGAAGGAGCTCGCCGTCGGGAGAGAACCTATGCACCCTGGAGTTGCCGTAGCCATCGGTGACGAAGACGTCTCCCCCCGGTGAGACCGCGACGTCCGTAGGCCGATTGAAGGGCTCCCCCTCCTCGCCCGGCATGTCCACCTTGCCGATCGTGAGGAGGAGCTCCCCCTCCGCGGTGAACTTCCTCACGGTGTGATCCTCGGAGTCCACGCACCAGACGTAATCCTCCCCGTCGATGTAGATGCCGTGGGGGGTCCTGAAGAAGCCCTCACCCCATGAATTGAGGAGACGCCCATCCCGATCGAAGACGATCACGGGATGCTCTCCTCGACAGAACACGTAGACCCTGTCTCGGGAGTCCACAGCTACTCCAGGCACCTGTGTGAACTCCCAGCCCTCCGGGAGCGCGCCCCAGCCCTCGACGACCTCGTACACGAGCTCGCTCCGCCCAGCCTCAACGCCCATGATGGACCCTGTGTGGGCTCTTTATACTTAGGGTTACCGAGGCAGGCTCCCTAGGTTTATAATCTGGTCCATACTATGGAGAAGAATATGAAGGAATCCCGAGCCCTCTGCATCTCCCACGGGGAGGACGCCGACGGCCTGACGTGCGCAGCCCTCCTCCGGCGACTGAAGGGTGTGGACCTCGTCCTCACCACATACGACGATCTCATGGAGGCGCTGCAGGGGGTGGTACCCCCCCTGGACGAGCTCTACATCTGTGATCTCAACCTTCGGGAGGAGCTCGTGCCCGAGATCAACAGGATACTCAAGTTCGCCTCCGTCAAGCTGATCGACCACCACCCCCAACCGAAGGAGATGTTACAGGAATTTAGGGAGGCAGGCGTCGAGATGGTTCACAGCCCGAGGGACTGCGCCAGCGTCCTTCTCTACGACCAATACCGGAAGGAGCTGGGGAGGGAGGCAGGGAGGCTGGCAGCTCACGCTGCATGGGCGGATCAGTTCGAGGACGGCCCAATTGCCGAGATGCTTCTCAGGGACTACGACAGGCAGCTGACACAGCTTGAGGGGCTGATGCTGGCCTACGCCCTCACCCGTAATCAGGACCATGGCTTCAGATCCCTGGTGGTGGAGGAGCTGACCAAGCTGACGATACCCCATAGGATAGCCGGAGTATCCGAGATCGCCCTCAGCCACATGGAGGACATGACCCAGCTTATAGACCTCCTGCCCTCGGAGGTGACAAGGATGAAGGTTCTGGCATACATTAGAGCCCCCGACGATCAGCCCATAGGGACGGTTGCCGGACTCGTGACGGACTCCGTCGGGGTGGACGTGGGGCTGTGCTACCACGAGAAAACGGGGGGCAACGTGAACATCTCCATCCGGAGCAAGCGCGGGCTGGACTTCCACCTGGGCGACATGACGAGGTCCATCGCATCGAGGCACGCCGGTTTCGGTGGAGGCCACAAGAGGGCTAGTGGCGCCAGTCTCCCCGCCGCATCCCTCCAGGGGTTCATCGATGACCTCGACGATAAACTCGCCAGACACTATGTGTGAACTCTCCAAAACCTTCAATAACCGATAATAGAAACATAAAGACGGTAATTATATGATCTACTGCCCGGAGTGTGGAGCGGAGAACGCCGACGACGCCTCATTCTGCATCAAGTGCGGAGCCACCCTGAAGGAGGGGACTCCACGGGTCCATATCAGAAGAGAGTACAACGAGAAGAGCGAGAAGCAGGAGAAGGATGAGAAGGGCGAGAAGGACGAGAGACTGGAGAAGGTTGAGGAACGGCGTAACTGGGGGCTGCTCCTCGGGACCCTCATCGTCCTATCGGGAGCCATCTCACTCATGGACGAATGGGGGATCTACCTCTGGGACGACCTCTGGCCCATACTCATCATCGCGGTCGGCCTCTTCATCGTCTGGTCAGGACTGCAGGCTAGAAACCGCTCGCCGAGACCTTCTTGACCTCAGAGGACGTCGAATGAGATCTCCAGGACCCCCTTACTGGCCCTGAACCGTGTTTTTATGATCCTCAGGCAGCCTATCTCCCCGGTGGTCTTTGTATGCTCCTTGTTGCATGCGTTGACGTTCCAGCCTGGTAGGTTGAAAATCTTCAGCCTCCTGATGGAGGACGGAAGCGGGAACCGGTCGTAGATCAAGTCACTCCAGCGCTCCTCCGCATCAGATCTGTCCATCTCGTACCCCTCCACCTCAGCGTCCTCGGAGATCTTCAGGTTCGCCTCCTCCTCGATCCTTCCTATCTCGTCCTCGGTGGGCTTCCTGTCGAACTGGACGGTGAGCCTGCCGTGGGCTCCCTGAACGCTGACGCCCGCCGTCCACTTCACCCCCAGAACCTTCGCAGCCGCACCCTTCAGGACGTGAAGGGCTGTATGTGCCCTGACCTCCTCCGACATCGCACGACCAACCATCACGAAGATACTTCATCCAAGCTTAAAGGGGATCGTCGAGGTCTCAGGAGAGCTTGACGCCGCTCGAGGTCTCAATCAGGACGCTCCGGTCGACCAGGTGCTTCAGTGCCTCCTCCGTCTCAATGCGTGTGAAACCCTTCTGGGCCATCGCCTTAACGAGCCAAGGTGAGGTGTACTCGAAGCCGGGAATACGCAAGGTCTTAAGGAGTTGCTCGTAGCAGGCCTTCAGCCTCCTCTCGCCCCTGCCGACCGTCCCCATTATTGACTCCTCCCTTGCAGTGAGGGGGCGGGCGTCGATCCCCAGCCTCTTCCTGACGTGCTCGGCGAAGCCCCGGGTCATCTTCCCCCCGTGGAACGTGAGCACCCTCTTCGGGCGGCAGCGCCTGATGAAGCTGAGCAGCTCCCTGAAGTCGGCGTGATCGCTCAGGGGGAAGGCCTGCCCCCTGTTCCTCATCATGACCGCCCAGCCCGAGGCGAGGGCCGTCTCCAGGTTCTCATATCCCGGCTTCGACCCCTTCGGCGTGATGAGCACGCATCTGCCGCCCTCTAGGAGCTCCCGGCCCTCGGGGGTCCCTGCGTCCACGTAGTCCAGGTCGTAGCCGTAACGACGGTAGACATCGCTGACCTTGGTGGCGTTCTTGGCGGTCACGACCGGGACCTTCGTGAGCCTGTTGAAAGCGGTTATGATCTCCTGGGTGTTGCCGATGGCGTCCGTCTTGAACGTCGGTATGAAACCGGAGGGGATCGCATCCATCACCGCCCAGCGGATCATGTCCATGGAGACCTTACGCCTCTTAGGGAAAGTGAACATCGGCGCTCCGAAGGTCGTCTCGATGACGAGGATGTCGCAGCTCAAAGGCTCCGCGGCCTTCATCGTGTAGCTGTTATCCAGGCTGAAGTCCCCCGTGTAGAGCAGTGTACCCTCGGGTGTGGAGACCTCGAATTGGACGGCGCCCAGCACGTGCCCGGCGTTGTGGGCAGTCACCTCGATATCATCGATCTTGACTGTCTCCCCGACGGAGAGGGGGAGCCAGTTTTTCAGCTTCTTCCAGCCCAGGGTCTCAAGCAGCCTGTAGGTAGGCTCGGTAGCGTACTTGGATATGCTCTGGATCTTGAAGGCCGATGCGTGATCTGCGTGGGCGTGACTGATGAAGACGGGGTATGTGGAGGAGTTACTGGGATCGAAGGCGACGCCTGACCCGCCATACTCGACTATTACCCCCCGGCTCTTCCTAACAGTCAGCGCCATAACTTAGACCTTGGACGTTCATTGAGTTGTGAGCATCAGAATGGCCCTCGCCAGATCTCCCCCAGAGTCCTCAAGGGCGACCCTCGCTCGCTCCATGCTGACCCCCGTCTGCTGGGCCACGAGGAGAACGTCCTCCTCGGGTATCGAGACCTCGGCCTCCAGGGCCTCTTCCGTGATCTTCCCACCTACTACCTGGTACATCTTCTGGCCTTGCATGTCGATGGCGGCGACCGTCGGCCCCTCGATGACGATCTCCCTCTTCGGCCCCTGCATGATGACCCTCTCGATGTCACCCATCTCGTCCATCTTGAGCCCCATCTGCTTCATCATGCGACGTGCACGCCTAGAGCTAACCTTTGACAACCCCTGTTCACCTGCCTAAGGATATGATAAAGAGGTTTTAAAAAGTAGATCTGGAGGCCGCCTTGACCGTGTTGCTCATCAGCATCGTGACGAGGAGGGGACCCACACCGCCCGGCACTGGCGTGATGGCGCTCGCCTTCTCTGAGACGCCCTCAGTGTCGACGTCCCCGAAGACCTTCTTCCCCTCGTAGTTGTTGCCGTTGTCGATTACTATGACGCCCTCTTTGACCATGTCAGCCGTGACCGCATGCTTACTGAACAGTTCAGTGCACAGCACGTCGGCGTCCTTGACGAGCTCCGGCACCTTAGGGTCATCCTTGTTACAGAATGTAACCCTGACGTTCATGTTGGATAACAGCGCCATGAGGGGTTTCCCCAGCCAGTTCGTGGCCCCGGCGACGACCCAGTGCTTCCCCTCGGGGTCGATCTCGTAACGCCTGAAGAGTTCCATTATTGCATCCACGCCTGCGGGGAGGAAGCACTCCTCGCCCAGTAGGATCTTCCCAAGGGTCGATGGGGAGATTCCGTCCACGTCCTTCTCCGGCGACACGGCCTCCACAATGGCCCCCTCGTCGAGGCCTTCCGCCACGGGCAGCTGGACGAGGGCTCCGTGGATCTCGGGATCCTCGCAGAGCTCCTCGACTAGCTTTACGACCTCCTCGGTCGTCGTCTCCTCGAGGTGGTGGAACCGGGCCTCCATGCCCAGCTCCTCGGCCCTCTTGGCCTTCATCCGGACGTAGCGTCTGGAGTACTTGTCGTTGCCAGTCAGTATAAGGGCGAGGGTGGGCTTGACGCCCTTCTCCTTGAGCTCCTCAACCTGGGCGGCGAGTTCCTCCATCACTTTGTCTGAGGTCTCTCTTCCGTCCAGGACAACGGCCATCTCAGCTCAGCCCCTTTATGACGCCGTTCTCGTCGATGTCCATGTCGTTGGCGGCGGGCTTGCTCGGGTGGGCGGGCATCGTGCTGATGTCTCCGCAGTAGGCCACGATAAAGCCGACGCCGGTGCTCGGCTTGAGCTTGACGATGGGCAGGATGTATCCCTCAGGGGGCATACCCTGGACGTTCTGGTTATCGGTAAGGCTCAGAGGGGTCTTGGCCATGCAGATGGGCATCTTGTCGAATCCCAGCTTCACGATCTTCCTCAGATCCTTCCTAGCGTCAGCCGAGAGCTCGATGTCCTTGACCTTGTACATCTGTGTGGCGATGGTCCTGATCTTCTCGTCGACGGGCATGTCCAAGGGGTACAGGTGGTGGAAGTCACTCCCCTTCTCCACCTCCTCCAGGACGAGCTCAGCGAGTTCCACGCCTCCGGGGCCGCCCTTGAGGACAGTGTCTGTGAAAGCAGCGGGGACGCCCTTCTCCTTCGCCCAGTTGAGGACGACGTCGATCTCCTTCGGGTCGTCCGTGTAGAAGTGGTTCATGCAGACCACGACCCGGAGGCCATGCTTCCTCGCGTTGTCCACCTCGTTGGCTAGGATGGGTAGACCCTCACTCACCTTCTCGGAGTTCGACTCCTTGAGGTCCTTGTACTTGACGCCCGCGTGCCTCTTCAGAGCCTTGATGGTGGCGACAACGACTACGAGATCGGGCTTCAGTCCACCTGCTCGAGCGGCTATATTGCAGAACTTCTCCATGCCCAGATCAGCTCCGAAGCCAGGCTCCACTATGACGTAGGGCGAAAGCTTGAGGGCCGTCTTGATGGCAGCTAGGCTTGGGCAGCCGTGAGCGATGTTCGCGAAGGGGCCGCCGTGGATTATGGCGGGAGTGTTCTCGAGGGTCTGCACCAAGTTGGGCTTGACGGCGTCCTTCATCAGGATGGCCATGGCGCCGATACCACCTATCTCCCTAGCTTTGACGGCGTCGCCCTTCCCGTTGTAGGCGACCGTGATCTCACCCATCCTCTGCTTGCAGTCCATCAGGTCGCTGCTCATCGCGTGAATGGCCGCTATCTCGCTGGCAGTCGTGATCTCGAAGCCTGTCTCGTAGGGGACGCCACCGTTACTGTCGCCGAGGCCGACGACGATGCTCCTGAGGAACCTGCTCTCTATGTCCAGGACCCTCTTCCACATCACCGACTTGAGGTCGATGCCTAGCTTGTTGCCGCGGAAGATGTGGTTCTCCATGAGGCTCGTCAAGAGGTCGTGGGCGCAGGTGACTGCATGAAGGTCGCCCGTGAAGTGGACGTTGATGTCCTCCATGGGCAGCACTTGGGCGTAGCCACCACCAGCTGCACCGCCCTTGATGCCAAAGACCGGCCCAAGGCTCGGCTGGCGTAGGACGACTATGTTCTTCTTGCCAATTTGACCCAGGGCCTGAGCCAAGCCGACGGCCATGGTTGTCTTGCCCTCGCCGGTCTTCGTCGGCGTCACGGCGGTGACTATGATGAGCTTGCCATCCGGACCGTCCTTCCGGCTCCTCAAGACCTGGGGCTTAATCTTGGCCTTGTACTTGCCATAGAGTTCGATATCGTCATCAGTTAGCCCGAGGCTTGATGCGATCTCGGTAATTGGTTTCAACTTCGCACTCTGTGCGATCTCAATGTCTGGTGGTATCGCCATTTATACCAACTCAAATTGATTACGAGGACTGGCTTAATAGTTTTTTTAAATCAGGGGGAGGAATATTCCGTGGGTATATAGATGGTCAACGTAACGTTCCTGAAGATCGGTTACATAGGGACAACCACGCTTATAGAGGCGCTCCTCGACGAGAGGGCTAACCGGAAGGATATCTCCGTCCGGGTGATATCATCGGGCTG
>DATLAV010000238.1:0-6147 GCA_035527235.1 Patescibacteria group bacterium | reverse complement strand
GTCCTGACCCACGTTGAGCCCCATCTCATCTAGGGACCTCCGGGTGATCTGCACCGTGAAGATCCTACCTGCGTCGACCCTGAGCCTCACCACGGAACCCCTCTCCTCCACTCCGATAATTCGCCCCAGGAGGACGTTCCTAGCGCTCGACTCGAAGGGGGCGCGGGAGATGATGATGTCCTCCGCCCTCACCTGGACGGTCGTCCGCCCCCTGTGGACCTCCGCCGTCTTGACCACGACGCCCCCTATATCAACATGGGTCACACCCTCCACAGAGGAGGCGACGCCGCTGAAGACGTTCTCAGATCTAGCGAACTTGGACATCTCATCCGACGGCTCCCCGATTAGATCGCTCGCCCTCCCCTCCTCCACAAGTCTCCCCTCCGAGAGGAGCACCACCCGCCCTGAGAAAGCCTCGGCGTCCTCAAGGCTGTGGGTGGCGACGACCACGGTGGTCCCCGTCTCTCTGTTGAGCCATAGGAGGGCCTCCCTGATGATCTGAGAGCTGGCGGGATCCAGGTTGACAAGCGGCTCATCGAGGAGCAGCAGCTCCCGCCCGAGGACGAGGGCCCTCGCTAGCGAGAGGCGCTTCTGCTCACCCCCCGAGAGGCTCCTCGCCCTCCGCTCTAAGAGGCCATCCAGGCCGACGAGGTCGAGAGCGTCCTCAAGGCGGCGCGCCACCTCGCCCTGCTCGAGCCCCTCGATGTTGAGGCCGTAGGCGGCGTTCTCCCCCACGGTCCCCCTCAGCAGGACTGTCCTCTGGAAGACCATCGTGGCCCTCCGCCTCACAGAGGCCCCGCCTCCCCTGTCCACAAGCGTCCCGTCGAAGTAGTATTCGCCGCCCGACTGCTCCTCGAGGGCCGCGAGTATCCTAAGGATCGTGGTCTTCCCTGATCCGTTGGGACCCATGAGGGTGAGGAGCTCCCCCCTCTCGATCTCCAGATCGATGCCCCTCAGTGCCTCGACGTCGCCGTAGGACTTGGTGACTCCCCTGAGCTCGATCAAGGCCTAGATCCTCCTCCTGACGAAGCCCATCATGGCGTTCACGGCGGCGATGATGAGTAGAAGGACGAAGGCGAGAGCGATACTCAGCGCGATCTCACCCCTCCCCGTCTCCAGTGCGATCGTCGTCGTCAGAAGCCTCGTGACCCCCCTGATATTACCCCCCATCATGAGGGCAACCCCGAGCTCAGCTATCGCCCTGTTGAACGACGCCGTGACAGCGAGAGTGATTCCCTCGACGGACTCTCCGAGGACGGTGAGGCGGGCCCGCGACTCAGAAGCACCGAGTGTCAACGCCAGGTTCCTGACGTCGGGGTCGATGGACTCCAGAGTGCTGGCGACGAGGCTGACGATAATGGGGGTGATGAGTAACGCCTGACCCAGAATGATCGCCGCAGGACTGTAGAGGAGACGCAGGAAACCTAGGGGCCCCGACCTTGAGAAGACGAGGTAGAGGACGAGTCCGAGGGCGACCGTCGGCAGGCCCAGGAGGACGTTGAAGAACCCCTTGACCAACCGCCTGCCCCTGAAGCGCCCTAGCCCGATCAGGCTACCCAGGGGTATCGACCATGCACAGGCCAAGAGGGTGGCCAGCCCAGAGATCGCAAGAGACCGGAGGGTGATCTCGATGAGCTCGGGATCCCCCACGGCGATGAGCCTCAGGGCCTCGATCAGCCCCTCTAGGATCTCGTGGACCATCAGAGTCTTCTCCGGAAGTAAGTTGATAAATTAGATGGTGTGGGTGTAGGTCAGCCGTAGAGGCTCTCCCCACCCGTCCTGTACCCGCTGGGGCACTCGGAGCCGTCGAAGAAGGCTGTGTCCTCGATCCAGCCCGCCGTCGTGGGGTCCGAGGCGTCCCTCAGGAGGCTCACCGCCGGGTTGAAGAGGGCCGTCCCGTAGTCGTCGACGCCATAGCTCTCGAATGTTCCCTGCCCCTCCTCGGAGACGAGGAACTCGATGAACGTCAGCGCGTCTTCGAAGTTCGCGTCGGGGTTGGTGTTACTGTTGACCGCGATGGCGCTGTAGACGTTTATTAGCTCCTTACCCGCCCCCACCCGGACCTCAAGGCTGACCAGTCCGTCCTTGAAGTACTTGAGGTAGGTGCCCATGTCCGTCAACGTGTAGGCCTCGAACTCCTCGGCGATCTGGAGGGTCTTCCCCATGCCGGTCCCGGCCTCACGGTACCAGTCCTCGTCCCTCAGCGTGGCCAGGTCGTAACCGGCGTCCGTCCAGAGCTCCTTCTCCTTCGAGTGGGTGCCGGAGTCGTCCCCCCGGGAGACCCATATGATCTCCCCGGCCCTGCCCTTCTCGACGAGGGCGTCGAGGGCCACCATGGGCTCCATCTCCGCTATGCCGGCGGGGTCATCAGCGGGTCCCACGATGGAGAAGAAGTTGTACGCAATTATCTTCCGGCACACGCCATAGCCCTCTTCGAGGAAGGTCTGCTCCTTGGACGGGGCGTGGACGAGGATCATGTCCGCGTCTCCCCTCTGGGCGTGGCTTATGGCGAGGCCGGTGCCGACTGAGATGAAGTAGAGGTCTATCGGGGTCTCCGCCTCGAACTCATCCTCGATGACGTCGAGGACCCCTGTATCGTAGAGGCTCGTCGTCGTGGAGACCACCAGGCTTCTGTCTCCCGCTCGGGCCTGCGACTGGAGGGTGTAGACCCCCCCAGTTGCTATGATCACTATCAATGCAATTGCGATGGGTATCGCCCTGTTTCTCATCAATCTTATCACCAATCGATATGCATACTCATACACATCGATATAAAACTTGGGGGCTGAAAAAAAAGGTGAATTTTCCTTTACAAAATAAATAGAAAACGGTGAGTCAAGAGCATACGTTCTCACTCCTAACGCCTGTGTCTGTTGATGCGGGAGATCCGCATGCTCCAGGGAAGTATAATGCCGACGAAAGCCACCGGCATCAGGTCTTGAACCGCCTTCACTCCCCACATCGGCACGACGATAAACTCCAGAACCGCCACGATCGCTATCGCAGGTGCCACAGCTATCAATGCGTCTATCTTGTGGACGTTTCCACTGCCTCCCCGTGGTCGCAGCACCGCAAGCCCTAAGACTGCGGCCCCGACTGCGAGGATCATCGTTGTCCATGTCTCAAACATTAGCATACCTCTCTCCAGCAGTCTCGGTCTTGTCGTCATCGAAGATGAACAACTCGTCTATGGTCGAGCCAAGGGCGACGGCCACGTCGTGGGCCAGCTTGAGTGAGGGGTTGTAGGTCCCCTTCTCCAGGTAGACGATGGTCTCCCTCCGGACGCCCACCCTCTTGGCGAGGTCGGCCTGGGTGAGGTCGTTGCGGGCCCTGAGCTCCTTGATGCGGGTCCTCATCGCCGACCCCTACAGGTCCCCATTTCTACTGAAGTGCCAGTACATCGCCAGGTAAGTAAGGCTCATGAGCAGCAGTGAGGCGTTGAGCACGAACATGGCCTCCGAAGCGGGCCAGCCGGTAAACTCCGTTCCTATGATGATGTAGAAGTTGAGGAGAATCATGAAGTAGGAGCCCGCGTTGAAGGCGTACGTCGCGGCCCGCCCCTGGATCCTCTGGGTCCTCTCGTCGGCCGAGGGGAAGCCCGCCCTCCTCTCCTGTAGGGTCCTCTTCATCCTCCACACGAGGGTGAAGATGATCGCCACGACTATCACGGGGACCGTGACGATCCAGATGTTAATTGTGGGCACCCTCCTCAACCCGCATGATGTTATTGATTTCTAACAATATATTATATATTTCTAACTCCATGTTAGAAAGAGATAACATATGAATATGAACCTGTCGATCTCAAATCCTTGGATTAACTCAAGAACCCGATCTTTTTTCTTACCTGACTTACTGAAGTCGACTCGACGGTGCCCATGGACACAGTGGTCTCCTGAGGAATCAATTAGGGAGCCTCATCTGGAGCGTGCAACACAAGGGGCAAGGCGACCGTGAAAGTGCTGCCGACACCCTCCTGAGACTCTATAATGATCTCGCCCTCATGGGACTCCACGATCCTCTGGCAGACCGATAGGCCCAGGCCCGTGCCCTTTGCCTTCGTGGTGAACAAGGGTCTGAATATCCTCCCCATGTCCTCCTCGCTGATCCCCACGCCCGTGTCCTTCACGCTCACGAGGGAGCGACCGCCCTCAATGCGTCCCTCGATAGTCAGCCTCCCACCATCGGTCATCGCTTGGATCGCGTTGGTGATCAGGTTGGTGTACAGGCGCTTCATGAGGTTCCTGTCGACTTGGATCTCCGGGAAGTTCTCACCGAAAACGGTGGATACCTTCACATCATATGGTACGTCGATGGACGACAGGACGTCATCTATCAGAAGGCTGAGATCTGTCTCATCTATTTTTAGCAGCATATTCCTAGAGTAGTCCTGGAGGTCCGAGATGATCTTGTTCATGTACGTCGTCTGCCTCGTTAGACTCTCATCCACGTACATCAGCTCGTCGAGGTCCGACTTATCCATCTCCATGCTCTGCAGCTTCTCGATCCGCTTCTTGAGCAGCGCAGATTGGCTGTAGATCACCTGAAGGGGATTGCGGAGGTCGTGGCCCACCATGGCCGAGATCTCCCCGATAGTCGCCATCCTCTCGCTCTCCTTGAGGCGTAGCTGGTACTCCCGCAGGGTCTCAAACATCTCCCTGATGTTCATGGAGAGCGTTGAGATCTCGTCGTCGCCAGGGATCGTCACGCTGCTGATCTCGAAGGCGTGGGGATCTATCGTGCTGACGTCTTCGCTGAGTTTCGTCAGCCTGGAGAATATAAGGCGATTCATTACGAACAACGCCAGCACCCCGATCGTGACCCCTACCCCGAAGAAGATGCCGACGAAGTATGCGATGGTCGAGCGGCATTGCTGGTAGACGTAGCGGGGCATGTCCACCCTCAGCGCCAGGATGGACTCGCCGTGGATGTCCCTGATCATCGAATATCCTGCCACCAGATTGGTGTCAAGTCTGTTGACGGCTATGGGGCTATCCTCGGAGATTCTGTCTAGGGCGTGAGTGTAATCTGGTAGCTGTGAAGCTTGGTCTAGGCCCAGTATCTCAATGGACAGGAACGTGTAGTCCCTGAGCATCTGAATTTCGTAGGAGTCCAGTTCTCTCGTGCAGACGAGGGTGCCCCTGATGGGTCCCCCGCTCGAGTATACAGGGCGTGAGGCGACCAGTATCGCTCCCTCAGATGCTTTGATTATCCCGAGGCTTCTGTTCGATGGTTCTTGGTGGCCAATGAGGAGCTCATCTCCGTAGATCTGTTCAGTTGCGTAGAGGGGCAGCGTGACTTCCTCTCCGCTCACGAGATCGAAGGCCTTGCCGTGGACCATCTCACCGGCGTTGTCGAAGATCAGAATCGCGTTTATCTCATTTTCGATGAATGTCGATTCGATGAAAAGGAGCTCGATGTGCTCCAGATCGCCGTCCTGCATAAACGAGTACGTGTCATCCGACTCTGCAAACCTGTGGGCGACTCTGTCCAGCTCCGAGATCCGATAGTTGAGGGAGGAGGAGCATAGCTCTGTCTGCTTCATTATCTCGTTGGTCTCGATATCGAGGAACCCTTGTATCAGAAACATGTTGGAGACGAAGAGCAGGAGCACGAGGATCAGCGTGTAACTGCCGGCGAAGATAGCGATAAGTTTAGGGCGAAGTTTCATGGGAGTCTTCCACCGCTGACCGTTTTCAGCCT
Source organism: Patescibacteria group bacterium (assembly GCA_035527235.1). Taxonomy (GTDB): domain Archaea; phylum Thermoproteota; class Bathyarchaeia; order TCS64; family TCS64; genus BS750m-G28. The sequence continues at coordinate 444 of DATLAV010000238.1, read as the reverse complement.
CTATACGATGCCAGTGCGCTCTTCAGCGCCCGCATGAGCTCGTCGTTCGTGACTGGTTTGAGAAGAATCTCGCACAGGCCGATCTTCGTGGCGTCTATGCAGTCCTCGAGATGTGAGTAGCCCGTGACGAAGATTATCTCCATGGAGTCGTCGATCTTCTTCAGCCTCTCTGCGACCGTGTCACCCATCATATCCGGAAGCATGATGTCCAGAAGCGCGATGTTAAACTTCTTCTTACTCGCCTTCTCCAGTGCTTCCTGACCCGATTTAGCGGTCTCAACGTCGAAGCCTTCATACTTCAACGTCATCTTGAAGAGGTCGGTGATGTCCTCGTCGTCGTCCACGATGAGCAGAGGGACCTGTTCCAATATCCTCAGGTTCAGCTAAATATTAAAAAATAAATAGAATATGGAATATTAATCCATCTTTTCGTCGCTTGGAACG
>DATLAV010000237.1:0-8095 GCA_035527235.1 Patescibacteria group bacterium | reverse complement strand
TTCTCATGGGCAGGGCCATCGGCGGCCTCTATGCAAGTTATCAGGAAGTCTCAGAGTTAAGAGTAGTCTTCAGCCTTGGGGAGGAGGACATAGCTGGCTTCATCAGGAATGCCACTCGGGGTGAGGCCTCCGAGATGGACGTGGGCATGACACTCACGTTACCCTCGGCGGGCCTAGGGGAGCAGGTGGTGACCCAGCTACCCGACTATGCCCGAAGATGGTTCATCAGTGTGACCCTGAGCCCCCTGGTCGTGAGACAACCAGAGGTCTCCGACGTCGAAGTGACCGTTCTCGTCGAGGGAGAGGTGGTTCAGACGAGTCTCTTCGAGTTTGAGAGGGAGAAGGTCCCCTACCTGAACCTGCTGGACAGGAGCATCCTCCTCTACATGGATGACATCAAGCTTTTCACGGACCTCGTGAATCAGGCCGCGGACAGGTACAACGGCGAGGTCTCCATCACGTTGAAGGGACAGGCCCTCGTCCACCTATTCTTCCTTGAGACCTGGCTCCCCTTCTCCACGACCAAGTATCCCCTCGTTCGGGTGCCCCATCTCGATTATATCTCGTCTGGTTGGGCCGACGACGTTGGTAGCCCCATTGGTAGCCAGACTACAAGCTGGAGGTCGCTTGTCCAGTTCAAGACAAGCAACGCGGCCAGATTCCACTCGGTCCACGAGAACGTGACCGCAAAGATCTACCGGGAGGGCTCAGAGGAACCTGTCCACACCGCCTGGAAGATCGCGTCCGTGGCTCCCGATTCCTCTGCTACCTACTTCTTCGAGTTTAGGTCGGATGAGCCCGGTGTATACTATTATACCCTCGAAGCCGAGGACGCGTTCTCGGTGGGGCCTGACTCCTCTCAACGCCTAACGGTGCATGAGAACTAGCGAGAATTCACAGGGAATAGTAGGCTGACACTGTCCATTGAGAATCATGGAGCTCATAGAGGTCATAAAGGGTCGGAGAAGTATCCGAAGCTACTGGTCAGAACCCGTTCCCATGGATCTCGTCAGGGAGGTACTTGCGGCTGGTACGTGGGCGCCCTCGGCCAAGAACGGGCAGCAGTGGCGTTTCACCGTGCTCACCGGCGAGCCGAAGAGGGAGCTGACCGACCGCCTCAGAGAGGAACTCAACGCGTTCATCGAGAGGCACGGGAAGGAGGCTTCGAGCTCGTCGATGTGGTCCTGCGGAGTCATGGAGGAGGCGCCAGTCCTCGTCATGGTCTGGAACACCGCCGAGATGGGCTGGGAGACCGAGGTCCACAGCGTCGCCGCGGCCATCCAGAACATGCTCCTGAGGGCTCACGACCTGGGCCTGGGCAGCCTCTGGATAGGGGACATCTACTATACTCTGGATGCCCTCGTGGAGCACCTCGGTAAGCCGTGGAGGCTGATGGCGGCGTTGACCTTCGGTAATTCGGCAGAGGAGGGGCGAGTCCCTCCTAAGATGTCCGTGGGCGAGGTCGCCGAGTTCTTGGGCTGATGTTAGGGCGGAGACCATGATAAATATCTGAAGATCCACAACTTCATTGATCCAGATGGCCACCCCCGATTATCTTTATGCTGACCTCGCCCTCGTCAACGGTAAAGTCGTCACGGTAGACGACAGGGACACGATGGCTGAGGCCCTCGCAATCAAGGACGGGCGCGCGCGCTGGATGAGGATAGGGAAGGGAGCCGTCTACCTCCTAATCATAGGAATACTTCTCGGGTGGGGCACCGTAGTGTACTACAGGTACAGATGGCTGAGAAACGACGAGGCTGTGATGGATTGCATAGCTGAGAGCGATCAGGTGTCCTACAGTTTAGTTGAATTGGAGGACGTTGAGTTCTTCACCAAGGCCAAGGATGGCCTGCTCGAGGGAGAGGAGATGACGGGACCGACGCTGTTCCTGAGATGGTTCACAGCCTACAAGTATCCAAGGGGGCAGGTCGCCCCGGAGTCGAACTACTGCTTCGACGGCTACGTGGACATGAATCGAAGGGTCCACATAGTCAGGGGGCGGCCCGTATCAGAGGTCTACATCTGATAGTTTCTGAGGACCGCTACCGGGGGTTGATGCCCCCAACCGATCGATGAACCCGGCGTGATCCCCACGTTTTTATGTCCGTTCATGACGCTCAATACTGTCGCTGGAGCCTGAATCGTCGATGGGTTCGATCGGCAAATATCTCGCCCTAGAGGGAAACATAAGGGTCATGGCGGTCCAGACCCTCATCTCCCAGCTGGGCTTGGGCATGTTCTTCGTCGTATGGCAGCCCCTCATCTTAGCCAGGGGGGTGAGCGTCATCGAACTCGGCGTCATCCAGAGCGTAATGAACCTGAGCACGGCGGCGGGCCTCATCTCCTGGGGTGCCCTCTCAGACAGGTACGGCAGGAAGCCGGTGATCCTCGTCTCCCACAGTTGCCGGATCCTAGCCATGGGGGCCCTCATCGCCTCGGGTGAGTATGCCTTCCTCGTCGCCTTCGCTTTCCTCATGGGGTTCTCCTCCCAGTTCATGGTGGGGAACCCGGCGAGGAGTGCCCTCATCTCCGAGTCGGTGGGAAAGGGAAACATGGCGACTGCCTACAGCACACTGATGTCCGTGAGTCAGATCACCAACACTGTGATGGCCTCGGCTGGGGGCTACATCGCAGTCTCCATGGGGTACACACCCATCCTCTATGTCAGCATCCTCGGGGACGTCTTCGGCCTCGCGCTGCTGACGGTGTACATCAAGGAGACGTTGGACACCGGACGGGTAGAGAAGGGTGGCTCCGAGGGACTGCTCCAGAGGTTGAGGGGGTTCCTGATGCCCGAACCAGGGATCGGGCGTCTCTACCTCATCATGCTCCTCCTGGGGCTTGGCTACGGCACGGGCTACTCCCTCTTCTACGGGACCCTCGTGGACAACTACGGCTACACAGACTTCCAACTCGGCCTGCTATCCACGGCCTTCAACCTCACATGGGGTCTCTCCTCCATCCCTCTGGGCAAGATCTCCGACAGGTTCGGGAAGAAGACCATGCTCATGGCATCGCTGGGCATGTCCCTGATCACCGTCCTCGGCTTCCTGACCTTCAGGAGCTTCGGCGCCTTCCTCTTCTTCCAGATCACGAGCGCCCTCGATCCCGCGATCTGGATTCCAGCGTGGATGACTCTACTCTCGGAGAGGGTCCCTCGGGAGAGGCTCTCCCTCGTGATGGGGAAGATAGACTCCTACGCGAAGCTCTCAGGCATCCCGGCCCCCTGGCTGGGCGGGTTGCTGTACTCGGCATACGGCTTCAAGGCCCCCCTCTATGTCCACCTGGCCTTCCTCCTGCTCTCGGGAGTAGTCGTCTTTACCCTCAAGGAGAGTTGAGGCCCGGAAGAGACACGTGGGTCAGGATATACTTCGCAACCTCGTCCTCAGGTCGGTTGGCGTCCACGATGGTCCACCTGTAGACCCTCGCCAGGGAGAGGGCCTTCTCATTCACCTTTCTCAGCTGTTCCAGAGACTCGAACATCTCCCGATCCTTCCGGTTCTCGGAGATCCGTCTATTCGCCTCCTCGGGCTCCACGTCCAGGAAGAACTTGCACGTTGGCCTGGGCAGGATCGAGGCGAAGAGCTGGTAGGCGAACCTGTCGAGGGGTTGGGGTAGGTAGGCGGTGCCCATGAGATACCTCACGAATAGGATGCAATCGACGCTCCACCAGGGGCAAAGGAGTATCGACCTGATCACGTCGACGATGTAGAAGATAGCCGAGGCGAAGTGGGCGCTCTTCCCTCTCGCCAGCAGGAACCGCCTCGCCCTCACTCCGAACGGATTGTCGTCCGAGGGATGGAACCTGAGGTGGACGGAGAGGCCACGGCAAAGCAGGTGGTCCCGCAGCCTCAGTGCCTGGGTGCTCTTACCGGAAGCGTCGAGGCCGTCTAAGACGATGAACACTATCTATGCCCCTCCGAAGGTCAGGAGGAATGTGAGAGCGCTGAATGCGGGGACCGTCACGTTGTCAAGCCCCTTCGGGGTGAAACACTCGACCACAGCTGCGACGGATGCGACCGCGAGGACCGGCATTACAAGCCTTCTCAGGTCCAGCGGGTAGAGGAGCGTGAAGTAGGCGAGGCTCAGCATCAGGGCGATGAAGGTGGCAGCGAACATCGCCGCCGATCCCTCCACGCTCTTCCAGCCGATTATTCTGTATCGCAGCCTCCCGTAGCGAACCCCGATCAAGGCGGCCGTGCTGTCACCATAGGCCATGGGCAGGATCCCTGCCGCTATCACGTAGGGCCTATCCGGGAAAAGGAGGGCGAGGACCGTGTACGAGATCGAGTAGAAGACGAGGCCGATGTGATGGCCCTCCTCGGTGAGTTCGGAGAGGCCCCTGAGGCGTCCCCTGAGCCCCTGGAACGGGCTAACGGGGGAGGCCACGTAGGTAACCAGGATGAAGGGAGCCGCCACGAGGAAAGGTGCAAACCGCCAGGAGAAGAACGGTATGACGAGGGGGAGGTTCCCAATCATCGCGTGGAGAAACTTGCGGGAGGACTTCCTCGAGACCCCCGCATGGTCACTGAGGCGGTCCGATATGAGAATCGTGAGGACCACGTATCCATAGCATACGGCCATCAGAAGGAGATCCATCACGAGGCTCCCGATCATGGCACCCTTCGACCTTCTCAAGGAGTCTTCCCCAACCTATTTAAAAGTGGGGCACACCCGGATCCATTCTTATAATACTCTTCCATGGGTTAAAGGGAGTCAAAAAGATGCAGAGAGATACCGCCTCCTGGCTTGAACGGACGATAAAGGAGTTCGTGAACGAGTCCCCGGAGAACACGATGAGGAACGAGGAAAACGAGAGGGCGTGGGACGAGCCCATCGTCGGCTTCTCCAGCGGTGCAGACCCCCTCTACAGGTTCTACAAGCAGGACATCGGCGAGTTCTTCATGACGCCCGTCGAGTGGTTCACTAAGACCTTCCCCGTAGAGCCAGTGGAGGCCGGTGAGCTCACCGTGGTGAGCTGGATCCTGCCCCAGACCCGGGCGACCAAGGTGGAGCACAGGCTCGCCAGGGAAATGCCGACGGAGCGCTGGGCGAGGTCCCGTATCTTCGGCGAACAGTTCAACGCAAGGCTCCAATCCCACGTAGTCGAGACTTTACGGGAGGACGAGTATCCTGCCCTCGCCCCCCAGCTCTCACCCATCTGGACACGGGGTAACTCCCGGAAGTACGGGTTCGCCTCCGCCTGGTCTGAGAGGCACGCCGCCTACGCTGCCGGGCTGGGTACCTTTGGTCTTTGTGACGGCCTCATCACGTCGGTGGGGAAGGCGATGCGCGCTGGTTCGGTGATAGCGAAGATCGACGTGAAGCCTTCGAGGAGGCCATATGATGACCACCACGCATACTGCCTCTACTACATGAGGGGGACCTGTGGGCTCTGCATCGACAGATGCCCCGTCGAGGCCCTCTCCAAGGACGGGCATGACAAGGAGAAGTGCAGCCGGCACCTCGACGTGACGAGGAGGTATGTTACCGAGAACTTCGGCTTCGATGGGTACGGCTGCGGCCTCTGCCAGACGGGCGTCCCCTGCGAATCATGCATCCCCCCTGAGTTGACCCTCAAGTAGCAAGGCATCTCAGGAACGACTTAGAACGCAGGCCCATATGTAAAGTCGAAAGCTAGGGAAGACAAGTCCGCCGTCGACCCTTCATATGGGAGGAAAAAAAAGGAACTTCATCATACGAGTGAAAACATTCAGGCGGCCAGTAGGGCCGTCCCCCTCAGGTGCACAACATGGATGAAAACGTAGAGAAGGCCGCGCCGGAACAGGTGCTAGGATCCGACTCCCCGTTCCTCCTCGGGATGGTGATAGTGCTCCACGCCCTCAACCACCTGATAAGCGGGGCGCTACCCGTCCTGTATCCCTCGATCATGGAGGACTTTGACCTCAGCTACGTTCAGCTCGGTCTCCTGAGGTCGGCAGCGTCCTTCGCTGGGGGATTCCCCCAGATGTTCGTCGGATACTTCCGCCGCTGGGCCCCCGGGAGGGTGCTCATCGCCCTCGGCAACGTCATCGTCGCAGCGATGAACATCCTGGCGAGCATGGTCGGGGGTTTCTACCAGTTCATGGCGCTGAGGGTCGTGGGCGGAATAGGGGGAAGCCCCCAGCACCCCCTCGGCACATCGATGCTCACGGCCAACACACCTGCCTCCTGGAGGGGGCGGGTGTTCGGCCTCAACATGGCGGTGCCCACCCTGGCCTCGACCCTCTCGCCACTGATCGCGGCATGGCTCCTGGTGAGCATGGGATGGAGGAGCACACTCGCCCTCCTCTGCCTGCCGGTGCTCGTCACCTCCCTAGCCCTGATCTTCTTCGTCAAAGGGGGAGGGGAGGCCGAAGCGCGCTCCCGGTCCTTCAAGATGAGCGGCTTCATCACGGCCCTTAGGAACAGGAACATTCTCACGATCTCGGCCCTCCGCACGGTGATGGCGTTCCGCATGGGTGTGAGGGCGTTCATCCCCCTCTACTTCATCAACGTCCTCGGGATGGCGGCGGGCCTCTCGAGCAGCCTCTACTCCATCATGATCTTCGGCGGCGTCATGGGCCCCTTCTTCTGGGGTTACCTTTCAGACAGGATGTCAAGGAAACCCCTCGTTATCATCATCTTGGTCCTGCAGGGGACGCTCTACTACAGCCTTCAGCTCACGAAGGAGGTCTGGATGCTGGTGCCCCTGCTCTTCCTCATCGGATTCATGGTGCAGACCGTCGTCATGCAGAGCATCCTCGCGGACTCCTGCAGGAAGGAGGAGCTCGACCACGTTTTCGGGTTCTACTACACGCTGGGTTTCACCCTTGGCTCCTTCTCCAGCTTCCTCTTTGCCTATGTCGTCGAGGTCCTCAGCTTTAGTTACGGCTTCACGTACATTGCAGCGGTGAGCTTCATCTCGATAATCCCTGCACTCTTCATCAAAGAAACTGCCGTGATCCAAGGCGCTTGATGTTAAAAATAATTAAACACGCACATAGACGCAGCAACTTAGCATGTTTTTGAAACGAAACTGTTAATAAGGCCGCTGAAAACAAGTTGTCTTTAAAATTGAGATGTTTAAGAGATGGGTTTTCGGGACAAGTTTAAGAACGCCGATCACGCCCTGACCTTTAACGACGTTCTCCTTCTGCCCGGTTGGACCACCATCGAGCCCTCTGAGGCCGACGTGAGGAGCCGGGCCACTGTGAAGGTGAAGCTGAATGTCCCCTTCATATCCTCACCCATGGACACGGTGACCGAGAGCGCGATGGCGATCGCCCTCGCCCGCCACGGGGGACTGGGGGTGCTTCACAGGAACTGCATGTTAGAGGAGGAGGTGGAGATGGCGCGAGCCGTCAAGAGGGCGGAGGCCCTCATCATTCGGGACGTCGTCACGGTCAGGCCGGAGAACACGGTGGACGACCTGCTGGGCCTCATGGAGACCCACAACATCCACGGGTTCCCCGTCGTCGACTCGGATGAGAGCATCGTAGGCATCGTTACCTGGCGGGACTTCCGCCTCGCTGACAGAGGCCTAAAGGTCGGGGACGTCATGACACGGAACGTCATCACGTCGGGCGAGAACACCACCCTCGAGGAGGCGAAAACGATCCTCCACGAGCACAGGATAGAGAAGCTCCCCATAATCGATAACGCCAACAGGGTGAAGGGGCTCATCACAATGAAGGACATCACCCTCAAGGGTACCTACCCCGAGGCGATCAGGGACGAGATGGGAAGACTCATCTGCGCCGCCGCCATCAGCCCCTTCGACCTCGATAGGGCCATCGCCCTCGACGACTACGTCGACGTCCTATTTACCGACGTCGCCCACTTCCACAACAAGAACTGCTTCGAGGCGACGAAGAAGGTCATGGATAACGTCACAGCGGAGGTCGTCGTCGGCAACATCGGGACCTACGAGGCCGCAGAGGACTGCCTCACGAAGCTTGACGGCGTCGCGGGGTTGAGGGTAGGCATAGGCAGTGGCTCCATCTGTAGCACCAGCGTCGTGACGAGGGCCGGGTCACCGACCCTCTACGCGACCGCCCAGGTCGCAGACGCCATTAAGGACTATGGGGCTGACGTGTCGATAATCTCGGAC
>DATLAV010000236.1:0-6923 GCA_035527235.1 Patescibacteria group bacterium | reverse complement strand
CACGCCAGGTTCCCCAGCTCCGTCTCCACAACCGGAAAGATGGGAGGCTTGTAGACGTCGATAAGGTCATGAGGGCTCGTGGAGAGCTCCCCAGGTATCCAGGGGTTCACCTTGCGATACTTCAGGATGATCTTACCCTTCGGGTTCATGATGAACGCCGTGTTGAAGAAGTACCCCGGGTACTCAGGGTCCCTCTCGTGGATGGAGGCCGACAGGTAGACACCATACTTCTTAACCATCTCCGCCAGCTCATCCGTCTCGGGGCCGGGGATGCTGACCGCCGTCGCCACCCTGTCCTCCTGTGTCTGGTTCGGGTCCTTGGTGTCGAACTCGTGCCTCAGGATGTTCTCCGGGAGGAGGACCAGCTTCACGGGGATTATCTGGTCCCAGGTCTCCAGGGACTCGAAGGTCGTCAGCACCTTCTTCAGGTTCGCCTTCCGGCGCTCGTGAACGTCCGGAATCTCCTTCGGGTTAATCCTCAGGAACTGGATGATGGCGGCCGTGTACCTATCGATCATGAAGTGGATGCCTCCACTTTGTATACGCAATCTGACATATCTCGAAATGTGGAGCCAATGCCTCTTAAGAATATACCCGCGGATAAGCCCCTACGCCGCCATGCCCCCCTCGACGACGGTCGCCTTGAGCTCTATAGGTGTCTCCACCATTCGAGAAGGGGCAGACCTTCACCCAGATAGAGCAACCCATGGTCTTTGAGAAGTTCTTGAAGAAGTCCAACAGGGTTCGCATTAGGAAGGTACTTCCCATTAAACGGGTCTGTAGTTCGATGGAACAGAATAAGGTTATTATAAACAAAATATAACCTCTACGAGGTCGTCGTCCCTTTGCTCAAAGACAAGTTATCCGTCATCCTGCATGCTCTAGATGAGTGGGAGAAACGGGATCCCCGCTTCCAGGACAAGGAAGGCTTCCTGCAGTTCCTCAGGAGTATCGATCTCGGCTCTTTCAACGTCGGTGACACAGATGTCTGGATGAAATATTATAGAGAAGCTAAGAAGAGCAGGATCTCCATCCCCGAACTGCTGTTCGCCAAGAAGAGGGAGTTGATGTCTAGAGGGACCTCAGATGTCGTGCCTGAGAGATCCCCCCTTCCTGAGAGGGTCTTCGTCATAGATGAGGAGAAACGCAGTGAGTTATCGGAGATGGATGAGCGATTGAAACGTGATGATCCCGCTCGCAGGAAACGATTAAACAAGTGAATCCTCGGGGCCTTTCCGATGGTGAAGGTTAAGACTTCTTTACCTTTCTGAAACATTAATAAATGTAAGCCTACATAACCTTACACAGGTTAAGATGAGCTTCGTGAACGCCTACCTGACCCCCAAGCAGATGGCCATCTGGCGCCTCAGGTTCGACGGCAACAGCCAGGCGGAGATCTCGAGGAGGACTGGGGTGACCCGCCAGACCATCAACAAGGCTTTCGGCGCCATAGACTCCAAGGTCACCAAGGCGCTTTTGGAGGCCGCCAAGGTAAACAGGCTGGAGATCAGGAGGGTGGACATGGAACGGGGCTTCCTTCTTGGCCGCTCCAGCGCCTTCGGACTGGACGCCATGGTCACCTTCTCTGACGAGAATGGGGTCCAGATCTGGTACAGGGGGGAGGGCGACTGCTCCACATGCGAGGAGAGCGCCAGTTGCCGGGAGGCCCTTCTGAAAGAGGCCCGGGTGAGGGGGATCAAGGCGCCGCCGAACTTCAGGAATCTTGATCCGAGCCGGATCGCCGACCTCCTTTACGAGAGGCTCACGGAGGATATGGATTGAGCCATCTTCAGCGCCTAGTGGATTGGTGCAGGAGACCCAGTAGAATAAAGATCCATGAGGGAGAGCCGATCACTCTAGGGCCCCGCCCAAAGTCTGGTATATTCATCATAATCACCCTGGCATTGCTGCTCCTCTTCGCGCGCCTCACCAGATTCGAGGTTGCGAGCCCTCTCGGCTATCTCTTCCTCTTCAGCGTTGTCACCCTGATCTTCTGGCTCTTTGGTTTCTTCAGCCCCGCTCACGTCGGGGTGTCCGAGGATCGCTGGAGGGACCGGGACGTTGACATTTGGAAGATAGCCCAGGACATGCTGGTCTGTGAGAAATGCGGCGCTGGACGTGACGAGATCACCGTGGCGCCGTGGCAGGGGCTGTTCAACCCGCTGATGGCCACATGCAAGAGGTGTGGGCACGAGTGGATTTACACGGACCCCACTGTTTGATGAGGTGAAGGCGAGTCGGGAGGGGGTCCTTGTCCGGGCCGTTGAAGGTCAGTAGTGACCCAGCGTCCCTTCCCTCTTCGACCTGTTGACTCCCCACTTAAAGGTCCTGTAGCCTATAGGGAGCAGTATCAGAGCGAACGCCAGCCCCTTCAGGAACTGGACGGCGATCTCCGGGTCAGTCAGCGACGGGTTGGTGAGCATCGACAGCCTGCAGAGGTGGTAAACCCAGGTCTGGGGCAGAAACCATGAGAACGTGGAAACTCCGGGGAAGAATATTGTGTCTAGGTAGACTACAGGGAAGGCGATGCCCGAGAACAGATTCTGGAGTACGTTGATGGCCCAGGTGATGGGGTCCGTCGACTTCGTCACTATCCTGAGCCCCGATGAGATCATGGCGAGCCCCATTAGTATGGCGGCGGAGATGATGAACGCCACGATGGTCGCCGGGACGTTTACGCTGAGCTTGGCGCCGAAGAACAGGACCCCGATGACCAGGTAGGGGACGAAGGTGATGATGGAGAATAGGTAGTTGAACATCACGTTCCCTATGACGAAGACCGACGTGCTCAGATTGGTCATCAGTATCGTCTCCAGGGTCCACGGGTTCAGCCGTCTTTCGACACCCTGCACCAGTGGCATGATCAGGTTCCCGATGGCGATCCCCACGATGAGGAAGGAGATATAGTCGCTCTCGTACATCTCGTTCACCGCCCTCTGGACGTAGGAGGCCCGGACCCCCCAGGAGAAGACCCCTATGAGGATGTTGATGATCTGGGTAATCGCCGCTGTCCTGTAGGTCGACCAGCTGTAGAAATCCCTCTTCGTGAAGGCGGCGATCTGTTTGAGGACGATGGGCACCCTCATCCCCTGAACCTCCTTTCCCTCATTCCGGGGCCTCCCGGGCGCCTCCCAGTCATCGCGATGAAGGCGTCCTCGAGGGTCGGCTCCACGGTGTTCAACCCCTTTATCCTGAGGTTGTGCTCGATGAGCACCCTCATGACGGTGGAGAGGTCGATGTTCTTGTCCACCCTGACCGTGAGCCCCCTGAATGCCCCATCCGAGCCAACGTCCGGGGTGACCCCGTAGACCCCAGTGATCCCCTGGAGTTGGTCAAGCATCCCCTCATGCTCAACCCCGTAGACGGTCTCGTGAAGCGTTACAGTGAACTGGCTCTCGTCGACCAGCTTGTACCTGATGTTGTCGGGCGTGTCGCAGGCGGTGATCCTCCCCCGGTCCAAGATGGCGATCCTGTCGCACATCTCCTGGGCCTCGAAGAGGTTGTGGGTGCTCATCAGTATCGTCTTCCCCTCCTCCTTGACCAGCCTATCCCTGAGCAGCTTCCTGAACTCGGAGGCAGAGAAAGGGTCCAACCCCGTGGTGGGCTCGTCGAAAAGGAGGATGGGGGCATCCCTCAGCAGCCCCCGACACAGCAGCAGCTTCCTCTGCATCCCCGTCGAATACCTCTGATAGCCATCGTCAGCCCTCTCCAGAAGCCCCGTGAGCTCCAGGAGGTAGTCGATACGTTTTCGAGCAGTCTCATCCTCCAGCCCATAGAGGAGCGCGTAGAACTCCAGGTTCTGCCTCCCCGTCAGCCTCCACGTAAACCCCCTGCTCCCTGGAAGCACCGCCTGGAGGTTGTCGAGGACCCTCCCCGGCTCCCTCTTGACGTCGAATCCGTTCACGAGGGCCTCCCCCTCGTCGTGGAGCACCAGGGTGCACAGGATCTTGATCAGAGTGGTCTTACCCGCACCGTTGGGTCCAAGTATGCCGAATATCTCACCGTCCTCGACCTGAAGGTCCACGTCGGAGAGGGCGGTGATGAAGGGGCCATTGGTCCCCTTAAGAACCTCGACGATACTACTGAGGGACCTGACACCCCCCATCCGCATCATGTAGTGCCCGCCCATCTCGTCCCTCCTGGCACTCGTCGGATACCTTTTCACGAGGGACTTCGTCTCTATGGCGTTACCCGTTTCGAATCACCTGTGTGTTCTCGACGATTCTATTTTGAATCGGCATTTGGGCTCTCACTCTCGGAGGCGAACCTTTCGTTGTAGTAGTCGACGAGCCTGTCGGTGATCGCTTTCCTCCTGATGATGGCTCTGAGCCCCTCCGCGAGCACCTCCGCCCCCCTCTCGGTGACACTGTAGACGCGCCTCACCCGACCCCCCTCGGTCGACTGCTCCGATGTGAGGAGCCCCCTCTTCTCCATCCTGCTCAGGATGGTGTAGATGGAGCCAGTCTCGAACCTCCCGGACTGGACGTATCCCCGGGTCTCCATCTCGTCGATAAGCTGGTAGCCATGCATCGGCCTCTCGTGGATGATGCGGAGTGTCAGCAGCTGGATCCAACCCCTCTCGGGGAGGGACCTGAAGTGCCTTCTTGGCTTGCTGTGGCTCCTCGAGGGTCCATTGCCCCGGTCGTGACGATCTCTTCCACCGTACATACTTAACAGTGTCATATATAACAATGTTAATATATAAACTCTCACCCTCTTCTAAGTAGCCAGAGAAAATACTCGCATGCGCACTACTTGGGCTTTCACAGAGAGAGCTACTGTCTGCTGAGGTAGATCAGGACTGCGGCGGCGACCGTCGTGAAGACGTCGGGCAGGTGGTTGAACGCCCCGAAGAGCTGCCTCTCCCCGATGGACCAGTGTAGCAGGGGATTGTTAGACATCGCAAAGAGGAAGAGGGCAACCGACATGATGATGAGGCCAAGGCTGAAGCTCGATCGGGTGCTCCTGTAGATGCTGTAGTAAACGTAGATCAGGTAGAGCAGCAGGATGGCGTTCAGAGTGGACGTGATCGTCTTCCCTATGAAGTAGTTGGAGAGCAGTCTCTGGATCCTGGGTAGGTCCTCGGCCTTAATGTCCGGGCGTTCCCGCCAGGGCCATGACTCGCCGGGTTGAGCCCACACTAAGGAGACCATGGTCAGCCCTACAAGGACGATGGCCAGGAAAGCGATCTTGACTCCGGTTTTTCTCCTCATCTGCCTCTTCACTCCTGATCCTCCTTTTTCAACTTTGTTCCAATTCTCACCCAAATCTCTTCGAAATCTACCCAATTCCCCTCGAGTTCCTGGGAGATGAAGAACAGCTTCCCGTAGCGCTCCCCCACCGACGTGATGAGCCCGTTCTTCTCCAGAATGTCCAGGTGGTGACGCACGGTTCGGTAGTCCACCTCCATGAGCTTCCCCAGCTGGTTGGCGTTTAGAGGCTTCTCACTTATGGCCTGCAAGATCCTCCCCCGGTTCACACCACCCCTTGAGCCCTCTAGGAGCCATAAGAGAAGATGCCTGAAGTTACGGACTCTGGAGGCCATGGGGTGGTTCACTGGGTTAAATTGGGTAGAGAGGGGCTAACAACTCTTAAAAAGCTCACCCAACAGGGTGCCCGATTCTGATCAGATTGTGAAGTGATCTTGAAAATCGGTTTTAAAGGCTCTCGCCGGAGGCATTCCGTGAGGTGAAAAAGCAGAAATGAATAAAACCAAGAGGAGATTCGCGCTGGCCTCCATGGTGCTCCTAGCGGTGACGCTCGGTGGCATCTGGATGGTCTACGCGCAGGAGCAGCCCGAGGTACCTCCCGAGGCATCCGAGGGCTTAGGCCCCTGGGGTTTCAGGCAGCGGTTAAATTTCTTCGCCCAGCTGGACGAGGAGACCAAGAATCAGCTGCTGGAGCTTCGCGAGGCGGTCCAAGAACTCAAGGAGTCCGGTGCCACAATCGAGGAGATACGTGAATACGTTACAGCCGAACTTGAGGAGCTCGGGATAGAGCATCCAACGAAGGGTGAGGGAGCCTGCATGGGCTTCCCCGGAGGAGGACTCAGGCAGCGCCAAAGGCTGGGTGGTTTCAACCCCCAATGCTCCCGTCAGAGGTTCCAGATGAGGGCTCTCCCTCCCCAGAACCAGTAAAGGCGAGAGACCTCAGACCCCTCTTTTTTTAAATACAAACTCAGGGACCCCCTTCTAGTCCCAGATCACCGTACCCCGCTGAGACATGACGCATTCTCAAATAATGGGAGTGAACGCTCGATGGTCCTAGGCTGATTCTGAAGAGATTCTGTAATAATACTGAAAAATCGTTTAATATCTTCCCGCTTCTCAGGCAGGCAGAACGTGGGTGAATTGAATTTTGAATACAATATCTAGGAATAGACTGTTCGTCATAATGCTCATCGCCACAGTGTTGGCCTGCTCATCCTTGTCCCTTGTCATGGCGCAGCCCGCGGGGTCCGGGAATGTACACGGCACCGTCATCAAGGAGGACGGCAAGCCCCTCTCCGGGGTCAAGATAACCGCGTACTCTAGCGCAGGTAACCTGGGAGCCACCTTCTACACGGACTCCGAGGGCTACTTCAGGATCGCCCTCTACGCGGAGCGCTACACCCTCTACTTCGAGAAGGCAGGGTACGTCACCAAGCAGTACAGCATCACCGTCCCGGCCGGCTTCTACTTCGAGACAGAGTCGGACCCGGTAAAGATGGGCACCATCGTCATGGAGCCGAGCCTGGGGCTCAGCGCCTCAGTGCTCAGCAGGGTCGTCTCCCCGGGGGAGACGGTGAGCTTCCCATTCACGGTAAGCATCTCGGGCAATGAGCCCGAGATGGTAGAGTTCTCGGTGGAGGCACCGGAGGGCTGGGCAACCCGGATCCTCGACTCCACGGGAGAGATCAGGAAGGCACTGCTGAGCGCCGGGAG
>DATLAV010000235.1:0-10444 GCA_035527235.1 Patescibacteria group bacterium | reverse complement strand
CCACCTCCGTCTATCCGGCCCACAGCCATCAGTCCGAGCCCTACTCTGCTGGGTGGGGGCACGGCATCATGCTGGAGGACTGCAGCGGCGTCATCGTCGCCAGGAACGTGATCGTCTCTAACGCCGAGAGCGGCATCGACGTCAAGAACGCCCGGGACATCGTCGTCGAGAACAACACCATCGCGTTGAACCGGGTGGGGGTTTACGTCGCCGGTTACCAAAAGTCGTCCCTCATCAGGGATTTCTCACCTCTCGCCCTAGTGGATTCCGGATTTTCGGAGATGACGGAGGCGCGTAACAGCGTCTTCCTCAACGTCGAGGAGAACTGGCTTGTGGAAGAGGGCTCGACAGTGAGCTCAACGGATTAAGATTCCAATTCTCCTCTGGAAGCCCCTGCAGAAACGGATGGACGTAAAGTTATTTGTATTCAATGAGGGACCTGAACGGTGATAGAGATGTTGAAGCTAAAGGAATACGACGTCGAGCCACTTCTCCACGCTGCGCCGGTGTCAAACCCAGAGATATCCCCCGACGGGGAGAGCATCCTCTTCGTCAAGTCCATCGTGGACGTTGAGGACGACAGGTATGAGTCCCACATCTGGATCGTCTCGGTCGAGGGCGGGAAGCCCCGGCAGTTCACCCACTGCGTGGGGAGCGACTCAAGCCCCTTCTGGTCCCCAGACGGGAAGACCATCTACTTTCTCTCCAACAGGAGCACGGGGGGCAAGGACGAGAAGACGCTGAACAGGCTCTGGTCCATCCAAGCCGGGGGCGGTGAGGCGAGGTTTGTCGCCGAGGCAAAGAGCGGTATCAGGAGCTCAAAGCTGTCGCCCGACGGTAAGAGGATATTGTTTCTCGCCCGCATCGAGGAGGACTCCGAGGCGAGGGAGGACGAGGAAACCGACGTCCTCTGGATCACGAAGCTCAAGTACAAGCTGAACGGGGAGCCCTTCTTTCCCTACACCCGGGTCCAACTCTTCGCGGTGAACTCGAAGGGAGGGAAGCCTAAGCAGCTGACGAAGGGACCCTTCGATGTAGCCTCGGCCTGCTGGTCCCCGGACAGCAAGGAGATCGCGTTCGTCACCAATATGGAGGACTGCGACCACTCCCTCATCAAGGACATCTACGTCATCCCGGCGAAGGGAGGAGAGTCCCGGAAGGTGACCGACGGCACCATCATGGGGAGGTCCGTCTTCTGGTCCCCCGACGGCAGGACCCTCGCATACACGGGATACGAGCCCCTCGGCCCCAACTACACGGGTTGGAGGAACACGGAGGTCTGGACGGTTCCCGTCAATGGCGGAGAGAAGAGGAACCTGACGGGCTCCTTCGACCGCTCCGTCAGCTCCTACGGCGCCGTCCTTATGTGGAGCCCCGACTCGGAGGAGATCTACTTCACGGCGGCCAACCACGCCGCGGTGAACATCTACAGAGTGGCCGTCGCCTCAGGGGAGGTCTCGCCGGTGACCGAGAAGAAGCTCAGGGTCTCCTCCTTCACCATGGCCGGGGGCAGGATCGCCTTCGCGGCCGTGGAGACTCTTTGGCCGTACGAGGTCTGGCTCCACGACGGCGAGGGCACGAGGCGCATAACTGAGGTGAACGTCGACGTGATGAAAGGCGTCGAGCTCAGCGAACCCAAGGAGTACTGGTTCACGGCGTCGGACGGTATCAAAATACAAGGCTGGATCATGAAGCCCATCGATTTCAGGAAGGAAAAGAAATACCCGACCGTCGTCCAAGTGCACGGCGGTCCCATGGGGAGCTACGGATACATGTTGAGTCACCAGTTCCAAGTGCTGGCGCGCCACGGCTACGCCGTCGTCTACTGCAACCCAAGGATGAGTACCGGCTACGGCAAGGCGTTCGCAGCTGAGTGCAGTGGTCACTATGGTGAGAAGGACTACTCCGATGTCATGGAGTGCGTCGACTACGTCCTAGAGAACTACCCCTTCGTCGACGAGAAGAAGATGGGCGTCGCCGGGGGCAGCTACGGTGGATGGATGACCAACTGGATCGTTGGGCACACCGACAGGTTCGCCGCAGCGGCCACGAGCAGGTCCATCAGCAACTGGGACAGCTTCCACGGCACCTCGGACATCGGGCCGACGTGGGTGCCCTGGCAGGTGGGCTTCGGCAAGGACCCGTGGGAGGACCCGGAGCGTATCAGGGAGAAGTCGCCCCTTACCAACGTGGCGGACATCAAGACGCCTCTCCTAATCATCCACTCGGAGCAGGACTGGAGATGCCCCATCCCCGACGGGGAGCAGCTCTACACGGCGCTGAAGAAGATGAAGCGGGAGGTGGAGTTCATCAGGTTCCCCAACGAGAACCACGGCCTCTCCGGCAGCGGGAAGCCTAAGCACAGGATCGAGCGCCTCAGGCACATCCTCAGATGGTTCGAGAAGTACCTGAAATAAATTTCTTTTATTTCTTCTTTTTACCTAATTTAGTCATAAATCAAGAAGTTTTATCGTGGAAAGATGAGATCATCCAGATTTGTATAATAATGTCAGGAATTCAGAATCGTTTTAATGACCGAGAAACTGTTGAAAGCTGTTTTGTGATCCATATGGCCGTCATCGTGGCAACCAACGTGAGTAAACGCTTCGGCAAGGTCGAGGCGATCAGGGACGTCTCCTTGAGCGTCGACGAGGGCGAGTTCTTCGGCCTCTTCGGGCCCAACGGCGCCGGAAAGACCACCCTACTCAGGGTGCTCACCGGGCAGCTCGACCCCGACTCCGGGGAGGTCGTCATCGCCGGGGTCTCGCACAGGGACCCCATAGGCATCAAGAGGGTGGTGGGCATCGTTCCGGAGGCCGAGACGCCTCCCTCCTTCCTCACAGCCCAAGAGACTCTGGAGCTGACCTGCCGCATCAGGGGCGTCAGAGACATCGGCGAGCGTGTGGAGAGATGGATGGACTTCTTCAACATGGAGGACAGCAGGGATGTCCTCTGCGGTGAGCTCTCCAAGGGGCAACGCCAGAAGGTGATGCTCGCCTGCGCCTTCATCCACGAGCCCCACCTACTGCTCCTCGATGAGCCCTTCATCAACCTGGACCCCATCTACCAGAGGAAGTTGAGAGAGTACCTCAGTGCCCTCGTCGGCGAGGGGCGTACCATCTTCATGTGTACCCACATATTAGAGATCGCTGAGAGGCTCTGCACAAGGATCGCCGTCATCGATGGCGGACGCATCGTCGAAGTGGGCACCATCGACCAGATGAAAGAGTCGGACGGAGAGAACCTCGAGGACATCTTCATGAGGCTCGTGGGGGAGGTGCCAGGCCTTACCCAATGAGCTGGACAGGCACCTCTTCGTCGCGATGCTCAGGGAGGAGTGGCGCCTCCACAGGTCCCTAATCGGCTGGGCGGGCTCAGGCCTCTTCCCCCTGTTCATCCTCGTACTCTCGGCAGGCCTCGCCCTAGCTGCGAGGCTGTTCCTCACCAACCTTAGCACCTCCACGATACTGCTGATGCTCCACGTCGCCTCCGTCATGTACGGCCTCTTCGTGGGCGCCCTCGGCCACGTCGGGGAGCGGGTTATGACCAGGCGCCTCGGTCAGATCAACATGCTCCTCCAGATCCCCCAGATCCAGCCCATCAGCTTCAAGAGGACCCTCACCCTCTTCTTCCTGAAGGACGCCGTCTTCTACGTCGTCTACTCCTTTATCCCGATAACTCTTGGCGTCGCCCTCGTCAGCTCCGTGATAGGGGTCTCCCTACGGGGCGTCGGGCTCCTAGGGGTTACGATGCTCCTCACCTTCTTCATGGGGATGGGGCTCAGCTTCCTCGTCTCCGCGTCGGCGGCGAGGTCTAGGCGGCTGGCGGGGGCCCTCACCCTCACCGTCCTCGCCATGGTCTCCGCCGTCTGGCCCCTGGGAATGCTGAAGCTGGGTCACCTGCTGTTCCCGCTGGGGTATTGGAGCAGTGGAAATCCATTGCTCCTAGTCGCCTCACTGTTGGTGGCGTCCGCGTTTTCTGTGGCGGGGACCCTCGCGGTCAAGGAGCGCTTCGACTCCGTCCAGCACAGTCAGAGGAGCATTCTGCTTCCCACCGAGGGGAGGTTCGCCTTTACCAAGGACATGAGCACTCTGATGGCGAAGGAGTGGCTTGAGCTGAGGAGGAGTGGCACCATGGCGCAGGTCACCATGGGCTACGTCGGCGTCCTCCTGGGGGTCTATTTCATCATCTGGCTTTTTGAGGAAGGCGTAGGAATCCCCCTGCCCTTCAACGTCGTCTCCTACGCCGGATTCGTCGGCTTCATGGGTGTGATCACCTACTCTTGGCTGACGGTCGTGGAGCCCAACGAGTGCCTCAACGCCATGCCCATGACCGTAGACCGCGTCGTCTGGGCGAAGATACTCATCTACCTCCTCATCACCGCCGGCATCTCGGCGGGTTACGTCACCCTCATCGCCGCACTCCGCGGCGAGTTGGGGCTGCTCATTCCAGCCATCGTCGTCTCCGAGGTGACCTCGATCTACACTGTCGCAGTGACGGCTTACCTCACAGCTCTCTGGACCAACACCATGTTCTTCGATGTAAGGGTGCTCATCAAGTTCTCCGCCGCTGTGGTGCCCCTGCTCACGATGATCGAGGTAGCGTCTCTATGGATTCTGGGAGCATCCCCGCAGGCGACTGCAGCTATCGGAGCGGCCATAGCCCTCGAACTTGCCCTCTCCGTCCAGTTCATCAGGGGGATCAACGGGAGGTGGGGGAAAGCCTCCTTCACTTTCACTGCGACGGAGACGTGAGAAACATGGCAGCGGAAAGAGATGGACCAGAAATCCGTTTCCTTAATATAGATTTTTATTTTCAGGTGATGATGAAATGAGCTCTACTGTCACCGACACTGAAAACTATGCTGTTGACAGGAGTATCAGCAACATGATCCAGTTCTACAAGTCCGCGCTCCTCAGCCTCCTGGAGGGGAAAATAATTGTGGATGAGGTTCCCCTCGGGACCAGGAAGAGGCTGGTGAAACACGGGATCATCAGGAAGTTCGGCTCCAGGTTCGAGCTCACCGACCTCGGCGAGCAGCTCCTCCACTCGATGTCGGACTAAGATACAGGTCTTCAAATTATTTGACTTGTAGAAGCGCCCCTCCAGAATCAAAAAAGAATGTTTGGGACCGCCGTCCCTAGATCTCTATGACATCATCCCTCTTCTGCCTGCTCCCCCTGCCTGGGCCGGGGTTTGCGGCGTCGAGCATCTCAAGGAGCTTGGGCAACTTCTCGTCATTCAGTATCTCCCTGAAGGTCTCGAACTCGTCGATGTACCTCAGCAGCAGTCCCCTCCGCTTCGTTGGGTTACCGGAGGCGTCGACGGGGTTCACCTCGACGGCCAGCCGGGCGGGGGAGGACCTGTAGGGGGGCAGCTTCTGGATGAAGACCCCCGGAACTGAGGTCTTGAGCTTCTCCCAGTCGGTGCCCGTCTCAAGAAATTTGGATAGCTTCTCCTCTGACATGGATCCTAATTACGCCGATAGGATATTATAACTTTGACCTAACCACAATTGCCCTCAGATATTTAAAAAAAGGAATAAAAATACTGACGCGGTCCTGTCAGGGGCTCTCGTCCACGAGGGAGTTGATGTCTATGATCAGCCCCGTGCCCTCCCCGACGACCGCAGGGAGCTTACCGTCCCACTGGGTCAGCCAGAGATACTGGGCGTACTCGGCAGTCATCTGGGCCGTGATCACCTCGATGGCCGCAGCGGTTGCATCCGCTTCGATGATCGCGGCTTGGGCGTCACCCTCCGCTATCGCGATGGTTGCGTTCTTCAAGGCCTCAGCCTGGATGATCTGCTGCTGGGCCTCGTACCTGATCTGCTCCAACTTATTCTTCGCCTCCAGCGCAGACTGCTCCGCTGTCACCTTGGCCTCGATGGCCGCCTTGAAGCTTGGGCTGAACTGGAAGTCCGTCAGCGAGACCGAGACGACCTCGATGTCGAAGATCATCAGCCTCTCGGCTAAGATGTCGTCTAACGTCGCTTTCACGATGGTCCTCTTGCTGATGAGCTCCTCGGCGGTGTAAAGGGCGGTGGCAGCCTTCAGAGACTCCTCGATGTTGGGCTTGATGACACGCGAGACGTAGTCCTGCCGGAGATCACTGTAGATCCGATTCACCATGTTCGGGTTCAACCTGAAGTTCACAGCCACTGTCGTCGTGACCTGCTGAAGGTCCCTGGTGGCAGTGTCCTCAGTGGACTCCGCCTTCTGCAACTGGACGTTCATCAGCTCCACCGACTGCATGAAGGGAATCATGAAGTTGAGCCCCTCCGACAGGATCCTGTCCTCTACCTTCCCCCAGGTGAGGAGGACGCCCCTGTAACCCGAGGGCACCCTGGCGAATCCCTGCACGTAGATGGCCCCGCCGAAGACAACCACTATCAGCAGTACGGCGACTAGACCCGAGTGACGGGAGATGAAGCCGGCGACCTGAGACGCTCTGTAGTCCCTATCTTCACGGTAATCGAAGCTTCTATTGCTCATGTATATCGACTAATGTTGAGAAGGAGAAGGTATAAACGATTCCCCTTTCGGGTCATGTGTAGTAGCCTAGCTTCTTCCTGATCATCCTGTCGAGGAGCTGTCCCAGGAGCTTGTGTAGTGCGTCGGATCCCCCCTCCACGCCCTCCTCCAGATCATAGAGATCTCCCAGGACCCTCCCACTGCTGCGCTCGCCCTCATCGTGATGGGACGACGGTTTCTCTCTCACCCTGCGATCACTGTCAGCCTTCAACGGCTCATACCTATCTGGATTCAAAAGGTAAATAAGCATCCTTATGCAGCGACGTTGTCAGACAGCATCTCCAAGTGCGAAAGCAAGGTTTTTCTACCCAGTGGTTAGGTTTAGAGGGGGTAACTAGTTGTCCGATAGGCAGCTCCTCGTGAGCAAGATCGAGAACGGCATCGTCGTCGATCACATCCCCCCGGGTAAGGCCTTCATGGTCCTCCGGCTTCTGAACGTCGACCCCAACGCGAGGGCCCTTATAGCCCAGAACGTCGACAGCAAGAGCTTGGGCACGAAGGACCTGATCAAGGTGGAGGGGACCTACCTGACGTCGAGGCAGATTGACCTCGTCGCCCTTGTGGCCCCGTCGGCTACGCTGAACATTATCTCCGACTGGCAGGTCAAGGAGAAGAGGCGAATCCAGCTCCCGGAGATCATAGAAGGCATCTTCAAGTGCCCCAACTCCCTCTGCCCCACCAACGAGGAGTACGCTCCCCCAAAGACGAGTTTCAACGTGGAGGCCGATGGCTGCGTCGAGACGACGAAACTCCACTGCACCTACTGCGGCTCCATCCTCTACTACGGGTCTATCCTCGACTTCATCAACGACCCCGACTTCACATTGGAGGGAGGCGGCCTGGTCTCCAAGGAGAAGATCGAGCAGGTCTTCCTCGATGTCCTCATCAAGAAGGGGGCTCTGAGGCTGCCGACGAGCCCAGATGAACCCTTCACGTTGAAGAGCGGCAGGAAGTCCCCCTACTTCGTGAACCTGGGCGCCCTCACGGATGGAGAGTCCCTTGGGGCGGTTAAGTGGGCGTTCGCCAGCTACATCGCCCTCCTCAGGGAGCAGGGGGAGATCGAGGACTTTGACTACGTCTTTGGCCCCAGCTACAAGGGCATCGGCCTCGCCACCCTCACCTGTGAAGGGCTCAACGAGCTCTACGGTTTGGACAAGAGGTATATGTATGACCGCAAGGAGGAGAAGGAGTACGGTGACCTCTCCGCGGACAGGGTCATCGTCGGCGCCGGCTACTTCAAGCAGGGCCAGAGGATACTGGTGGTGGACGACACCATCACCACGGGCGCCACCAAGGTGGAGTCCATCGAGAAGCTCAAGCTACTCGGGGACCACAAGGTCGTAGGCTTCATCATCGCCGTAGACCGGCAGGAAAGGCTCGGGGACACAGAAAACATCTCCGATCAGGGCGCCGTCCAGTACCTGGAGAACGAGGTCGGGGTCAAGGTGTTCCCCCTGGAGAACATCAAAACGATCTACGACCTCATCAAGGACAGCCTCGACGACGAGATGAAGCAGCTCTGGATAAACTATTACGACAGGTACGGCACCATAAAACTGGAATCATAATAATTCTACACTGTTTCATTATTAGAAATCTGAGTAAAGGCATTTCAACTCAGACGCCTTTTTTAACCTTCATTCCTCAGTTTTATTTGGTCAATATGCAGAATTTTGATGTCCTCGTCATCGGCTCGGGTTCGGGGATGTCCATCGCGAGCGCTGCCCTGAACAGGGGGATGAAGGTCGCGGTCGTAGAGATGGGCCTTCTCGGCGGAACCTGCCTGAACCGGGGATGCATCCCCTCGAAGAACGTAATCTTCCCCGCCGACGTGATCAACGTCATCAGGGAGGCTGAGAAACTTGGCGTAAAAGCCCGGATCGAGGAGATCGACTTCGCCTACATCATGGAACGGAGCCGGAGTATGATTGCGGAGGATCGGGGCCACATGGAGGAGGGCGTCAAGCACGCCAAGAACCTCACCCTCTTCAGGGATGTCGGCGAGTTCGTCTCAGACTACACCATGAAGGCGGGAAGGGAGACCTTCAGCGCCGAGAACGCCTTCATCGTCTCCGGCGCCCGACCCTTAATACCCCCCATCAAGGGGCTGAAGAAGGCAGGCTACCTCACCAGCCAGACCGTCTGGGACCTCACGGAAAGACCTAACAGCCTAGCTATCGTAGGAGGAGGCTTCGTCGCCGTCGAGATGGCCCACTTCTTCTCAAGCATCGGGACTGAGGTAACCCTCCTGAGCAGGAGCCCCCGCCTCATTAAGGAGGGGGAGCCCGAGGTCTCGGAGCTCCTCGAAAGTTCTATGGCCGAAAGTATGTCCATTCACACGGACGTGGAGGCCGTGGAGGCATCCAGGAAGGGCGACCTGAAGGAGGTTGTCGTCGTCGACAAAGGAACCGGGAAGAGGAACAGTTTCAAGGCAGAGGAGATCTTCATGGCGACGGGCAGGCGCTCCAACGCTGACCTCCTCAAGCCCGAGAGGACGGGAGTGGAACTCGACGACCGGGGGTTCATCAAAGTCAACGAATACTTGGAGACCAGCAAGCCCAGGATCTGGGCGTTCGGCGACGCCATCGGGAAGCACATGTTCAAGCACGTAGCAAACTATGAGACCCAGATCGCGTGGACGAACTTCATCGGCCCCGTTAAGACGCCCGTAGACTACTCGGCGGTGCCCTATGCAGTCTTCAGCCATCCTCAGGTTGCCTCGGTGGGGATGACGGAGCGGGAGGCGAGGGAGAAGGGGCATGACATATTGACCGGCTACTATGAGTACAGTGACACGGCGAAGGGCTTCGCGATGGGGGTGGAGAAGTGTTTCGTGAAGGTCATCGTCGAGAACGAGACGTTCAGGATACTGGGCGGCCACATCATCGGGCCTTACGCGCCGATATTAATGCAGGAGATCGTCAACGCCATGAACACGGAGAGCCGCTCTGTCTCATCGATCCAGACGTCCATGTATATCCACCCCGCCACCCCCGAGGTCGTGCAGAGGGCTTTCTTCAACCTCCGCAGGCACACCCATGAACACACCCACGAAAACTGACACCCTTCACTCTTTCCATGCGGGTCGTATCACGGTCAGTTTGTACGGTGTTCGGCGATGCCGACGCTGCACCTTGTTTAAATAACTTTGTCTCGGATTTTCGCGTGGGGTTTCATTTTTGACTGAGAAAGCGAAGCTGGGCGTCGGTTACGACGCGCCTGTGTTCTGCCTCCCCGATCAGGACGGTAACGAGGTCTGCCTTGACTCTTTCAAGAGGGGGTGGGTGATCCTCTACTTCTATCCCAAGGACAACACCAAGGGCTGCATCTTGGAGGCCATCGACTTCACGGCCAACAAACAGTATATTGAGGAGATGGGGGCGACGGTGCTGGGAGTCAGCCCCGACTCAGTGAAGAGCCACAGCAACTTCTGCACCAAGCATGGGCTTACGATCACCCTCCTCAGCGACCCTAAGCATGGCGTCCTAGAGGAGTACGGCGTCTGGCAGCTGAAGACGATGTACGGAAGGGAGTACCATGGCGTCGTCAGGAGCACCTTCCTCGTCAACCCCGAGGGAAAGATAGCGGAGGCGTGGATCAAGGTCAGGGTCGCGAACCGTGTCGAGGCCGTGAAGAAGAGGCTCTCGGAGCTAGCCTGACCAGAGGACTCACAGATGGAGGTCAAAGAGGCCATCAGGACTAGGAGAGCGTACAGGTCCCTGGACCTGGTCGAGATAACGGATGATCTGATCAGGGAGCTCGCTGAAAGCGCCCGCCTGGCACCCTCGTGCTTCAACAACCAGCCCTCTAGGTTAGTCTTCGTGAGGGACCCGGAAGTGCTGAAGGAGATCCACGGGGTGATCTCACGGGGGAACAAGTGGATACAGGACGCCTCGATGATCATCGCCGTC